>NZ_JBQKUK010000009.1:0-207103 GCF_054968585.1 Marinobacter sp. G5_S1_61_S3 | reverse complement strand
CGGTTTCGGGAGGACCTCCGCCACTATTCAGCTACCTTGGAAATAGTCGATAAACCGGGTGTATTCACAGCGTGTTTCGGGAGGACCTACCAGCCTGTTTGGCGGCCAGGCCAGGCCAGATTAGACGAGACTGAAAGGGCAAAAAAAGGGGCCGGTACGTGACGGAACCGGCCCCTGAAAAGGTGTCAGAGCAGATCAAAAATCAATGCAGGGTTCCCGGTAAAGCCGGGGGCAGGCGTTGCCATCTTCGCGGAACAGGTGGCACTTGATGGCCTTGATGCCCAGGGTGACTTTCGAGCCTTCCTGGACGGGGTCGCTGCCGTCGGTGCGCATGGTGATCACGCCATCCACGCCGTTCACGTCCATATGCACCAGGGTCTGATAACCCAGCCGCTCCACCACGGTGACTTCGCCGTCCAGGTACATATCCGCTTCTTCGTCGTTACTCAGGTGCTCCGGACGAATGCCCACGGTGACAGATTCACCAGCGGCCAGCTCATGGCCGTTGATGGGCAGTTCGAGAGAGTGTTTGCCGGGCATGGTAACGGTTACGGACTGGCTGCTGGCACTCTCCACGGTGCAGTCGATGAAGTTCATCTTTGGGGAACCGATAAAGCCTGCCACGAACCTTGTTGCGGGGTAGTGGTAGAGTTCCATGGGCTTGCCGACCTGGGCGATGGTGCCGTTATCCAGGGCAACGATCTTGTCGGCCATGGTCATGGCTTCCACCTGATCGTGGGTGACGTACACCATGGTGGCGTCCAGCCGCTTGTGCAGGCGGGAGATCTCGATGCGCATCTGCACCCGCAGGGAGGCATCGAGGTTGGATAGGGGCTCATCGAACAGGAATACCGTGGGTTCCCGAACGATGGTGCGGCCAATCGCAACCCGCTGGCGTTGACCACCGGACAGATCCTTGGGTTTGCGTTCCAGCAGGTTGTTCAGTTGCAGCAGTTTGGCGGCGTCGTTAACGCGCCGGTCAATCTCGGCCTTGTCAGTCTTGGCGAGTTTGAGCCCGAATGCCATGTTTTCCGCCACGTTCATGTGGGGGTATAGCGCATAGGACTGGAACACCATGCCCACTTCCCGTTCCTTGGGGGGCAGGTTGTTGACCTTGTCGTTGCCGATGTACAGGTCGCCCGAGGTGATGTCCTCCAGCCCCGCGATCATTCGCAGCAGGGTGGATTTGCCGCACCCGGAGGGGCCGACAAACACCACAAATTCACCGTCGTCGATATCCAGGTTCACATTGCGGGTGACCTGGGTTTCGTCATAACTCTTGCAGATGTTTCTTAATGTGACGCTGGCCATAACGTATGTCTTCTTGTTTGATCTGTGAAAGCGGACTCAGAGTGTTGCAATCTCCACACCCCAGGGCTGCAGTTCCAGCTCCCGGTCATTCCAGGAACCGCCGACAAAATCCGGCGCGCCGCTGACTCTCTGGCCCGCGGCCGGAGCTGTGATTCGAACTTGCTGATCAGTCAGGTTCAGGGCGACCAGGAAAGTGGCGCCTTCATAAGTCCGGGTGTAAACCAGAGTGTTTTCGGGGCTGTCCAGAAACTCAATGTCGCCCTTCAACAGTACCGGTTGCTGTGCACGCCAGCCCAGGAATGTACGGTATGCCTGCAGGATGGAGTTTTCCTGTTCGTGCTGGACGGCCACCGCGGCGCTGTAGTGTTCATCATAAACCGGTAGCCAGGGGCGTGCATCGGAGAAGCCACCATTGGCCTCTTTGTTGTGCCATACCATGGGTGTACGGCAACCATCCCGGCCTTTGTATTCGGGCCAGAAATTGATGCCATAGGGATCCACCAGGTCTTTGTATTCCAGCTCCGCCTCGGTCAGCCCCAGTTCTTCGCCCTGATAGATGCAAACGCTGCCACGGAGTGTCAGCAGCATTGCCATATAGGCTTTCAACTGTTCGGGCGAACCCGCCTGCCAGCGGGTAGCAACCCGTGAAACATCATGGTTGCCGATGGCCCAGCAGGGCCAGCCGTCGGTCAGTTTTTTCTCGATGGAGTCGACGGTCTTATGGAAAAAGTCGGCTCCATGCTGTTCTGTCAGCAGATCAAAGGAATAGGCCATGTGCAGCTTGTCGCCGCCACTGGTGTATTCCGCCATGGTCTGCAGGGAGTTGTCGTCGCCGATTTCCCCAACGGTAGTCGTGCCGGGATACTGGTCTAGCAGGGCACGCAGGCGCTGCAGAAAGGCCAGGTTTTCCGGGCGGGTCTTATCGTATTTGTGGAACTGGTATGCGTAAGGGTTTTCCTTGCGCACACCAATGGAGCCTTCAGCAACGGCGTTGCTGGGCGGATTGTCCCTCAGTTCCGGATCGTGGAAACAGAAGTTGATGGCGTCCAGGCGGAAGCCGTCCACGCCGCGGTCCAGCCAGAATTTTACGTCTGACAAAACCTGTTCAACCACGTCCGGGCAGTGGAAATTCAGATCCGGTTGGCTGGTCAGAAAATTGTGCAGGTAGTATTGTTTGCGGCGGCTGTCCCAGGCCCACGCGGAGCCGCCAAACACCGACAGCCAGTTGTTGGGTGGGGTGCCGTCGGCATTCGGGTCTGCCCACACGTACCAGTCCGCTTTCGGGTTGTCGCGGCTGGCGCGGCTTTCAGTAAACCAGCGGTGCTGATCGGAGGAATGGCTCAACACCTGGTCGATCATGATTTTCAGATCGCGTTTGTGGGCCTCGGCAATGAGTTCATCGAAGTCCTCAATGGTGCCGAATATCGGGTCCACTCCGCGGTAGTCAGAGACGTCGTAGCCAAAGTCCTTCATCGGCGAGGTAAAGAAGGGTGACAGCCAGATTGCATCCACGTTGAGGCTGGCGATGTAATCGAGTTTGGCAGTAACCCCAGGCAGGTCACCAATGCCATCGCCATTGGAATCGTAGAAGCTGCGTGGATAAACTTGGTAAATGACGGCTCCACGCCACCAGTCCGGGTTTTTCATCATCTTGCCTCGCTTAACACCCTGGCGGTGAAAGATTGTTATTGTGAGAGCGGAGAGCATCCGCTGGAATAGCTTTCATGCATAGTGCGACGATGCTCCCGGCTGTTCATCCTCCTGACGCACTTTTTATTGGCGTAGACGGGGGGATGAGGGGGGCGTAGAGGGGATGAGTCAGGGGCTGGCATCAAAACAACGATCAAACACAATTATTGAAATGAGGGTGGGTGGTGAACAACGGATGGTTATATAAGGCGGCAGTTGCACGGACGTTGGCGTGGGGTATGGCCATGCTGCTGACTGTGGCCATGCCGGCCCAGGCCGAATGGGTACGTGTGAGCGGTACGGCAATGACCACCGCCATAGAGATGGAGTTCTGGACCGAGGATCCGGCCGTGGCCAGCGAGGCAGGAGATGCCGTGCTGGCTTTGTTCGACCGTATCGACCGTCAGATGAGCCGTTACCGGGAAGATTCCGAACTGTCCCGGGTTAACCGCGAGGCGGCCAACGGACCGGTGGAGGTGAGCGACAGTCTCTTTACGGTGCTTCAGCAGGCGCTGAGGATTTCTGAATTGAGCCATGGCGCCTTCGACATCAGCTTTGGTTCCATCGGCTACCTGTACGACTTTCGCGCCAGACAACAGCCCTCCGATGAAGAGCTGGCGGAAGGCTTGGCAAAGGTGAATTACAGATCGGTGGTGCTGGACCCCAGTGCCAATACCGTCCGATTCCTTGATGAGGGGGTGCGGCTGGATCTGGGTGGCATTGCCAAGGGGTATACCGTTGACCGTGGTATCGACATCCTGAAATCGTTCGGCATTCGTCATGCCCGCTTGAGCGCGGGGGGAGACCTGCGGCTGCTGGGTGATAAGCGCGGCAAGCCTTGGATCGTGGGTATTCGGGACCCCCGATCTGAATCACGCAACGCTATGGTTTTGCCACTGACCAACGTGGCAGTGTCGACATCAGGCGATTACGAACGCTTCTTTTTTGACGACAACAACGAGCGTGTCCATCACATTCTCTCGCCCGCGACTGGAAAACCGGCAAAAGGCGTGCAGAGTGTGACCATCCTCGGCGACGACAGCATCACAACCGATGGCTTGTCCACGGCGGTCTTTGTGCTTGGGGCGGCCAAGGGGCTTGAAATGGTCAATCGGTTAAAGGGCATCGACGCCGTCATCATTGATGAACAGCGTCAGGTGCATTATTCGGACGGGCTGATGCCGCCGGAAAGGGAGTGATGCAAAAGGGGTGTGCGACCGGGCCCGTAAGCCCGGTCACGCCGGGTCACACAATCGGTTCGAGGGCGATGAGCCGATCACGGCTGTTTTGATTCCCGAGGCCATGATTGGGGAACCGATCGGAGTTCTCGAACATGCCTTGTTCCCCATGCAGGGCCATGTAGTTGAGCAATACCGTCTGCACCAACTGGTTTACGTTGTTGGCTGCAGGGCTCGAGGCGGTTTCCACGGAGGCGTCCGAGCGCATAAAGCCGATCTGGTTGGTGAAGGCAGTGGGTTGGCCTGCCGGGCTGTAGACCAGGAAGAAAGACGCAGCCGTCTGCTGGTTGTCGCCTGTCCACTCGCCTTTGCCGCGCCCGGCCATGGATTCGTCCAGCCGACCATTGCTTGATACGGAGCCGTCGCTGAACACGTACAGCATCAGCGGCGTGCCCGTCCGGTGGGCGTATTCCAGGCAGGCACCCATGCAGCGGCCCGCCAGGTAGTCCCGCTCTTCACCGGTGCCACGCTCGCCAGTGTGGTAGTCATAACCACCCAGCGTAACGGTACCGGCACCGGCGTAGCCATTCTGGACCAGTTTCATAACGGCTGCTGTTTTGCGGATTTCCCGGCCCAGCCGCGAGTTTTCGTTGAACTGGGCTTCGGTGAAAATACCACCCACGATGTCCGTATCCTGAGATGGATCGATAGAAGACGGATCGGCAAAGCGTTCGGTCAGGTCTGCGCTTTTAACATAGCCGCAGTTGACGAGGTCCTTCACCACATCGTCTCTGGTGACAAGTGTGGTATCGACATTGTCCAGTTTCTTGCGGCTGATGCGCTGGATGGACTCCATCACGGCGACGGAATCGTCCTGATCCAGAATGGCGGTCAGGTCGCCCACGTCCACCAGCCCCGAAACATCGCTCGGGCGGTCAATCTTGGTGGGGCGTACCTGAGGATTGATCAGGCTCATGGGCGCCATGGAGTTGCCGCCACTTTCTGAGCTCTGCGAACCCACAAGTGTGAGTAGTTCGCCGTCAGCGCCCGCCTTGCTGATGCCGTACATCGGGTTATGGGGGTTATTGCCGGTGTCGTTCTCGGAACGGGCGGCAATGATGGCGCCATTGATAAAACCACGGGCGGCAATCGACGTGCTGTCTTGCATGCCCCGCAGGAAACCGCTGTCGGAATGGAACGCCAGGCCAAACTCCTGGTTCACGAAGGCCGGGTCGTTGGGCAGCATCGTGCCGGGCAAGCCCAGCTTGTTGTAGCCGGCCGTGCTCAGGAAGTCGAACTGGCCACCGGATTTGCCCATCAGCACATTCGAGCCGGCGATGTTGGCACCGCCGGCGAGGTCAAAGCAGATAAAGGGAATCTTGCCCGCGCCTGCGGAGGCGATGCCGCAGGATTCTTTCCAGTCCTCAAGGTCCGGAGACAGCGCTGCAGCCGCCTGTCGTGGATTGGCGAACAAGCTGAACACGGATGCGCCACAGAGGGTGGCTGCACCGGTCATAAAGCCCTGCGCGATGAACTCGCGTCGGGTTTTCGGTCTTGAGTGATCGCTGTGCAGGAGAGGTTGATCCGTCGCCAGTGCACGTTTGCGAGAAGGTTTGATATACATGGTCAACGTCCTCTACTGGATCAGTGTCACTGCACTGCCCAGTACGGCTGCGCAGCTTGCTTTGACAACGGTTTCGGTACGGCCGGCTTCGCAACTACCACCACCACAGGTGGTGAGTCGTCCCATCAGCGCGTCCAGCTCGGCTTCAATGTCCGCATCACTCGGTTGCGTTGTCAGGCTTGTGCCGACGAACTTCTCCATCAACGGCGTTTTGATGAGATCCCGGCCGGCGTCGTCAAACGCAGTGCTCGCATTCTCGCCAAAGTCAAAGCCCGGGAAGAAGGCGTTGCGGCGCGTGGTATCCGACACCAGAACATCACAGTACTGGATCGCCATCTGGGTAATCGCCATCTGATGGGATGACAGGAAGCCTTCAAGGTCCTCCACGGTCGGTAACTGCTGCTTAACCGTAGTGAATGTTTCGGCGACGCCCGGCTGGGTGGTCGGAATACCCGTTACCTTGGACATGGACGCATTCACTTCGTCAAACGTCTTCAGGCCGATGGCGGAGAATTCCGTGCTACTGGTTTCTGGTGGCTGCGTCGGGACAGGGCCTTCCACTCGAACGTCTGTGTTGCTACCGAGCTGTTCAAAGGTCAGGAAGAACTGGTCGTTTTCCGGGCCTTCTTCCAGCGCGAGAACCGTGCCGAGTCTCGACAGTGGCTGGCCGGAGCCTGCTACGTAATCACTGGCATTCAGTGTTAGGTCCAGGTTGGCAAACGACTGGCCTACAACCACTTCGCGGCCGTTGATACCTATTCTCATGCCCTTCAATGGTATACCCGATGGAGACTGGGTCTCGTCGAGACTGATGAAGAACGGATTTGAGAACAAATAGCCGTAGTTGTCGAACTGGCTGACCTCAAAGACGATAAAGCTTTCCGGCATATCCACCAGGTGGGATACGCTGAACAGCAGGAAGAACTTCTGGCCAACGCCCACGTCGTAGTTGGCGGCAACCTGCTCTGCGGTGAGGGCACGGTTGTGGATGGCAAGCATCCTGACCGCGCCTTCCCAGGGCGATTCACCGTCCGTCTCATTGCCCAACACCAGGGCGAAACTGTCGTCCCAGTCGGTCAGCAGGCCGGCGGAATCCGGGTCGACATCACCGGAGGGTTCGCCATTCACAAAAATTTCGCGGCCACCGTCCGGTGAAAAGTTCACCACCACGTGTTGCAAGGTCGCCTGCAACAGCATCGGGTTGGCTTCGGTCAGCATTGGATCGTTCTGGTCGGTGGTGGTGCTCCGATGCAGGAACCCGTAGCTCTGCATGTCCTGGCCCAACGTGAAGTTCCGCGCTGTCGAGGAGCCGGAGTAGGTCACGATGCGGGAGTCTTCCTGGGTGATGTTGCCGGGCACAACCCACGCTTCGATGGCGTATTCGCCGGAGGCGGTCAGCAGGGTGTGCAGCTTGCGGCTGTCGGCAGTGGAGCCTTGAGCCTTGCCGGCACGGATCATTTCGCCTTCTTCGGTTTCAAAGGCAGGGCCAATATCAATACCCCAGCCGCCAACCCAGCCAACGTTGCCGCTGAGCGTGAGGTCCAGGGGTGGGGAAATACCGCTGGTATCAAAGGCCGTTGGGCCGTCGCCTGCTTTGAATTCGTAAAGCGCGATGACGTTGTCTTCGTATCGGCCGCCGGCATTGGCCAGCAAGCCGTCATCAACTAGGTTCAGCGCTTTACTGGTGACTAGGTTGTCGGGAAGAGGTTGGGGCTTGTCGAGACTCCCAATAAAATTTTGTATGGCTGCCAGCATGGTGAGCGATGAGTCAACGCAATCGTCGGTCCAGCAGTTATGACTGTCGTCTCTCAGTCGCTCAACCAAGCGCGAAGATGCGTCGTCTAAAAGTGTCCATTCCTCCTCCGTCCCAGGGATAATTCCGTCGTTCAGGTCGATCCGGCTTTTGGCCTGGTCGTAAGCGACGGCAACGTCGCTGCTCGCAATGTAGGGCGTTTGACCATTGCTGGTATGGCAGTCGCTGCAGAAATTCGTCAACACAGGGTAGATAGTGGATTGGAATTTGCCAGGGTCAGTTGGAAACTTCAGTGTGTCGTTAACTTCGTTGATATCCGGGGCCCGCAATTCCACGGTCTTCACTGACCCCTCCGAGCCACCCGCCCAGTTTGAAATGTAGACCGTCAGCAGGTCGGTACAGGCAGTGACGGACGTCGTCCAGCAGTTGTGGCCACCCGCTACCTTGGTCACCATCTCGGACTGGGACGGGTCGGACAGGTTAACAATGGTATTGGCCTGGGCGTAGGCAATGTTGATGTCGCCCTCATGCACAAACTGTGGTGACTGGCCGCCGGCGTTGTGGCAGGCGCCGCACTTGTTCTGGCCAGAAAGCTCATCCCACACGCTGCGCTTGAAATTCAGTACATCGTCGCTGGCGGGGGGCGGGCCACTATAGCTAACGGTATTGGAGCCGCCGCCTGTGTTCGGAAGGGCTTCGGTAGACTCGCCACTGTTACAGCCCGCAAGAAAGAGCAGGGCGGCAATAACGGAGAACAGCGCAGCGGGGGCTCGGGTTCCTTTACTGATTATGGTTTTCATAATGTCCTATTCCCCCCGGCAATACGCGGCAGATTCCGCAAAGGCAGTTTTGAGGTTGTACCCGCTGCGGAAACTCGTAACGATTTCGCTAATCTTTGAGCGATCGCTATCGTTTGAAGGCTCTCGCAGGCAGACATTGCGGAATACTTTCTTCACCTGGCACTGGGCAAAGGCGTCGGAATTGGCAAACTCCCGCCCCAGGCTCTTGGCGCCGTTACCGGAGCCGGGCAGGGAACCATCCCAGCCCAGGCGCCGATTGGTGCCGGACCGCCAATAGTTGTCCCAGCCATCGTCCGGCGTCACGTATCCCTGTTCAAAGGTGGTTGAATTGATGTGGTATTTGGCGACAACGCGGGTACCCGTTTCCGGGTCCACGTCGCTAACAGAGTTGTAGATCAGCCTGCCCAGTTCGCCGTCAGGGTCCGTGTCCGCGTTGTACTGGTAGTCGTAGTAGGCAAAGGCCTGGGTCATGGGGTCCATGCCGGTATGACAGCCAACGCAGTTGCTGAGGAATACCCGGCTGTCGCCACCCGGGCTTCGCGACACATCCTGGCGGATGCGGTCCGGTGGCAGGGATACGTCCGCGACCTGCTCCAGGTCATTGCACATGTGGTTGAGCAAGGTAAACCGAAACATGGCGCGGTTGGTGCCCGCGCTGAAGAACGCCCTCGCTGCGGCCCGGGAGGTGATCACACCGGCCGTGGCGCCCGTGGGCAATTCGGAGTTCAGGCTGGACTGTGTGGTTTGCTCCAGCACGTTGTCATCACTGAGGGAGTAACCGGAGCGCTCAAGGTCCTCATAGTTGTCGTTGTTCGACGTTGAGTATGCCGAGATGCCGTTCAGGCTGGCGTTGCCCACATAGAGTATGTCGTCATATAAGACGCGTCTAAAATCATGATTATCCCGCACAATACCGATGACCGTCGCCGTGTAATCATTCAACGGCACGAAGGGGGACATCGCCTCATTTGTCCATGGTGCAACGAAATTTTTGAGGGTAACATCGTAAAACGCTGGATCTTCCATGGCCGTGTAGGCGGCAGAAACGGCGCCTGACGCACCATTGTTGGTTATGTTTGCCGCCATCTGATCGAGTACCTCCGGAGACGGAGGAACACCGGCGATGCGTTCATGGATGCGTTTTGCCTGGTCCCGCGGGCCAGCGCTTGCGATGGTAGCGTGCGTTCCGACCAAAGCCAGCAGGACAGTGAGTAAAAATGTCCTCTTTATAAGTTGCCGGGTCGTACATAAGACTGTCATGATCGATTCCCTCGATTTCGTTAGCATTCGCACATTAGTACCATTTTACAATTGTTCAAAGTCTAGGCGAGCTATTAACTGCGGTTTTGAGTGCTGCTCCACGTTATTACATAGCGTTACGTAAAAGGCTTGGAGCACAGGCCCCGTCTCGACTTAGCGTATGTAAATGGATTTTCAGGCCAAACAGGGTTCGTTGGTGGTGACTAAACATTACGAAAATAAAATGTTCTCTTGCTTCAGTGGGTTACGTTACCATCTCGCTGTCTTGGGCCGGGTATTCGCGCTTCTTCCTGTCGCGCTGGCTGCAGGGTGTCTCCAGAGCGGCGACAGTCAGTCCCGTGACCCTGTGGTTGTTGAGAATCCGGTCGTGTTTGTAAAACGCCCCTTGCTTTTCGATGAGGACAATGGCGCGCTCATCGGTGACAACCTTGCCGAGCCTGCGGAGTTTCGTCCCGGCGCTCGCCTGTTCCTGAAGGATCGCGCGTCTCCCGACGCGCCGTCGCGAGACATCACTTCATCCGCTTTCCCGGGGCCGCTTGGCTACGACGTCAAGGATCTCACCGTCTCTTACGATGGTACTCGCGTTCTCTTTGCCATGAGGGCGCCGGAGATTGAAGACGCGGATGAGGACGAACAGCCAACCTGGAACATCTGGGAGTACGACGTATCTTCCGGCACTCTCCGGCGTGTTATCGAATCGAACGTTACGGCCGAGGCAGGACAGGACATCGCACCGGCCTACCTGCCTGATGACCGCATTGTCTTTTCCTCCACGCGGCAACGGGTGTCTCGCGCGATTTTGCTGGACGAGGGCAAACCCCAGTATCCGGCGCTTGACGAGGAGCGCGAGGTTCCCGCCTTTGTCCTGCACGTGATGGATGCTGACGGTGACAACATCGAGCAGATCACGTTCAACCAGAGCCACGATCTGGACCCATTGGTAACGGACGAAGGCGCCATCGTATTTAGCCGCTGGGACAATGCCGGCCAAACCCAGGGCAACGGATTCAATCTCTATAAGGTCAATCCGGACGGCACCGGGCTCAGTTATCTTTACGGCCGCCACTCTCATGGCTCTGTCAGCGATGGCGTCAACATTGAGTATCTGCGCCCGCAGGCGACGGATTCCGGTCGACTTCTGGCTCAGCTCCGTCCTACCGAAACCAACAACTTTGGGGCGGTTCCGGTTGAGATTGATGTCGAACGTTATGTAGAGGCGGGCATCCGCGTTGACGGCAATCCCGGCTCGGCGCAAACGCCGTTGGTCAGCGGGTTGTCCCTTGGCAATGAGATCTCGCTGCGCGGAAACTACAGCTCGGTATCCCCGTTTCTGGATGGCACCCGTCGCTACCTCGTTAGCTGGAGCCCATGCCGGCTGAGGCTTGCCACTGGCAATGGCGACATCCTCAACTGCACGCAGGAGCGGATTGCCTCGGGCGCCTATCGGGCCGCCGCTCCCGTTTACGGGTTGTGGTTGCTTGATATGGCGTCCGGCACCCAGCGCCCGATTCAGTCGCCCGAGGAAGGCCAACAGTTCGACGAGGCGGTACTGATGACCGAAAGGTCCCTGCCGACGTTTATTCCCGAATCGCAGTTCTCAGGCGATGCGGCGACCCTTGCAGAGGATGGTCTTGGCATACTGCAAATCCAGAGTGTCTACGACATTGATGGCGTTGATACTTCTCCAGCGGGTATTCGGCAGACAGCCGATCCGGCGATTGTTTCTCCGGACAACCTTCCCAGGCGCTTCCTTCGACTCGAAAAGCCGGTCTCAATTCCCGATGAAGAGGTCAGGGACTTCGACAACACCGCCTTTGGGCGCAGCCAGGCGCAGTCGATGCGGGAAATTCTCGGCTACGTGCCGGTCGAGCCTGATGGGTCGGTTCGGGTGGCAGTGCCCGCCAACGTCGCGTTTGCCATCAGCGTGTTGGACGATGAAGGACGACGGATTGGCCCCCGTCACCAGAACTGGTTGAACGTCAGGCCCGGAGAAACCCTGGCCTGCAGCGGTTGCCATAACCCTGGCAGCGCGGTGCCTCATGGTCGCCCGGATGCGGGGCCAGCCCCAGTCTACGCAGGCGCGCCGACCACCGGCATCGAATTCCCGAATACCGACCCCGCTCTCTTCGCAGATATGGGTGAAACCATGGCGGAAACCTGGGCCCGGATTAACGGAACCCGTCGCCTCGGGCCGAACGCTGTCTATGTCGATCAGTGGACAGACCCCGATGATGCCAGTCTCACACCGGGCACAGCCTTCTCGTTGAGTTATGCGGATCTTGAAACGCCCGCGCCGATCCGTCCTGAGTGCGCCGATGACTGGCGCGCCGCCTGTCGGACCGTTATCAACTACGAGCAGCATATCCATCCGCTGTGGGGGCTTGAGAGACTCGTTGACGACGGCAATGGCAACGTTGATAACTACACCTGTACCGGGTGCCACTCGAACACCGATGCAGCCGACGCAACACAGTTGCCGATTGCACAACTGGATCTGAGCGACGGCGCCTCCCCGGATGAGCCCGATCATTTCAAGTCCTACCGGGAGTTGATGTTTAACGACAACGAACAGGAGTTGGTCGGTGACCAGCTCGTTGACGTGCAGGTTGAATCCGGGGAGTTCCTGCGGGACGAAGATGGAGAGCTGATCCTGGACGATGACGATAATCCCATTCCCATCCTGGTGAACGTCAACGTGCCTCCCACCATGTCCGTCAATGGAGCCCGTGCCAGCGGCAACTTCTTCAATCGATTCCGTGCCGGTGGCAGTCACCAAGACTTCATGAGCCCTGCCGAGCTGCGACTCCTCGCCGAATGGCTTGATGTCGGTGGCCAGTATTACAACAACCCCTTTGATGCTCCGGCGGACTGATAGGACCCGAACTGTTAACCATGAGACTGGCCCTGATACTGCTGTTGATGTTAACTGCGCCCCTTTCCGCTGCCGCCGACTGGCTGTGGGGCGGTGCCGACGAGCCAATGCCCCAGGTTCAGGTGGCGGAACCGTTTGTGGAGTGGCGCACCGGCCCGGCTGTGGGTTATCCGGTGTTCCATACCAGCGAAAAGGGCGAGTGGCTGACGCTGCGCATGCGCAAGACGTCCTGGCTGAAAGTCACCGACCGTAAGGGCCGTGAAGGTTGGGTGCATGTGGACGATGTGCAACTGACGCTGGATGGCGAGGGCGAGCAGGTCTCACTCAGTAATCCACGTTTTGATGATTTCAGCAGCCGCCGTTGGGAGGCGGGGTTGATGATGGGCGAGTTCGAGGGCGCGGCGGTAACTGCGGTTTACGGCGGATATCTCCTGACCCGCAACCTGTCGGCAGAGCTCTGGGGTTCGCAGGTACTGGGAAGCGCCTCTGAAATTCGCATGGTGAACGCCAACATCGTTCACCAGCCGTTTCCGCACTGGCGTATTTCGCCGTTCTTCACGCTGGGCGTGGGGCATATTTTCATCGAGCCCAAGGCCACCCTGGCGGACCCCGGAGACCGGGATAACAGCATTGGGCACGCCGGCCTGGGCCTGCGCGCCTATGTCACGGACAACTATTTTATCCGTGCCGAGGTCAAGGACTATAAGATTTTTACCAATCGGGCAACCAACGAAGAAGCAACAGAATGGAAAATCGGATTAAGCATATTCTTCTGACCGTCCTGCCGTTTGCGGGCCTGCTGCTGGTGCCAACCGCTGTCAGCGCCCAGGAGGACGACCGGCCATTGATCGAGCCGGATGTGCGGCCCCAGAAGGTCGATGAGGCGTTGATCGACACCGAGAACTTCGAGATCGGTGCGTTCGCCGGCATCATCAATATCGAGGATTTTGAGTCGTCATTCCTGTGGGGTGGCAAGCTGACCTACCACCTCAGCGAAACCTTCTTTTTTGAAGCCAATGTGGGCTTTGCCGAAGGCGGAGAAACCAGCTTTGAAAAGCTCGCCGGGGACGTTCAGGTGTTGTCGGACGAAGACCGGGACTACCGCTACTACAACATCAATATTGGCATGAATGTGCTGCCCGGTGAGGCCTTCCTGACCGAGAACTATGCCTTCAATACCAACTTCTACCTGATCGGCGGGGCCGGTGCCACGGACTTTGCCGGTGACACCCGGTTTACCTTCAACGTGGGCGCTGGTTACCAGGTATTGCTGACTGACAGCGTATCGATCCATCTGGGGGTGCGTGAACACTTTTACCGGATTGATGTGCTGGGTGAGGAAAAAACGTCCATGAATACTGAGGTCAGTGGTGGCCTCTCTGTCTTTTTCTGATAACAGGAGTCAATGATGACAACACGGTTTTTGGGATTGGCCCTGACCCTGGCGACGCTGGTTGGCGTTTCATCCGTTCAGGCCGAGGAAATGAACATTCCGGCGCCGGACTTCACTCTTGAAAGCCGTCAGGGCGAGAACCTGCGGCTACAGGATTTCCGTGGCGAAGTGGTAATGCTCAACTTCTGGGCGTCCTGGTGCGGGCCCTGTCGTCAGGAAATGCCATTGATGGATGACCTGTACGCTCAGTACAAGGATCTCGGTTTCACCATCCTGGCGGTCAACGTGGATGAGAACCGAGACGAGGCACACCGTTTCCTGGACAAGGTGCCAGTCAGCTATCCGATCCTTTATGACCCGCAGAGCGATGTCAGCGAACAGTACGAAGTGCAGGCTATGCCGACCACGGTCATGATTGACCGCGATGGCAACGCACGTTTTCTCCATCATGGCTACCAGCCCGGCTATGAAGACGAATACGAAACGCAGATCCGGCAACTGGTGCGGGAATAGCTTGAGGCAGGTGAGTGTATGAACCCTTTCAAAGCAGTGATGGCATCGGCAATCGTGATCCTAATGACGGCGGGGGCGGCCGGTTGCAGTGACATCAAGCCCTGGGTGAAGCCCTATGAGCGGGACAAGCTCGCGGACCCGGTCATGAGCCTGAGCCGGCATGGAAAAGCGGACGCCTATATGCATCACGTGTACCAGGTCCGTGAATCCGCAAGGGGGGCGGAAGGCGGCTCCGGAGGTGGTTGTGGCTGTAACTGATTGCTCCCGGCTGTTCCCTGTGCTGGTAAAGGGGCTGGCGTGTGCGATGGCGTTTGTACAGATCGCCACCGCAGCAACGCTGCCGCAAGACAACGTGGATGTCCTTTATCATCGCTATGATGGCGGTGGCATGGTCATTGATGGCCCCTCCGTGCTGGTGCGCAAGAGCGTGGGCCCCCAGGTGTCGGTGTCCGGCCAGTATTACGTGGACATGGTATCCGCCGCGTCCGTGGATGTGGTGGCGCTGGCCAGTGAATACACCGAAGAGCGCACGGAATACACCCTCGGGGTGGATTACCTCCATGAGGACTCCATCCTGAGCCTGGGTTACACCAACAGCTCAGAGAACGATTACGAAGCCAACACCGTCTACTTTTCCGTCAGCCAGGAATTCTTCGGCGGCATGTCCACGGTCACCCTGGGTTATGCGCGGGGACAGGACGAGGTGGGTGTCAGGGGGGACGAATCGTTCAGCGAAGACGCTGATCGCCAGAATTACCAACTCGGTCTGAGTCAGGTCATGACCCGCAACAGCCTGCTGGGCGTTGACCTGGAAGTGGTGACGGACGAAGGCTTCCTGGAGAACCCCTACCGCCGAAATCGCTATATCGACCCGAACGACCCCACCAAATTTATTCTTGACCAGCCTGAGCGTTACCCGGAAACCCGCACCAGTTTTTCCGTGGCCACCCGGGCCCTGTATTACCTGCCTTATCGGGCATCGATTCGCGGTGAGTTCCGTTATTTCAGTGACAGCTGGGGCATTGACGCCCAGACCTTCGAGCTCGCTTACGTTCACGCCCTGAATCCGCGCTGGACGCTGGAGGGACGTGCCCGATACTACGTCCAGGATGAGGCGGATTTCTACAGCGACCTCTACGCCTTCGAAAACTCCCAGACCCACCTGGCGCGCGACAAGGAAATGAGTGCGTTTTCCGGCACTACCCTTGGTGGCGGCGTGGTGTACGAGTGGAAACAGACTTCGTTGCCGGGCATCCAGCGCCTACAGGCGAGCCTCTTGGTGGACTGGCTCGATTTCAGCTATGACAACTTCCGGGATGTCACTGTGTCCGGCGATTTCCTGCCGGGGCAGGAGCCCCTTTATTCGTTCGATGCCTTCGTAACCCGGGCATCGCTGATTCTTGAATACTGACCAGGTCGGGACGATTCAACATGATGACCTTGAAGAACACATTCGCACTGCACATTGTCAGCCTGGCACTGGCGTTCTGGCAGCCGGCAGCCATGGCCCAGGACAATAGCGAAGCCGAAACCGGCGACGGTGCGGTCTCGTTGAGCGTTGAAGAGCTGAAAAAGCAGGTGATCCGCCTGAACCGGGACCTGTTCATTCTGGAAGAGGACCTGCTGTATCCCGCGAGTACCCAGTTTGCGGTGTTTCTCAGCCTCGACACCGGCGAATTCCTCAAGCTGGATTCGGTGAAACTCAAGGTCAATGACGAAACCGTTGCCGCGCACCTGTATACCGAGCGTCAGGCCAAAGCATTGCAGCGTGGCGGTATGCAGCGCCTGCACATCGGTAACCTCAAGACGGGCGAACACGAGGTGACGGTGTTTGTTGAGGGTATTGGCCCGGATAACCGCGCCTATAAGCAGGCCGCGACCTATCAATTGCAGAAGGATACGGATACCGCTGCCCTGGAGGTCCGCATCCGCGACCGCTCATCTGATTACCAGCCCGAAGTGGCGATTGTTGAGTGGGAGTAACGCGGTCCGTGATTGAGTGGCTGAACCGAATGACGACGGGCGCCCCGGCGGGACTGACTCTTGCCGGTACGCTTGCGGCGTTGCTTCATGGTCCGGTGGCTGTGGGTGATGAACTGCCGCAGCGCGCAAGTGATCCTGCCTATGGTGTGGCTCTGTATGAGTATTATCAGGGCAATGCGTTTGAGGCGCTGACCCGCCTAAACGTGGCCTCCGCCGAAGGCGGCATCGATGGTCATGGTGACCATCCGGCGCTCGTAGAGGGCGGCCTGATGCTGTCCTACGGTATGACCCACGAAGCCGGCGCGCTGTTCCGGGAGTTACTGGACGAGAACGCAGCGGTGGCGCCGGGTACCCGCAACCAGGCCTGGTTCTATCTGGGCAAAGTGTTCTACCTTGAGCAGGATTCGACCGCGGCGCGAGATGCCCTTGAGCGGGTGGATGACGAGCTGTTGCAGGACGAAAGCGACGAGCTTTACCACGAGTGGCTGTACCTTCGGGGCCAGTTGGCCCTGTCCGGAACGGCCGGGACCAGTGGCGAAACCGTTGACGAACTGATCGACTCGCTGCCAGAGAGCTCACCCTGGCGTGCTTACCTGCATTACAACCAGGCTGTTGGCATGCTGTCTGAAGGCCAGACGGAAGAGGCGATGGACGCTTTGGCCAGCCTCGATAGCTTGCTTGGCGAGCTGCCCGAATTCGAGCCGCCGTTAGCCAACGAAATGTCGGCACTTCGGGAGCGGGTAAAGCTCTCCATTGGTCGTCTTCATCTCAGCAGAGGTGATTTTGCCGGCGCCATGGCCAGCCTTGAGCAGATCGCCCTCGACGGCGTGTTTTCCGACCAGGCCCTGTTCGATTATGCAGTTGCAGCCTCTCGCGAAGGTAGGGCGGGCCTGGCGTTGCAAGCGTTGAATACCCTTCAACAACGCCCTCTGTTCACACCCTGGCTACAGCAGGTGCCTTATGCCCGCGGCTTCCTGTTCGAGCAGATGGATCGTCAACAGCAGGCGCTGCAGGCGTACCGTGAGGCTGCCAGTCATTACCAGTCACTGAGTACTCGCCTGTCGGATGAGCGGGAGCAGCTAACCGAAGCGCGATTGATCGAGGCGCTTCGCTTCGTGCGTGAGGGCGATAGTCCCGGGCAGCCCGGATCGATGGACGCGGAGATGGTTCGTCCCGAACCGGGAGAAACAACCGTACTGACCGATGCCTATGGGCGTGTAAAGGTCCGGCCCGGGGATTACAGCCTGGCTGGATTGTTGGCGACGGAGTCCTTTCAGCTGTCCCTGCGTGATCTGCATGAACTCTATCGGTTGCGCGATTCCCTTGGCCAATGGCAAACGCAGTTGGAATCCTTCGATATCATGCTGGAAACCCGTGCCCAACAGCGGGAGCAACGTATCCGCGAGACCCGCGACGCACTTGATGCGCTCAACGCGGATCAATGGCTGGCGCGACAGGCTGAGTACCGCAGCGCTATTGAAGACGCGTTGGCCAGAGAGGATCTGCGCTTCTTCATGACGCAGGAACAGCACGAACTGGCGGACCGACTGGCGCAGGTGGAAAAGACCCTGTCGCAGCTGCCGGAGGACGAATCCACCCGCAAACAGCGTGAAACCTTCCAGCGGATGAACGCCTATTTCAACTGGCGCATTGCCGATGATTACGCGGTCAATCGTTGGGCTGCCGAAAAGCAGCTGCGGGAACTGGACCGGGCCATGGAGGTGTTCGTCGATCAGCGCGCGTTGATTGAACAGGAGATGGCATCGGGTGGAGAAAATCAGGCCCTGGCAGCCCGGGTAGAGGCCCGCCAGGCCGCGCTGCAACGTTTGCAGGGCGAGTTGGACAAGGCACTCTCGGCAGCACGAACGGAACTGCTTACCCTGGTGGATACTGAACTGCAGCAACAGAGCCAGGAGGTGCAGGGGTACCTCAGGGCAACCCGTCATGCAGCGGCAAGATTGGCGGACACGCTTTTCCTTGGTCGCAATGGTGCGGCGGCGAATCCGGCCACCGAAGCGGGAGGTGACCGTGACTAAGCCGGTAATCCGCAGGCGCCTGGATACCCTTCTGCCAGTGCTTGTCGCAGGCCTCCTCGGGGGCTGCCAGTCGCTTTCAATGCCGGATGTATTCGGCGGAGGGGATGACAGACAGCCCCAGCCGGGGACTCTGGCCACTCTTCAATCCATCGAGGAAACCATCGAGCCTGCGCCGGATACCCGGGGCGGCACCAGTGAAGTATCTCTGGGGGAGGTGATGGACAGTTACCGCGCCTTGTTGCCTCTGTTGGAAGACCCCGCCAAACAGGTTGCCGTACGTCACCGGCTGGCGGACCTGGAATTCCAGCGTGCGGAAAACAAGATGGTTGAAACCGCAGAGGATGAGATGGCCGGGGCTATTGAAGCCTATGAACAACTGCTGGCTGGGTATCCGGAGCGGCCCGGTAATGATCAGGTTCTTTACCAGTTGGCCCGCGCCTACGATCTGCGCGGCATGAGCGAAGAACACCTTGCCACACTGACAACGCTGGTGAATGAGCATCCGGATTCGCCATTCTGGGTCGAGGCGCAGTTCCGGCGCGGTGACTTGCTGTTCAGTAATCGCCGGTACACCGAGGCTGAACAGGCGTTCCGCACGGTGATCGACGCCGACCCGGCCAGAAGGGACGACGCCTCGTTCCTGGTCAACGCCCACTACATGCTGGGCTGGAGCCAGTTCAAGCAGGGGAGTTATCGGGAAGCCCTGTTCAGCTACATCAATGTGCTGGACCTGGTCATGCCGGAAGAGCAGGACGTGGAATCCGTCGGGCAGGAATACCGCACCATGATGGAAGACCTGTTCCGCGTATTTGGCCTGTCACTGTCTTACCTGGACGGTGCGGACACCCTGCAGGCCATCTTCCGTGAGACCGGCGAGAAACCCTACGAAATCCTCGTGTATGACCGCTACAGCGACCTTTTGCTGGAGCGGGAACAGTACACAGACGCCATTGATGTATTCGAGCGCTACATCGATGCGCGGTCACTGAGCCCATGGGCGCCCCGGTACCACATGCGTATCATCGACACCCTGGCACAGGCCGGCTTTACCGCTGACATACCGGATCGCAAGGCGGCGTTTGTTCGGGACTACGGCATTCACAGTGCCTACCTGCAACAGGCGGATGACGAGACAGCGTTTTATATCGGGCAGCAGCTGGAAGAGCTGATCCCGGAGCTTGCCAATCGCCACTATGTACTGGCGGGCGAGACAGAAGGTTTGGAATCGGATGAGCATTATCGTCAGGCGGCGGTGTATTACGAGGCCTTCGCGGATACCTTCCCGGCCCACCCCCGCACACCGGAGATGCTGTTCCTGCTGGGTGAAACCCATGTCGAACTGGCTCAGTGGCCGGAAGCCATCGAAGCCTTCGAACGTGTGGCCTATGACTTCCCATGGGAGGGAGAACCACCCGAACGCGCCGCTGAGGCAGGCTATGCGTCGGTACTGGCCTTCCGCGAATATGCCAAAACCTGGCCCCGTGAACCCGCTGAAACTTACAATGATTACACCGAGTTCCAGCAGCTGAATCGTCAACGATTCGTGAACGCCTTTCCCGACGACCCTCGCTCGGAAGAAGTGCTCTACATTGCCATGCAGCACGAATTCGAGCGCTATCGCTATGGGCAGGTGGTTGAAATGGCGGATCGCATGATTGCCCGAGTTCCCGCGCCCGGGGCGGATATCCTCACGGAAACCTGGTTGCTGAAAGCCCACAGCCTGTTTGAGCTGGCCCGATACGCCGAGGCGGAAACCACCTATCAACAGGCCTTGGGCGTCATGGCAGAGACCGACGAGAGGCGGCCGGATGTCATTGAAAGCCTGGCCGCGTCCGTTTTCCGTCAGGCGGAAGCGCTGGCGGATGCCGGTGATACCGCCGGAGCGGTTAGTGAATTCCTGCGTGTGGGCGTGGTTGCGCCCACCTCGGCTCTGAGGGCCAACGCTGAATACGATGCTGCCACCCTGCTGATTGAGCTTAGCCACTGGCAGGATGCCATCGATGTGATGGTGGCGTTCCGGACCCGCTACCCCGAACACGAACAAATCGATACCCTGCCAGCGCGCCTGGCACTGGCCTACCGCGAAACAGAGCAGTGGGAGAAAGCCGGGGATGAGCTGAACAACCTGATTGCGATGGCCACCACGGACGAGGAGAAGCGCGAGAACCTGCTGATCGCCGCGGATCTGTACGAACGTGCGGGAAATACTGGCAAGGCCATCGACACCTGGCGGCGGTATGCCAATACCTATCCTGAACCACTGGACGTTTACATGGAGGCCGCCAACAGCCTGGCCGGCCTATACGACGGGATTGGCGACGACAACAGCCGCCGTTTCTGGCTGCGCAAGCAGATGGAGACCGTGGACGACAATCCCGACGAGGCGGACGACCGCATGCGTTACCTGGCGGCCGAAGCTTCGGCGATTCTGGCACGGGAAGCACTGGCTTATTACGACAGCATTCGCCTGACCTTGCCGCTGAATCAAAGCATGGCAGCCAAGACCGAGGCGCTGGAAGAGGCCGTTACCGCCTACCAGAAAACCGCGAGTTACGGCGTGTCGTCCTTCTCCACCGAAGCCGGCTATCAGATTGCACACATCTACGCGCGCCTCGGCCGTGACCTGATGGAGTCGGAGCGACCAGAAGGATTGTCGGAGCTGGAGTTATCCCAGTACGAGCTTTTGCTGGAAGAGCAGGCCTACCCGTTTGAGGACAACGCCATCGACATTCATGAACAGAACGCCAGCCGCGCCCGCAACGGCATTTTCGATGAATGGGTTCAGCGCAGTTACGAAGCCCTGAAAACCCTGCTTCCGGGCCGTTACAACAAACCTGAAATCACCGTAGAGGTTGTCGATGAGCTGGGCTAGGTCATTCCAGGGGTGGACGCGAGTGGGCCTGCTGCTGGCTGTCGTGCTGGTGGCCGGTTGTGCGTCCTCGCCCAAAACCGACCCGGCAGATGTGGCGGAGGCAGAGCGCCAGGCCCGGGAGGCCGAGTTAACGCAGGACTTCAGCGAGGCGGTTGCCTTGCTCAGGGGAGGGGATACCGATAACGCGCGGAACCTGTTTGAACAGATCCATCAGGCCGACCCAGAGCGAACCGGACCCTTGGCCAATCTCGGCATTATTGCACTGCAAGAGGGCAACCCCGACGCCGCCGAAGGGTATTTCCAACAGGTGCTTGAGCGCGACCCGCAACACAGCGCAGCGTTGACCCACCTCGGAGTGATGGCCCGGGAGCAGGGCGAGTTCGAGCACGCTGAAACGCTTTACCGGCAAGCCCTGGAAGCCGATCCGAATCACCTGCCGGCCATGCTGAATCTGGCCATCCTGCTGGATATCTACCTCGGCCGGCTCGAGGAGGCCTTGCCTCTCTACGAGCAGTATCAGTCGCTGGCGGAAGAGCCGAATCCGCGCCTCAAGGACTGGATATTCGATGTCAGGAACCGCTTATGACCGCTAGAAAACACCTACTCAGTCTATTGCTGTTGATCATCGCATTTCCCTGCGTCGCCCAGGACGGCGTCGTGACGATCGAAGGCACACGAATTCGCGGTGACCAGGAAGTGCCGACGGTGCTTTACCTGGTGCCCTGGCAGGCGCCGGCGGTGCAGTCGCTGGCCCGGCCGGACGAGCAGTTGATGCTCCAGCGCCCTATTGCGCCGCTGGAGCGCCAGGAATTTCAGCGCCTGGTGTCCTATCATCAGTATTTCCGCACCTCAGCGGAGGATTCGACGGTGTCCGGACGTCCTGACTCAACGTCAGAGTGAGACGTGTGTCACACATTGTCTGTGCACATACGCATGTAAAAACAAACCGCTACAAAGACTTGCGTGAACTTACCCCCACCGGGGCCGTTGCCGCATACACTAGCCAGCAAATACGGACTATGGAGTGCCCTGAAAATGATTGAAACTGCCGTTCGCTTCTTCCAGGAAGGTGGCTTTTTCATGTATCCGATCGCCATCGTGCTGATTATCGGACTCATCGTTGCCGCTGAACGTTACATATACCTGTCTGCCCAGAAGATCACTAATCGTCGTGATTTCAACCGGTTGCACCACATGATTGGTGGTAAGGATCTTAAGGGCGCGCTGAACTACGCTACTGAGTCTGGCAGTGCCATGGCCTCCATGATCGGTTTCGGCCTCCAGCGCCTGGCCCGTCGCCAGTCCCGGGAAGAGATCGAGTACGCCATGGAAGAGGGGCTTCTGGAAGTCATGCCCCGCCTCGAGAAGCGTACCCAGTATCTGTCCACGCTGGCCAACATTTCCACGCTGATGGGCCTGCTCGGCACCATCATCGGCCTGATCGCGGCCTTTACCGCGGTTGCCGCGGCGGACCCGTCTCAAAAGGCGAGCCTGCTGTCCCAGAGTATCTCCGTAGCGATGAACACGACAGCCTTCGGCCTGATGTCTGCGATCCCGCTGCTGTTGATCCACTCAGTGCTCCAGACCAAGACCAACGAAATCATCGACAGCTTCGAGATGGCCGGCATCAAGGTGCTGAACCTGATCACCGACGGAACAGGCGCAAGGCCGCAGGCACCGGCTGCCGCCGCTGCCCGCCCAGCAGAGCCTGCTTCCCGTGCGGCCAACCCCGCCGGGTCAGTGGCGTAACGGTTCAATCAGGGAGCTAAAGCCATGAGGCGTAAGCATCGTCGGCTTCGCAGCGAAGCGGACCTGGATATCACACCGTTCATGAACCTGATGATCGTGCTGGTTCCGGTCCTGCTGCTGAATATGGTGTTTGCACACACCAGCGTGCTGGAGCTGAACTTCCCAGATGTGGATAGCAGTTCCGTTGAAGAACAGAAAGAACTCCAGTTACAGGTCGTCATTTTCGAAGACCAGCTTGTGGTGTCCGACAACCAGGGCGGCGTGATCAAGACCATTGCCAACCGCGAAGCGGCCCACGACTTCGAGATGCTCGGTAAGGTCATGAAGGAGCTTAAGGGCAGGCTCCCGGACAAACGCAACATCATCATTATGCCGTCCAGCGACACCTCATATCAGACGCTGGTGTCGGTGATGGACAAGGTGCGCTCTTACGAAGCGGTTGTCGCAGGTGATGTCGTTGAGGCCGAGCTGTTCCCCGAGATCTCACTGGGCGACGCACCGAAGAGGGCTGAACAGTCATGAAAGAGTCTGCGAAAGCCAAACGCCTGAAGCGCCATCATCGGCGGGGCAAACAACAGAGCAAGCTGAACCTGGTGTCGTTGATGGACATCTTTACCATCCTGGTGTTCTTCCTGATGGTGAATTCATCCTCCGATGTGCAGGTGCTGAACCAGGACAACGCCATCAAGCTGCCGGACTCCAGTGCCCAGCAGCCCCCGGGTGATGTGCTCGCGCTGACGGTCACGGACAACGATATCCTGGTGAACGGCCGTGTTGTGATGAAGCGGGACGTGCTCCAGGCCTTTAGTGGTCAGGTAGAGCCCGCCCTGAAGGAAGAGCTGGACTACCAGGCCAGCCGCTCCAGTGCTCCGGCACCGGATGCAGGGCGCCCCATCACCATCCTTGCCGATCGCGAACTGCCCTATGAACTGTTGAAGAAAATCATGTCCACCTGCGTGGACGCGGGCTACGCCAGTATTTCACTGGCTGTAAACCAGAAAACAGAGCAGGGAGCCTAGCTGTGGCAGAGTATCGTCAGGGATTGCCCTGGAATCAGGAGGTCGGAGAACGCAAGCGCTTGTTTGCGGTTGCTACCCTCGTGGTCCCGTTGTTCCTTGTGGCAGCCGCGTACATCACCTGGGTTGAGTTGCCGGAGCAGGATCGCAAAGAGCGTGAAGCCCTGCCGCCGCAATTGGCGAAGCTGATTGTTGAGAAACAGGAACCGCCACCACCCCCGGAACTGAAAACGCCAGAACCAGAGCCTGAACCCGAAAAGCCGGAACCGGAAGAGCAACCCGTTGCGGAACCCGAGCCAGTGCCCCAGCCGCCGGCACCAGAGCCTGAACCCGAGCCTGAGCCGGAACCCCAGGTGGCTGAAAAGCCGGAGCCCACACAGCAGGATGTCGAAAAAGCCCGGGAAAAGGCAAAAAACACCGGTATCCTCGCCATGGGCGATGAGCTCTCCAAGCTGAGTGCCCTGGGCAAATCCGTCAAACTGGATACCCCGGCGACGGTGACAACAGCGGAACCAATCGCCCGCAAGACGGGCGATACCCTGGCCCAGAGGGCCAACACCGGTCGCAGCTCCGGCGTGGATGAATCCGGCCTGACCCGCGAAACCCGCGAGGTTGCGCTGGCGGAACGGCAACGAGCCCAGGTAGAGGAAGCGGAAGAAGTGGTCGCCCAGGCGAAAGCCGCCGAGCGTGAGCAGCAGGCCGCTGCCAGCAAGCGCAGCCGGGAAGAGCTCCGTCGCACCATGGACGCCAACAAATCGGCCATCTACAGCATCTACAACCGCGAACTGCGCCGCAAACCCTCACTGCAGGGCAGCGTGACGCCGGAACTGGTGATCGAAGAGAATGGGGCGGTCTCAAGCTGTTCGGTGGTGGAATCCACCCTGAACGAGCCAGCCCTTGAAAAGAAAATCTGCAACCGTCTGCGATTGGTGGATTTCGGCGCCCGCCCGGGTGTCGACAGGACGACTATCCGCTATCCGATCGAATTGCTGTCTGGTTGAACGGACGTTATTGGCTACCGAGTCCCGGCCACCAGGCCGGGACTAACCTGCAATCAGCGATTAGCGGCGATCGGACGAGTGGTTGATGCCATCCGTGGTAGGAATGTCGCCCAACTCAAAGGGATTTACCCCCTCTATACACGCCACGTTCACCCCAAACTGATTCGGGTTTGAGCGCCGTCTATGGTGTGTATAAATCCCGCAGGTAGCGCAGAAGTAGTGTTCAGCGGTTTTGGTATTGAACTGATAGAGCGTCAAATTCTCCGCGCCCTTTAATATCCTGAAAGCATCTAACGGAACCGAGGTCACGACAGCGCCACGACGTGCGCACATTGAGCAATTGCAACGGCTCAAGTCCTCAAAGCCACCGGGAAGATCAACTTCGAATTGGACACTGCCGCAATGGCAGGCGCCGCGATTTAAACCTTTTACATCCATGCCGGGAGACCTCCTTTAGGGGGAATCCATCCCCTCACGAATAGACTCACCCCGTGCCTGCGATTATTGTGCATGTGCCGTAATTATGATTGTGTTGAATCCTTCATCAGGTGTGGGGGCAACAAAGTACTTTGTAACGAGCTCAAACATCTCTTCCGTATCAGTTGCCGCTCTCTGTGGCTGCTCTATTCGCCTTTTTGCGATTTGCCCCAAGCAAATCTCATTTGGCTGATCGATGTAAATCAGCTCGTGAGGGGCCTGGATCTCAGAGAAAATGCTTTTAAACCACTCTCGTTGCGAAATTGTATTTGCAGGAAAGTCCATTACTACGTTAGTTCCCGCCGCCAAGATCGATTGAGTCAGCTTCTTCATTTGAGGCTTGAGCCGACCAGCATATTTTACGTAATCTTCCAGTGTCTTGATGCTATCCGGATAGACTGACGCAAGCCACTCGTCTTCAGAAAGCAGCACGGCGTTTCGCTCATGGGCAACTTCAAGAGACTTTGTCGTTTTACCTGCCCCCATTTTTCCACAGAAAAATGTCAATACTCCTTTGTTCATTTCTTGCCTCGTATTGTATAACGCTGATTTTCAGCGGCAGTCTTGTCAGAACGAAGCGGCGACAAGACTCTCCGTTGGAGGCACGCCTGGGCCGGAACAAACTGAAACTACTTTCACAGGCTCGCCTTGAATGTCACCTTCCCTCCCTGCATAACGCCCCCATTGCCTTGGTGTGTTAGACATTTCCTACCGGAGTACTCAGTGCCTGTTCCGCCCCCAAACCAGCGTTATCGCCACGCTAACCACAGCGGAGGCGGCCAGGGCACCAAGGAAGGGCGCCAAGGTAGGGATGCCACCGGGGAAGCTGGCGGCCAGGAGGCCCGCCGTCAGACTGCCACCAGTCACCCAGCCAGGAATGATCGCCCCCGCCAGGCCGGCCAGGCCGCCAAATACGGCTGCGGTAGTGGTCATTCGCTTCCACAGCCCCATCAATACCGGTATCACCGCCGTCGCGCAGAGCAGGTCGGCGATCAGGAACAATCTCAGTACCGAGACGCCCTGGAGTGCGACTATTACCACGGGAATCATCAGGAGGACGGTTACCCATCGTGCCGATATGATGGAGAGCCCCCGTTTTTCGGTCACTGCCAGGGAGGCCAGGGCGTTCTGGAGTGTGTCCACGGACGAGGCTACTAATGTGAGGGCCAGTACCAGGGCGGGAATGGTCAGCCATGCGGGGGCGCCGGATAGTAGTGCAAAGAAAGGAATGGGTGGAGATCCGAGATCTGCACCGCTCATGGCGGCGGCAATGCCCAAGCCGCCGACCACGGCAACCACGATAATAGTCACCAGGCCGCCCAACAGGGCGCCGCTGCGCAGCGCCGAAGTATCGCGGGCGGACCACAGGCGCTGCCAGTAGCCCTGGTGAAACAGATTAGCGGCGGTTACGGCGATCACCAGTGTCAGGGCTACGCCCAGGGCACTGCCTACTGGCGCGGAGGGGGCGTCAGCCATTTGCAGTTCCGGTAGCCGGTCCATTGCCACGAATCCGACAATGGCCAGTAGCCCGATCAGCAGGAACGCCTGCCACTGGTCCGTGACGATGCTGGCTCGCAGGCCACCCCAGGTGGTGTATATGAGTGTGGCAACGGCCACGCCAAGCACCGCAAGGTTCCCATTCACGCCCGACAGCAATGAGGTGATGGCGCCGATGGCGGTGAGTTCGGCGGTGAGGAAGCACAGCATGTAGAGCACGGAGATCAGCGACACGTAGCGGCGAACCGATGAGCCATAACAGGCTTGGGCAAACTCACCAATGCTGCGGCCCTGTGGCAGGTAGCGCCGGATGGCCGGGCCACAGAAGGCAAACACGATAAAGGGCAGGGCGGCGCCAAGGGCGTAACCGGCCAATGCCACCGGCCCCACCAGGGCGCCAACTTCCGGGGGCGCGAAGAGTATCCAGCCTCCCATACCCGACGCCAGGAAGGATAGCCCGAGTGCCCGGGCGCCCTGACTGTTGCGGGCCGTCACGAAATCATCCAGGCCGCCATCGGCCAGGCGAGCCCGCAGCCCGAGCCAGGTGAACAGAACGAGTGCAGCCGCCAGGGCAGCTACCGTGGTGTAGAGCATGGTGTGTTTCTCCGTTAATCATAAAGCCGGGAATAGTGACATATTCCACGCGGTGCTGCGATTGACTGTCTGTCTTATGCTTTACTGTATTAAGTCACCATTCGGAATTGAACCGACGGGGGAGGCCCCACCCAATGAGTAATCGCAAATCGGAACTGGAAACCCTGCGTGCCGACCTTAAGGCACGCCTGTCAAAGTATGAAGCCCACCAGCATCGCCAGGGTGGCGCGCTGGAGAAAGACTTCGAAGAGCAGGCCGTACAGACCCAGAACGACGAAGTGGTCGATTCACTGGAGACGGAAACCCGCAACGAGCTGGCCCAGATCGAACACGCCCTTGAACGCCTTGCTGAAGGGCTCGGGGACGAATGTGAGGGTTGCGGCGAAGACATTGATCCACGGCGCCTGCAGGTTCTGCCCTACACCACAGTCTGCGTGAAGTGCGCCGAAGACTGAACCCCTATCACTCCCCCTGAATCTTGCTGAGCAGGTCTTTGGCCAGTTCAATGGCCTCTGACCGGTGGCTGATGTTCTGCTTCTGGTAGAGGCTGCGAATGTGCGTCTTCACCGTGGTGGAGGCGACTTTCAGGTGTTCGGCGATCTGGTCATTCGACAGGCCGGCGTGGATCAGACTGAGTATCTGCCATTCCCGGCGGGTAAGGGGAGATGTGCGGATCAGTTCGGGTACATCAGGCCGGTCGATAATATCCTGAATGATGGCTTCGTCCAGTGAAATCCGGATGGCGCGGCTGAAATCCCGTTGTTGCTGAGCCAGCTGGATCAGGCGTTCGGCGCGCTGCAGTTCCATTCCGTCAATCGCTTCGTCATTGATCAGCGCTTTCAGGATCACGATCAGCACCTTGCCCATACGCAGGAAGCTGCCGACGGCCCCGGTGGTGCTGGCCAGTTGGAGCGCGGCGACCATGTGCTTCAGGGCGTTCTCACGGTCTTCAGTGTCCCAGTAAAGCAGCGCCAGCGCGATATGGTTGCGGTTGAGGTCGGTTTTAAGACCCACCTGTTCCGCGACGGCTTGCAGTCCTGTCAGCAGAGGCTGCGCTTTGCTGTACAGGCCCAGGCTCATGTACGCCCGAGCCCGGTTGCGACCGTTGCATTGATTGAAGTGGTTGGTCGCTGTGGTGGGGTCGACGGGCGGTGCGATGGTCAGCCAGCGTTGTATGGCTTCCCGGTCCCGAACCGCATCCCAGTAGGCGAGCATGGTGGCGTGGGCGTTGGCGACCCAGTCCAGATGATAGTCACCGGAGGCGAGCATTTTCTGCATCTTGGCGATGTAGTCCGCGCACAGGCTTTGCCGGCCCCTGGCATGGGCCACCTTGGCCAGCGATGTATAGCTTTGCACGTACCAGCGCTCGCCCTGGGCTTCCAGGATTTCGATGCCCTGGAGCGCACACCGCTCAGCATTTTCCAGATGGTGCCATTCCCACATGATCTGACTGCGGATGCGGAACAGGAATTCCAGTATCGGCAGGTGGTTGAGGTGGTTTTCCTCGGCGTACTGGAAACCCCGTTCCTGGATGTTGTAGGCCTTCTGCAACAAGCCCATCGCAACGCTGATTTCAGACTGCTGACACAGTGCCCAGAGCACGTTCTGGTGGGCCTGGTGCGCCCGGGCGAGGTGTTCGGTTTCCTGCATACGGGCGAGGGCTTCTTCCAGTTCGCCCTGGACAAACAGAGCTTCCCCAATGACAGAGGCCGCCGCCACCCGGGAGGTGGGCAAGTAGCGGGCTTCCTGGTCGATGGCTTCGCGGGCGAGGGCCAGGGCACGTTCTCCATCCCCATAATTCATGGCGACCTGGGCACGAATGGCACTGAATTCACCATGCACCGCGCGCTGGGTGTCTTCCGTCATGGATGCTTCCAGACGGGTTTCCGCAGCCGACAACCAGTTTTCAACTTCGTCAAACTTGTACTGGCCCTGGGCCACCCAGGCCCTGAGCAGTGTCAGCGTCGGATCCTGGGCAATCACATCCTGGGGCAGGGCGTCGAGGCAACGCTGCAGCAGGATAAACTGGCCCTCGGTGAAAAACTTGCGGCCGTGAATGGTCAGTACGCGGGTGATACGGTCCGCGTCGTCGGCGGCGATGGCGTGGCGGGCGGCCTCTTCGGCGTGGTCCAGTTCCAGCCAGGCGTCACTGGCCCGTTGGTGCAGCTGTTGGCGGTTTTCTTCGGTGGTGCAGCTCAACAGGTGCTGGAGATAGACGGAAAACAGCGGATGGTAGCGGAACCACAGGGCGGAATTGTCCACGGGCGTGATAAACAGCCCCATGGACAGAAGGCCGCTGAGCAGGGCCTGGCCATTGCTGTCGTCCATCACCCGCATGACCATCCGCGCGTTGAAGCGGTCCAGTATGCTGGTGCGTAGCAGGAATGTTCGCTGCTGTTCCGTCAGCCCCTGCCCAACCAGTTCGTCAAAGTAGTCAAAGATGTGCTGGTTGCCGTACTCCAGCTGATCCACAAAATCGTTGAATTCGATGCTGGTCAGTGCCGATGCGGACAGAAGCTGGAGTGCCGACACCCAGCCTTCAACCCGCCTGACAGCCCGCTCGATGCTTTCCCGCGAAATCTCGAACGGCAATCGGCTGTCAAAGTAGCTCTGTGCTTCGTCTGCACCAAAGGCCAGATCCCGTGAGGTGATCTCGGTCATCCGTCCCTGCATCCTCAGTTGCGCGACGCCAATGGGGGGCACCGTCCGGGTGATCAGGACGAGCGTCAGACAGGCAGGTTGATGCCGCAGCAGGAAGCGCAGCGCGTTGTGGATGACCTCGTTGTCAATCAGGTGATAGTCGTCCAGCACCAGATACAGCGGGTCCCCGTCCAGCCCGTCCAAGGGAAGCTCGGCCAGGAGGTCGGTGAGAAAACTCTCCAGATCGTCGTACCCCTTCTCCTGCAATTTCCGCAGCGTGGCCTTGCAGCTGCCGGGAGCTGCAACCTCAAGTGACTTGGCCAGGTAGCCTGCAAATCGGGCCGGGTCGTTGTCGCCGACCTCCAGGCGATACCAGGCGCTGGTGGCCTCCAGTGCCTCAAGACGGTCCGCCACCGTGGTGGTTTTGCCATAGCCCGCGGGCGCATGCACCAGCAGCAGGCTTACCGGTTCCAGGCCGTGGAGAAGATCGTTGAATTTTTCCCGGTGTAAAAGGGCGGGTGGTGGTTGTGGGCTCTGGTTTTTGGCAGCGATGAACGTCAGTTGTCCCGGATTCAGTGTTGTTGTCATCAGGATCTTCAGTAATTGGTGTCAGACAGTGGCAAAGAATGTGATACCGGCTTTGTGCCTCTGCGTCAACTTCCCGTTGTCGCTATTTGAGGGGCATGAACCAGTTCTCAAAACCGGCAGGGAGGGCCCCTTCTGCAGCGGCAGATTTGAGGCACAGTTATCTTTAAGGCGTTAGCGATTTCGGTATCTTACCGTAACAAGATGTAACTCGGAAAACGTGATGTCTAATAATAACAGGGACTTCGTCTGACCATGCTGCTGGTACTCGCCGGATCCATCCTCACTTTCACTATGGCCCAGGAGGCGGTCGTCGTGGAGCCTTATGAACAGGGCACCATTGTGATTGAGCAGGATTTCGACACCAGCCCCATTGAGTTGAGAACCGACGCCCGGGTGGAACCTCTGGTGGAGCAGAAGTTCCGGAATATCGTGCGTCAGGCTTACGACTACAGCTGCGGTAGCGCCGCCTTGACCACGGTTCTGAATTTCTACCTCGGTAGAAACCTTGGTGAGCGGCAAGTCATGGAGGGGCTACTTCACTACGGCGAGAGTGAACGGATTGTGCAGCGCCGCGCCTTTTCCATGCTCGACATGAAACGTCTCGTTACCGCCCTTGGTTATCCCTCTGGCGGGTTCCGCGCCACGATTGATGACCTGATTGACCTCGATCACCCGGCCATCGTTCCCATCCAGCACGCCGGTTTCAAGCACTTCGTGGTGCTGCGCACCATCCGCGACGGCCGGGTGTATCTGGCCGATCCGGCGGTCGGCAATATCTCCTTCACGCTCGCCCAGTTTGAAGAGAGCTGGGACGACAACGTGCTCTTCATTGTGTTCCCCGGCAGTGACAAGCCGCTGGATTACCTGGAGTTGAAAGAGGAGGACCTCCGGTTTGTGGACGACCAGACATTGACGTTGCTGGCGTTGCAGAAGTTACCCGAATTCCATGAATCCACGGAACGCCGGATCAGAAACATGCTGGAACGCCAGAAGAATAATCCGGACGGCAGCGTTGAGAATACCCGGAAGCAGCTGTTCTACCGGCGCCATTAACGTGCCGGGCGCAAAGCCGGCACACAGGAAACAATACAATTAGAAATAAGGGAGTCAGGATGAATCGTTGGTTAGTGCGAGGTTTTATCCTTTTTTCCGTGACTGGCCTTTTACCAACCATGGCATTGTCGCAGGAAGGAAACGTAGACGAGGCGAGGGAGGCACTTGCCAGGCAGGAGGGTGACGAGGATTCATCCAAACAGTTGGAAGAGGTGTTCCAGGCAGCCGAGACCAGCTACTCGTTGCAGAAGAAGGGCACCCATTCCCTGAACTACTCGTTCGATTACTCCTACACCGGTGACCAGCGTCTCGACCTGGCGATCACCGACGGTTCAGTTCGCAACCTCGATGTGGTGCCGTCCGCGACCCACAACTTCACCAATGCGTTTTCCTACGATTATGGCCTGCTGGATAACCTGACTGTCGGTGCGCGGATACCCCTGGTGGTTAAGTACGATACCCAGGATGAACTGAACATCTACGATTTTGGCGATATCTCCGCGACCGCTCGCTGGCAGCCTTTTGCCTACGTGCCGGGCAAGATGTCCACGACGGTCTTCGGCACTTTCACAACCAAGACGGGTGTCAGTCCCTACGAGATTGATATAGACGAGCAACTGTCCACCGGTAGCGGCTACTATTCGGTTGCCGGCGGCGTAAGTTTCTCAAAGGTGTTGGACCCGGTGGTTGTGTTCGGGTCTACCAGCGCTACCTACAACCTTCCTGAGAGGGACCTCCAACAAGTCCGGGGCGCCAGGGTGTTACAGGAACTGGAACCCGGCTTCGGGCTTTCCGGCTCCGCCGGTTTCGCCTATTCGCTGTCCTACGACATTTCCCTCAGCATCTCCGCCCAGTTGAGTTACAGCGACCAGACCATCCTGTCCTTCAGTGATGGCACTCAGGCCGTTGCTCAGGACCAGATGAGTGGCTTCCTCAGTATGTCGCTGGGTACCCGCGTGAGTGATACCACCATCGTGAACACCAGCCTTGGTATTGGCCTTACCGAAGACGCACCTGATTTCTCGCTGGGCGTGTCCCTGCCCATCAGATTTTCAGGTCTCAAAGAGTGAGTTCAGCCTCTGACGTTTTACGGGAAGGGAAGATTTCATGGGAATAACCAGCCACAAGAGACAGATTGCCGCTGCCATTATGGCAGCCTCGGTGACCTGTGGTGTCGAGGCGCAGCTGGCACAGAACCTGACCATTCATCCCAAGGCATTGGCCCTGGGTAACGCCGTGACGGCCGATCCGCCCGGTATTATGGCGATCCATTACAACCCGGCGGGGCTGACCAAGCTGGATGGGCGTCAGCTTGAAGTTAACCTGATGAGCGTCTACCTGGACATTGACGCCGATTTCCACGCCCCGGATGGCTACGAGATTTTCGGCATTGATGGCCTGGAAACAGACCCTCTCACTGGCAAACAGCGGGACCCGGTCGCAAACAAACACAGCCATACTAACAACGTTGCCCTGTATCTCCCGGGATTTGGCATATTGCGGGCGCCGCCTGGCCCCGCCGTCGCCCCGTCTGCCGGTATCAGCATCAACCCGCCCGGGTCGAAACTGACCTTTGGCAACGCCTTCTACCTGCCCCTGGCCGCCGGCTTCTATCGCGACAAGGACGACCCGGGGCGCTATATGCCACAGGCAACTGCCTTGCAGCGGACAACTTATCTGTCGCCAACCGTTGGTTACAAGATCAACGACGAGTGGTCCGTGGGTGCCGGAATCCATCTGTCGCATATGGGGGTTGCCGCTGATCAATACATGCGCGCCCCCAACATGCTATTGGGCGTTGCGGAGGTACTTCAGGATGCCTTCAACTGCGAAAGTGGGGATGAGCCTCTGCAGCCATGGCTGGCCCTTTGCGGGGGTAATGTCGGGCCCTGGGACGACATTGGTGCCTTGAGTATCAACGTGCAGGAAACCCTGTCACCCACCTACGCGCTGGGTGTGATGTGGGAACCCAATGAGTGGTTCGCCTGGGGGGCGAGTTATACCTCCGAAGCCGACATGAATATGAAGGGTACTTTCGAGATAGAGTACACCGACGACTGGTCCGGCTTCTGGCAGAGCGTCAACGGCTCGGTGCTGGGTGCCATCACCTCGGCTATCCTGAGCTTGCCGTCCGGTGCCCCAAGGGAAGCGGGCAACGTCTCCATGGACCTGACCTATCCCCAGCATTTCCAGACCGGCATCAGCTTGGATGTCCATCCCAAGCTGACGGTCAATGTGGATGTTGGCTGGACGGACTACAAGCAGTGGGACGCGTTTGTGTTTCGCTTCGATCGTAACCTGGAATTCCTGAACGCCGCGCGGATTCTGTCACCGCAGAACGCCACTCCCAACACACTGAGGTTGCCTCTCGGTTTTACCGATCAGTGGAACTGGGGTTTTGGGCTGGAGTTCCATGCGTCGTCCCGTCTGGACCTTCGCGCGGGTATGGAAATCCGGGATTCGGTAATTCCCGACGACCAGCGCCAGATTATGGCGCCGTTCGGCGGTGCAAACCTCTACAGTATTGGTATGGGGTATCGGTGGGATAAGGATACTGAGATCGACATGAACCTGAGCTATCTGCAATCCATAGAAACGGTTCCTGCCAACGGCAGTTGTAACCTAAACTGTGACAATATTACCAATATCATCTACAACCCCTATGCGGGGCTGGATGTGAAAACCTCGCTACGGGTTGTCACGGCAGGTCTCAGTTTCCGTACCAAATTCTGACGCAAACGCGTTTACGAACAGGGTGTTTTGCCCCGATGTCCAAATGCCATTTTATGGTTATCGCTTGTCTGGCTGTCATTATAAGTGGCTGCCAGTTGTCTGGCCCCGACGCCTCTGGCAGCCGCGAGGGTTATTTTACCTGGGTGGACGAGCAGGGGCGGGTAAGACAGTCGCCAATACCGCAGAGCACCGGTGAGAGAGATAAGGGCGAGGGTAAGGAGGCAAACGCTGAGGATGCTCCCCCAACTGGCTCCGCTGACTCGTCGGCTTCCGGGGATGCTTCTTCCAGCGGGTACCACGAAGAATTCAATCTCGAAAATTATCCCGATGCCAATCAGCTCGAAAAAGACGGCTATGTTCGTCCGGGCGAACCCAAGCCTTATTTCACCTGGCGTGATGCCCAGGGCAATATTCGTGTCAGCTATTACCAGCCGGATACCCGGACCGCTGTCGAGAAGGGGCGCATCAAGCCGCCGATTCAACTGACGGAGGCCAGTATCCACCAACCGGGAGAAACGGTCGGGCTGCCGGGCCTGCCGAAAGATGCTGACCCCGAAGCCATGGCTGTCCTGGGAATCGATCCCGGAGAGGAACGTTTTTTCCAGCAGTGGGCAGGGCAATGCTGTCAGGCGCTGGAACGGTCGGAGCCTGAGCAATGGCAGGAAGGTCGTGAATTCGGGGTGTCCATGGGTGACACGGCCCCCCGCCATTCATTCAGCACGGGTGAAAGCCATTACCGTCTGGTCAGGCTGCCGCCGGCGGAGCAAATTACCGATTTCATCCTCCACCTCAGGTCGTTCAACCACGAAGGAATGTTTGTGCCCTCGGTGGCGTTTCTTGATGCCTCGTTCGCCCCCGTTCGAATCGTGACTGACCTGGTTGCCAGCTATGTTCCTGAATCCTGGTACCAGTACGGCTACCTTCACGCTTACATTCCGGTGTTCCCGAGCCGGGGTGAGCGTTGGATGGTGATCTTCACGCGCGGGGCGGATCTGGCGGGGCAGACGGTTATCGAGGACAAGTACGGGCCCAAGGCCATCCCGCACACCCGTACCGGTGAACTCAGTCTCTCCCGGGCTGGCGAGTGACGTTCAGTCTTCAGGCTGGCTCAGGTCAAGCCATTGCTGTGACAGCCAATAATAGCTGCCATCGGGGGCCGGATGGGTGCAGTTGTAGCGAAAACGGCGGCTGTTAAAGCTTCTCGGCGCCTTGAGAATGACGTTATCTCCACCCGATACCTGGAAGTCTACGCGCCCCTGGCCGGAGGCAAAACAACTCAACCGGTCGACGCTGATGGTGTTCGGTACGGTAAAAGCGAGGGTGGGCGGGTTCTCAGAGATAACGCCGTCCGGCAGCTTGTTGGCATCGACTGGCAGCGCCTTGCTACGTAGTTTGTCTTCAAGGTTGTTGAGTTGTCCGTAGGCGTTCGCCACCGGGAATCGGGGCAGACGTGTGGCGGCGGACGTCTCCCCGATGGCGCCGGATTGCTGTCCAAAGCCGAGCCAGCCACGTGCCTCAATCTTGCGTAATAACGCGTCGTCAAACTCGCCGTAGGGATAGGCAAACATCGGAACGTTGGTCCCCAGTTTTTCGGAGAGTGTTTCCTGGGCCTCATCCAGGCTGCGATCGACACGTGCCTCCCAATCGTTATCGGATTCACCTGGGCGTTTTGCGAGGTGGCCGTGGTCTTTGCTGTGGTTGGCGATGGTCACGCCGTCGCGGTCTTTGACTTCCTGCAACTGATCCCAGGTCATATAGCCATGGCTGCCCACGGCCTCGGTATTGACGAATATGGTGTACTCATACCCCCGCTCTTGCAGGGCTGGCGCTGCCTGTGAGTAGACGGATTCGTAGGCATCATCAAAGGTGATGGCAACCTGGGACCTGTCGCTCAGCTCACCCGCCAGTGCTGCGCGGGTTCCCGATTCAAGCGGAACGACCTCCAGCCCCAGATCCTCAATCATATCCAGTTGTCCCTGGAACAGGGACACTGACGTACTGGTGGAGGACGGCGTCGAGTCACTGACATGGTGGTACTGAAGCACTACCAGATCGGCATTGGCAGTCAGCGTGAATGCCGTGATGGGCAGGAGAAGGAGAGATCGGGTCATCATTCTTGGTGCCATTGGAGTGTCCTTGAAATCGGGAATTCCGGTGCAATCAGGTCCGAAAGTGTGCCTTGAGCACGGCGAAGGCCTGGTTTAGGTCCTGGATGGTTTCGGTTTCGCCACCCCGGTCCGGATGCGCATGCATAACTGCCCGCCGGAAGCGTTGTTTGACGTCGTCAAAGCCAGGGGGAATGGCATCAAAACCGAGTACGGCTGCGGCTTCACTCGCTTCTGTGGCGGCGGGTCGGTTGCCGCTGCGCCCGGCCCAGAAATCGTCCATCATCCGGTTTATGGCGTCTTCCGGCAGTTCGTACTTGGACAGGTCCAGGTAAAAATTCCGCAGTTCGTCCATGCGGTCGGGCACACCTGCGCCCGCCACCACAGAACTCTTGCGGAGTTGAATCACCAGTGGCGAAATGGTCAGGGTTTCTCCGCCGGTGGCGAGCTGATCCCGTAGCCGGTACAGCACATGGAACAGCAGGAAATGGACCGGATAGAGCTTGTCCGGTTCGCCAAAGTTGACCTCGCCAATCAGCTCCCAGGGCGGCTTTTGCAGGGTTTTGATAAGGCCCAGCTCGTTGATTCCGGCTGGGTGCCGACGAAGAATATGCTCGGTGGCAACCAGCAGGTGCTGAATCTGAAAATTCAGCGTCTCATTGGGCGCGTCACCATCCAGCGCCTTGGCGCCCTGTGTTGCGGTATCGGGTTGATTCATGCCCCAATGGTAGGCGACAGGGCGCCGTTACGGAAGAGGCATGTCCCGCTCCAACCCCTTCAGGAACAGGTTGGTCGCGAACCGGGTGGCATTCCTGGCTTCGGCCTCGGCCTCGGCGGGCCGATTGTGGGCACGGTAGGCCAGGCGCAAGCTGAGTTCGTAGCCTACCCCGAAGAAAGCGGCGCACAGGTACTCTTCGTCCATCTCCGGCAACAGGCCACGCTCAACGGCGTTCCTGACATCGTCCTCCAGGGAGAGCATGGCAAGCCCGAGAATGTCTGAGCCGAACAGTTCACGGATGGCACGATCGTTACGATGCGCCAGCTCGTAAACCAGGGGGTCGCTGGCGGTGGCCCGGAACAGCGAAAGGTATGCAAAGTAGATGAAGTCTTCAGCGGAACTGGCGGACTTTCGGCACTCGGTAAGGTTGTGATTGAGGCCGCTTAGGAAATCTGTCAGCAGAGCTGCAAAAATGTCCTGTTTGCTGGAAAAATAATTGTAGAAGGTGCCTGCCGCCAGGCCGGTACGGCGTACGATATCGCGGATGGTGGAGTTGTCGTACCCCCGTTCCCGAAAGCACTCCCGCGCCGCGTCAAGAATGGCACTGCGGTTGCGAATACGGTTGAATTCCCGTTTACCGGTGGCTTCCGGTTTTGTGTCTAACATATCCATGTCTGTATCCTGTCCCTGGAACTTTTGCACGCGTATAATCCGACGCTCACTGACCTTATGAACGACGTTTTCCTATGCCCGAAGCAATAACTGCCAACTCCGAAACCGCCCAGGCTCCTGAAGCGGAGCGCAAGCAGAAACTGGAACTGAACAAGCTGCAGAAGCGCCTGCGCCGGGAAATGGGGCAGGCGATTGCTGATTTCTCGATGATCGAGGCTGGTGACAAAGTCATGTGCTGCCTGTCTGGCGGCAAGGACTCCTACGCCATGCTCGATATCCTGCTGAATCTCCAGAAAAGCGCGCCGGTGCGCTTTGAGCTGATTGCTGTGAACCTGGATCAGAAGCAGCCCGGCTTCCCGGAAGAAGTGCTGCCTGAGTACCTTTCGGCTCTTGATATTGAGTATCACATCATCGAGAAGGACACCTACAGTATTGTTAAGGAAAAAGTACCGGAAGGGAAGACCACCTGCGGACTTTGTTCCCGCCTACGTCGCGGAATTCTCTATAATTTTGCAGAAGAACACGGCGTTACCAAGATTGCTTTGGGGCACCATCGGGATGACCTGCTGGAAACGCTGTTCCTGAACATGTTCTATGGTGGCAAGCTGAAATCCATGCCGCCGGTTCTGCACAGCGACGACGGCCGGAACACGGTGATTCGCCCGTTGGCATACAGCCGGGAGAAAGACATTGCGCGCTACGCCAGCTTGCGCCAGTTCCCGATCATTCCCTGCAACCTCTGCGGTTCCCAGGAAAACCTGCAGCGTCAGGTGATCAAGGACATGTTCCAGACCTGGGACAAGCAGCACCCGGGGCGCCTGGAAACCATGTTTCGGGCCATGTGTAACGTTGAGCCGTCACACCTCGCCGATACCTCCCTGTACAACTTCCGTGAGGGTCACCGCCATTCCGAACCGGGCCAAAGTGCCGGGACGGTCGAGCCCCAAACACCCGATTTCGGACGGTTGGACGTGCTTAATATCTGATCGGTTCGAGCCGGTAGTCCAGCCCTTGTCTATCCGTGACCGGTATGCAAAAAGGCGGTGACAGGAAGGGTCCAGATACCGAAACCAATCAGCAGCAGTCCGGCGATCTGCCGAAAGCGTTGGTGTTCCCGCAGTTTTCGGATCCAGGTGGCGGCGTAACCGGTGGCCAGCATGGATGGCAGGGTACCGAGGCCGAAGAACAACATGGTGGTGGCCGCGCTGCCCACCGAGGGTTGCAGGGCAGCCCAGCCCAGGGTGCTGTAGACCAGCCCGCAGGGCAACCAGCCCCAGAGTGCGCCAAGGATGAGCGCCTGGTGGAAATGATGCACCGGGAGCACTCGGGCGGTGAGCGGTGACAGACGTTTCCAGACCGGGGCACCGATGCGTTCCACGTAGCGGATGCCTTGCCACCACTGCCCCATGGACAGTCCCATCAGGATCAGCAGTATCCCTGCCATTGTTCGAAGTATCGGGCCAAGTTGCGTCCAATAGGCCGAGGCGCTGGTGCTCAGCAGCGCGATCAGGGCCGCAATCGCTGCATAGCTGCCAATCCGCCCGCCATTGAAGGCGAGCAGCATGGCGGTCTGGCGAACACGGAAGCCCCGGCCAACAGGCAGTGCCATGGACAGTGACGCGCTGATCCCTCCGCACATACTCAGGCAATGGGTGCTGCCGAGCAGGCCAATCAGGAAGGCGCTGGAATAACTCAGGTAAAGTTCTTCGCCCATCAGGATTTGTGGCTGTCGCCCGGCTCCTCGGCAGAGTTGGAGTTGGCATCCTGCTTGGGTTGTTTGGCGTCGTCCGGGATCATGTCTTTGTCATCGTCATAAAGGATGCGATGGGCAGGTCCATCAAGATCATCGTATTGGCCGTTCTTGACGGCCCAGGAGAACAGCAGGATGCCTAGTGCCACCAGGATCAGCATGACCGGAACCAGGATCATTACGATTTGCACAGGGCTACCTCAAACGTGTTGGGTGATTCAGTGTTCACGGTATCAGGACGTTGCTTCGGCGCCAACCGCCGGGGCGTGGGATACCGGGTTGCCTCGCTGCCTACCTAGCCGCATGGCATTGAGTACCACCACCAGTGAGCTGAGGGACATGCCGATGGCCGCCAGCCAGGGTGGAACCAGACCCGCTGCCGCCAGGGGCAGGGCGCAGACGTTGTAGGCCAGTGCCCAGGCCATGTTCTGGCGGATAACGCGGCGTGTGTCCTGGCTGGCTTTCAGGGCTTCGGACAGTTGCGTTAACTGCCCGCTCAACAGCACTGCATCGGCCTTGAGTTGGGTCAGATCGGCAGCGCTTCCCATGGCCACGGACACACCAGCACCGGCCATGGAGGGCAGGTCGTTGAGGCCATCACCCACCATCATGATCTGGTGGCCCTGGTCGCGGAGGTTCTCCAGTACGCGGAGTTTCTCTTCCGGTGAGGCCTGGCCGATGGCTTCATCAATGCCGAGTCTGCCTGCTATCTGCTCAACGTGTCCTGAGCGGTCGCCGCTGAGCAGAATGGTGCGCAGTCCTGCATTTTGCAGGGCCTGGACGGCTTCTCTTGCATCCGGTCTGGGCTCGTCGTCCAGTGTGAACCTGGCCATCCAGCCACGGTCCGTGGCCAGCCATATCTCCATGCCTTTGGAGGTGTCGGCTTCCGGCGCCGGGCTACCCACCTTATCTTCCACAAAATCCCGGTGGCCAATGTAGAGGGGTGCCCCGTCTACCTGTCCCGAGAGACCACCGCCCAAGTGGTTTTGTACCTGCCTGGCGGCGTAACCGGGTATCTGGTGGAATACCCTGGCGATCGGGTGTTCCGAATGTTTCTCCAGGCTGGCTGCCAGTTGCCGGCATCGATCCGCATCAAGGTTGCCGAAGGTTCGGGTATCCACCAGGCTGAGTTCACCTCGGGTCAGGGTGCCGGTTTTATCGAAAATCACCGTGTCGATGGTGTTCAGGGATTCCAGAGTGTGTCCGCGTGTTGGAAGGAAGCCCAGCTTGCGAAGTCTCATGGTTGCCGACGTTATTGCCGTTGGAGTGGCGAGCGACAGGGCGCAGGGGCAAGTCACTACCAGTACCGAGAGCGTAATGTCGAAGGCATTATCGGCGCCGGCCATCCACCAGCCAATCCAGATGAGTGGGGCCAGGATCAGCACACGGCTGACAAACACGCCGGCAATTCGATCGGCCGCCAGCGCAACGGGTGGCTTCTCAGCCTGCACCCGATCCAGCACCCGCAAAATGCCGGACAGTCTGGTCTGTGTGCCGGCGCGGCGAACCTCAACCTCCAACGGGTTCTCGCCGTTGATGCTGCCAGCATGGACGGGGTCACCCTCGCTACGGGTTTCCGGCAGATATTCACCGGTCAAAGCCGCTTCGTTAAGGGTGGAGTGGCCGCTGACGATGACGCCGTCTGCGGGCAATGTTTCGCCAGGCCGGATGCGAATAACGTCGCCGGCAGCCAGGTCATGGGTGGCGACGATATCACTGCCGTTCCCCTGGATGCGGTTGGCGACCATGGGCTGGAAGCCGGCCAGCGCGTTGCCTGTCAGCCCGGCGCGGTAACGGGCCTGCATCTCAATGTAGCGGCCAAGCTGCAGGAAAAAGGTAAACATACAGACGGACTCGAAATAGACTTCCTCGCCGCCGAATACCGTCACCCATGCGCTGGCGACATAGGCCAGGCCAATCGCGGTGGCCACCGGTACGTCCATAGTCAGGTGACGGCTGCGAAGATCCCTGAATGCGTTTGTGAAGAACGGACGAGCGCTGTAAAGGACTACGGGGGTGGCGACCAGAAGACTGAACCAGCGGAAAAAACTGACAAACTCTGGCGACAGGTCATTCACCAGTTCGAAATAAAGCGGAAAGGCCAGCATCATGCTCTGGAACGAGCCTATCCCCGCGACAGCCAGGCGGATCAGTGCAGAGCGATGTTCGGCTTTCAGGGCTTTCTCGGCCTCATCGGCCTGATAGGGGCGGGCTCGATAGCCCAGTTCATGGACGGCAATCAGTAGCTGGCTGAGTTTTGAGTGCTCCGGGTTCCAGACCAGTCGCGCGCGCTGGGTGCTGTGATTGACGGAAAATGACACCACGCCCGGTTGCCTGGCCATGTGGTTTTCCAGCAACCATATGCAAGCGGCGCAGGTGATGCCGCTTACAAGCAGTGTGGCTTCCTGGCCAGCGGTAACGGGAGATACAAACGACTTCTGAACCAGGGGATGGTCCACTTCGAGGATACGGTTCCGTTCGGAATCGCTGAGTGCCTTCGGGGTGACGGCCGGCTCGGTGCGGAACTGGTAGAACCCGGTGAGGCCTTCGGCGCGAATGGTCTCACAGACCGCCTTGCACCCAACGCAGCAGAAGTGTCGCAACGCTCCTTCAAGTTCCAGGGTGATGGGTGGCGTTCCAGTGGCCGGCTCACCACAATGATAACAATCCAAGGTGATCACCCGCGGTCTTCTGTGACCGCACCGAGGCTCAGGGAGCGTTGCGATGGCAGGCTGGACTCACCTTTCAGTCGCCATTGGTTGTCCGGGCCACGCAGGTCAAAGTACCAGCGGCCTTCAATCGGCTGATTCAGGGTGGCGCTGTATAGTCCCTCGCCGATTGCCCGGAATTGTATGGTGCGGTCGTACTCCGACATGGTCGGGTGATACAGGCTCAGTATCAGGTAAGGGTAGTTCGCAGGGCCGTCGGCAGTATCCATGGAGAGGGTGATTTCCCGTTCGCCAAATGTCATATCTGCCGTCAGGCCCAGGTCTTGGGCTTTCTGGTCGCGTGCAATTGCCATGTTGATCCCGCGACCCTCCTTGGAATAGTCGTCGGTTACCATGGAGTTGTCGGTGTTTATCGCGACCGTAATGGCGATGGAGCACCAGATAATGGCGGCGCCGGGAAATATCAGCAGGAACCAGAGCCAGGGTTGCCGGTACCAGGGAACGACGGGTGCGTTTTCATTCATAGTGCTGTCTCTCAAGGCTGGTCTCCCTGGTTGGTGTCAGGGGATCAGCGATTTGGACCGACAAACCGGCTTTCGGTTTCAAGAACGAGCGATTCGTCGGATTGTGATTCAAGCGTGAAGACAATGGCATTGTTGCTTTCCGAGAGTTTCTCGGGCGCGACATCCACCACCGTCGGCAGTGCCCGGTTCTCACTGCTCGCCACCGTCAGGGTGTTCTCGGTCAGCAACCGGATGCCTTCCAGGCCTGAAACCGAGATCGTAAAGGTCTGCGGCACTTCCGACATATTGGCGACTTTGAGGGTGTAGGTATTCTCTACCCGGCCTTCACCGTTGAAGCTGAAGAGGGCGCCTCGATCCCTCAGGACATCAAGCTGTGCCGGAACCCGGGTGGCAATTGTGAATACAATCGCGCCAACCATCAGCAGCAATACCAGCCCGTAACCAAAGGTGCGCGGTCTCATCAGCTTCGAGGTTTTGCCTTCCAGTTCGTTTTCAGTGGTATAGCGAATCAGGCCGCGCGGATATTCCATCTTGTCCATGACTTCGTCACACGCATCAATGCACAGCGCGCAGCCAATACACTCGTACTGCAGCCCGTCTCGAATGTCGATGCCGGTAGGGCATACCTGAACACACTGGCCACAGTCGATGCAGTCACCAAGGCCCAGTTCCGAGGGTTCAATGCCTTTCTTGCGCCCGCCGCGGGGCTCCCCCCGGTTGGGATCATAGGACACCACGCGGGTATCGGGGTCGAACATGACGGACTGGAAGCGGGCGTAGGGGCACATATACAGACATACCTGCTCACGCAGCCAGCCGGCGTTCAGGTAGGTGGCGGCCGTAAAGAAGGCGACCCAGAAATAGGCCCAACCGTTGGCCTGCAGGGTGAACAGGTCGGTGATGAGTTCACGGATGGGGTAGAAGTAACCAACAAAGGTCAGGCCGGTGGCGAGCGCAATCAGTAGCCACGCGGAGTGCTTTGCGGATTTTTTGGCGATTTTCTCAGCGGAACGGGGCGCCTTGTCCAGCTTCATCCGCTTATTGCGGCTGCCCTCTATACGCTCCTCCACCCACATGAAGATAAATGTCCAAACGGTTTGGGGGCATGTGTAGCCACACCACACCCGGCCGAACAGCGTGGTGATAAAAAACAGGCCAAAAGCGGCGATGATCAGCATACCCGATAGCAGGATAAAATCCTGGGGATAGAACGTGGTTCCGTAGAGGTGGAATTCCCGCGCCGGGAGATCGAAATGAATCAGCGGCTGACCATCCACGGTAAACCAGACGAACAGGAAGTACATGCCCATCAGAGCTGTCAGGCTGACATTCCGGATACGCTGAAAGAAGCCCTTCTTGACCCCTTTGACGTAGATCTTTTTGCGGCTGGCGTATAGCTCGACAGTTCCGGTGTTTTTATTGTTGTCGGAGGTGTCAGAGGATGGGTCAATCTGTTTGACCGGAATCTCACTGCTCATCGTTACCTCCCGATGATGTGGCGCCCTGATTCACAGTGGACTGTGGGGCAGTCGATCTTCTCAAGCCTTGGTCCGCAGGTGGCAGGCCAAGGGTTGAGCAGACCGGGCCGGGACAGAATCCCGGCCGGGTACTCAGTTGGACAGGCTGTAGACGTACGCAGCCAGGATCTGGATCTGATCGTCGGAGAGCCGGTCACCCTGTGCGGGCATCTGGTTCGCACGACCGTTTACCACGGTTTCCTTGATCCACTCGTAGGTGGAGCCGTACAGCCAGGTATTGTCGGTGAGGTTCGGGGCGCCCATAGCCTGGTTGCCCTTGCCGTCCTGACCGTGACAGGCCACGCAGGCCTGTGCAAACACCTGCTCGCCCTTGGCAGCGGCTTCTTCGTCTTTTGCCCGGTCGCTGAAACTGAGCACGTAGTTTACAACCTGATCGACCTGCTCAGAGGTCATGCCCGGCATGGTGCCCTTCGCGGGCATGTTGCCGTTACGCCCCTGGTGCAGGGTGGTCAGGATGGTGTCCGGGTCGCCGCCATACAGCCAGTCGTCATCCGTCAGGTTGGGAAACCCGAGGGAGCCGCGCCCTGCGGAACCGTGGCAGACGGCACAGTTGTTGGCGAACAGCCGCTGGCCCATTTTCATGGCGTCGTCGTTCTCTGCCAGCTCGGCCACCGGTGTGTCACCAAACTTGGCGTAGAGCTCGCCGTAACGGGCATCGGCCTGCTGCATTTCGGCCTGCCACTGGTTCTCAGCGGTCCATCCCAGCAGCCCCTTGTAGTTACCCAGGCCCGGGTACAGGGCGAGATAGCCCAGTGCGAAAACACAGGTCGCGATAAAGAGGTAGTACCACCACTTTGGCAGCGGGTTGTCGTATTCTTCAATGCCATCGAACGAATGACCAACGGTTTTGTTGGTTTCAGTATCGGTGGTCTGGCCCTTGCGGGTGGCATACAGAAGCCACCAACAGCCAAACACGGTACCGAGCACGATCACGCTGATCCAGATGCTCCAGAAGGTACTCATTGCTTTTTCTCCGTTTGTTCCTGTTCAAGAGTACGCTTTTCCACGTCGTCATCCTCGAAGGGCAGGTGGGCCGCCTCGTCGTTGGGCTTCTTCCGGTGGGCGCTGTAGGCCCACCAGATGATGCCAAGGAACATGGCCATAATGACCAGTGAGTGAATGCCGCGTAACTCGTTAATATCCATGGGGATCACCGTTTATCTGAAATCACGGTACCAAGCTGCTGCAGGTACGCCACCAGGGCTTCGATTTCGAATTTGCCCCTGACTTCGTCGGCCGCACCGGCAACCTGCTCGTCGGTATAGGGCACGCCCAGGGTCTGGAGCGTTTCCAGCTTGGACTCGGTGCTGGTGTGATCGATGCGATTCTCGAACAGCCACGGGAAAGCGGGCATGTTGGATTCAGGCACAACGCTGCGGGGATCGTACAGGTGCTGGCGCTGCCAGGCGTCGGAGTAGCGACCACCGACACGCGCCAGGTCAGGACCGGTACGCTTGGAGCCCCACAGGAACGGACGATCGTAGACAAACTCGCCCGCAACGGAGTAGTGGCCGTAGCGCTCGGTTTCAGCGCGGAACGGACGGATCTGCTGGGTGTGGCAGACGTGACAGCCTTCACGGATATAGATGTCCCGGCCTTCCAGTTCCAGTGCTGACAGGGGCTCAAGGCCTTCAACCGGCTCGTTGGTCTCGTCCAGGAAGAACAGCGGAACCACTTCTGCCAGGAAACCACCACTGATGGTGAAGATGATCAGTACGATCATCAGCCCCAGGTTCTTTTCAACAATTTCGTGTTTCATTGATTCTGTCTCCCGTTACGCCGCTTGCGCTGCTGTATTGTCCTGAGCAACGGCTTCCTTCTGACGCACGGTCATGTATACGTTGTATGCCATCACCAGCATACCGGTCAGGAAAATCACACCGCCAAGGAATCGCACGAAATAGCCTGATTCGGACGCTTCAAGGGCTTCGACAAAACTGTAGGTCAGGGTTCCGTCTTCGTTGACGGCGCGCCACATAAGCCCCTGCATAATACCGTTCACCCACATGGCAACGATGTAGAGTACGGTGCCCACGGTGGCCAGCCAGAAGTGGACGTTGATCAGGCTGACGCTGTACATGGCCTGAAGGCCCCACAGCTTGGGAATCAGGTGATAGATGGCGCCGATACTGATCATGGCAACCCAGCCCAGTGCACCGGAGTGTACGTGGCCAATGGTCCAGTCCGTGTTGTGCGACAGCGCGTTAACCGTCTTGATGGCCATCATCGGGCCTTCAAACGTGGACATGCCGTAGAACGACAGAGACACCACGAGGAAGCGGAGGATCGGGTCGGTACGCAGTTTGTGCCAGGCACCCGACAGCGTCATCATACCGTTGATCATGCCGCCCCAGGAGGGTGCAAGCAGGATCAGAGACATTACCATGCCCGCGGTTTGGGCCCAGTCCGGTAACGCCGAGTAGTGCAGGTGGTGGCCACCCGCCCATACGTAGGTCGCAATCAGCGCCCAGAAGTGAACGATGGACAGGCGATAAGAGTAGATAGGGCGGTTGGCCTGTTTGGGAACAAAGTAATACATCATCCCCAGGAAGCCTGCAGTCAGGAAGAAACCGACCGCGTTGTGGCCCCACCACCACTGCATCATCGCGTCTGTCACGCCCGCGTAGGCGGAGTAGGATTTGAAGGCGCCCGCCGGTAAGGCCAGGTTGTTACCAATGTGCAGAATGGCCACGGTCAGGATGAAACCGCCGTAGAACCAGTTGGCCACATAGATGTGGGCAGTGGCGCGCCGCATGATTGTGCCAAAGAAAACCAGTGCGTAGGACACCCAGACAATGGCGATAAGGATATCAATTGGCCACTCGAGTTCTGCGTATTCCTTGGAAGAGGTGAGGCCCATTGGCAGGGTAATGATCGCCGCAACCATCACGGCTTGCCAGCCCCAGAAGGTGAACGCCGCGAGCCCATCGGAGATCAGTCGCGCCTGACAGGTACGCTGAACAACGTAATAGGAGGTGGCAAACAGTGCCGAACCACCAAACCCGAAGATGACGAGGTTTGTGTGGAGCGGCCGTAAACGACCGAAGTGAGTCCAGGAGAAATCCAGGTTCATCGAGGGCCAAACAAGCTGGGATGCGATCAGCACACCCATGCCCATGCCAACAATGCCCCAGACCAACGTCATGATGGCAAACTGTCTCACCACCTTGTAGTTGTATGTCAGGTTAGCATTTACTGTGCTCATAGCCTTACCAATGGGTTTAGAGTGGGGAAAATATGCGGGCGCAAGTATGGAGAAACGATTAGCTGTTTGCAATGACGTAGATCAACTCTGAAACTCTGTCAACTGGGTCTAAATCAGTAACATGGCGAATCTACAAGGGTAATCACGAATGCTCCAAAAGCGGTTTTTGATGTTCGGTTGATGCATTGCTTCCCGGAACACTAATGATAGTCATAATTCGGAGGTTTGGTGAATTCTGTAACCGTATTCAAAACCAGGGCGAAAAGTAGTGTGGCAGCGCCGGTGCTTGTCCTTGCACATGGCGCAGGTGCACCCGCCGATTCGCCGTTCATGGAGCTCCTGGCGGCAGCGCTTTCAGCGCAGGGCGTGACGACCGTCAGGTTTGAGTTCCCCTATATGGAGAAGCGGCGGGAGGATGGCAAAAAGCGGCCACCAGACCGCCAGCCAACACTACTTGGGCATTTCCGCACGGTCATTGCAGAAACTTGCGCCGGCATCGACGGGCAGGCCGGCGTTTTTGTCGGAGGCAAGTCCATGGGGGGAAGAATGGCCAGCATTCTGGCTGCTGAGCCCGGCATTGACGACGCGGTGCGTGGTGCTGTGTGTTTCGGCTATCCCTTTCATCCTCCTGGCAAAAATGATCGGTGGCGGACGGATCATTTCCAGTCACTGTGCCGGCCAATACAGATCATTCAGGGAACGCGGGACCCTTTCGGCAAACAGGCAGAGGTTGAGGCGCGTGCACTGGACACCCTGGATAACGTAAATTTGGCGTGGCTGGAAGGTGGAGACCACGATTATCGGCCCCTGGCGCGACAGAGTGAGAGCCGGGAAGATCTGATTCAGCAGGCGGCGGCAGCAGCTGCGAGGTTTATGATCGGGCAGGAATGAGTCAGGAGACCTCGGGCGTCGCTTGCTCAGTCCGGTTTCGACCGCACGCTTTGGCACGATAGAGCGCCTCATCGGCACGCCGGAACAGATCTCGCTCATCATCCCCCTGGGATAACGTGGCGGTACCGGCGCTCATGGTCAGCGTAACCGGTGTGCCATCGTCCGCAGGCACGCGTATCGCAGCGATATCCTCAAGAATCCCTTCACAGACACCCAGAGCGCCATTCGCGTCGGTGCCGGGTAACAGGATGGCGAATTCCTCTCCGCCAAAGCGGATAGCAACATCACGGGGTCGTTTGACGTGGCGCCTGAGAATGTCGGCAATGTGTTGCAGGCAACGATCACCAAACTCGTGCCCCCAGGAGTCGTTGACAGCCTTGAAGTGGTCGGCATCCAATAGAGCAATGGTCAGGGGTTGACCAGTACGTCGGGCTTCGGCACAGAGTTCCGGCAGCAGGTTGTCCATATGACGGCGATTATGGAGCCCGGTCAGAGCGTCATTGAGGCTTAGGGTTGCCAGCTGCCGGTTTGCCTTTTCCAGCTCTCTCATGGTGCTGCGAAGCTGCGCGGTGCGTTCATGCACCTTTAACTCGAGCTCGGTTCTGGCGTTATGCTCTACGTCCAGAAGCTTTTTATTCAATAGCCGCCAACGCTGCACCATGGCGTAATTGAGCAGAATAACCTGCGCTCCAACGGCGGCCTGCATAAAGATTTCCCGTGCCAGGAAGTCAGCCAGGTAACCAAAGGCAGCCATTGAATAGATCAGGGCGCCTGCCAACATGCCAGACCATGCCACTACGTACCACTTGGCGGGAGAATATCCCTGGCGCCAGCGGATGATGCCAATGATAAACAGGCAGGCAATGATCAGCAGTGCAATCCCGGTATTCAATACGATGGATCTGTTGTAGGGCAACAGGAATGCCATGATGAACAGGCCTGCGCTGGTCAGGGCAAGCCCCGTCAACACCTTGTTCGCAATCGTGTTGGTGGGGATTTCGAGGAATGAGCGCCCGAACAGGGTCATGGCCAGCGAACTGATCGACATCAGCATGGGAATCGATGTATTGGCGAAACCGGTACTGTCGGGCCAGAAATACTGGTTGGCGAAACCGCCCATGGCGAACAGGAACAGCCCAAGGGATGCCATGTAAAAGGCGTTGTAGAAGTAGTAGCCGGTGCCGGAACTGAAAAAGAGCAGCAGGTTGAATACCGCAAAGACCAGCAACGCCCCATAGAAGAAGCCGTGCAGGAGGGTAAGGTGGTTGCTTTCCGCGATCGTCGTTTCCGGCGTTTTCAGCGACAGCGGAACGTTCAATGCCCCGCTGCTCTGAATCCGCAAGGTGATGGTTTGGGTTTCGCCAGCGCCGAGCGTGACGGGGAGCAGGAAATACCGGTAATCTATGCCCCGCGAGAGAAAGGGGTGCTGGTCCCCCGTGGTCAAGGCTGGTTCAACGAGTTCGCTGGAGCGCCAGAACGTTACTTCATCCAGCAGTGGGTAATTGAGCTTCAGGTACCAGAGCTTCTGGCTATCGCCGGAATTCCGAACATTGAGGCGAACCCAGTACACCGAATCGGTGTGGCTGAATACCAGATCGTGTCCCCTGGCGGATGTCCATTGAATATCCGCCGGCAGTTCACGGGGGGATTCGGCCCGATGTGCGGGCGTGTCGGGTGCTGCGCTCAGGAAGCAGACATGGTTCATCAGCGCTTCCCGTTGCACCGGATCGATGGCGTCCAGCGCCGGGCAATGAGGTGTCGTTCCCGGATGGGTCGCCAGTGACAGGTCCGTGACCAGTAATAGCCCGATCAGTGGGAACAGAAAGCGCAGGTACAGCGGCATTAAGGTATTCCTGCCAGCGGAAAGCCCAATAGTGTAGACAAATGCGGGCTGTGTATATGTTAAACAGATTCAAATTTGGGGTTTCTGGTGAGAAGCCCTGTCCAGGTGCCTAATGGAACAACTGATTGCAATTTGTCGTCCCGGGTTCGAGACGGAAGCGGGGCGGGAGTTAACCGACTCGGCTGCCAGCGGCGGGGTCTATGGTTACTTCGAGCCCTCTGTAAACCAGGGATTTCTGACCTTTCACTGCCCGGGGCCCGGGCAGGTGGAGATGCTGGTCCAGCGGCTGTCCATCGACCAGCTGGTGTTTGTCAGGGACTGGTTTGTGGTTTTAGCGGACGTAGCCCTGCCCACGTCGGATCGCGTCGGCGCCGTTATTGACGCATTGCGGTCCGTTGATGGGGCGATTCCTGTCTGTGCCCGTATTGAAATTCGTCTTCCCGAAAACAACGCTGACGCAGACCTCGGCAACTTCGCCCGCAAATGGGTTTCCCCACTGTCGAAAGCGCTCAGGGGCGCCGGGTTACTGGAGAAGGATTCGAAAGCTGAGTCGCCGGCACGGCTTGAAGTGTTGCTGACGGGGTTTGAACGCGCCATCGTCGGGTTCAGCCTGGCCGGCAATCGTGCGCGTTACGTCAGTGGTATACCAAGGCTTCGACTGCCCGCGTCCGCCCCCAGCCGATCGGCGCTGAAACTGGAAGAAGCGTGGAAGGTGTTCCTGCCCCCGGGCCAGGAACTGGACTACCTGGGAAGCGGCAAGCAGGCTGTGGATCTGGGCGCTGCTCCCGGTGGCTGGACCTGGCAACTGGTCCGGCAGGGTATGATGGTGACCGCCGTTGATAATGGGCCCATGAATGTTGAGTTGATGGCTTCCGGACACGTAGAGCATGTTGAGGCAGATGGTTATCAATGGAGGCCCCGGCGCGGTGTGGACTGGATGGTGTGCGATATCGTCGACCATCCACGCCGAACCTCGGAGATGGTCGTGCATTGGCTGTCTGCCAAGCTTTGTCGCTATACCGTTTTCAATCTGAAACTACCGATGAAAAAACGATACGACGAGTGGTTGGTGTGCAAGGACATCCTGGAAGAAGGCCTTGCACAGACGGAAATGAACTTCCTGCTGAGGGCCCGTCACCTCTACCACGATCGTGAGGAGATCACCTGCTTCATAGAACGCAGGGACTGAGCGCCTGTAAATAGCGTGCTTTAGCTATGCTGCCACACGGTGATAATCTCGTCCCGGTCCATCATTGGAATCAGCTCCGCCATCAGTTCCCGGCGTTCCTCTGAGAGGAACCAGCGCTGCCAGTCGGCTTCGGAGCGCCAGTTGGAGAGGGTAAGGCGATGGTTGGAGTCGTGGGTATCGACCAGCGTTTCACCGGAAACGAAGCCGGGGGCGCTTACGGCGTTCTGAAGGACCTTGCGGGATCTGTCCTCGTAGGCGGATTCGAGTGTTTCAGCAATATGACGTTCAATCAGCACCCGGATCATTGTTTACCTCGTTTTGTTTTTTGACATCTATAAACAATAATTTAGCACGTATTTTCCAAAATTCAGGTGGAATCGCAGGAGGAAGAACATTGGGACAACCGGAACACGATGCAGAGCTGGACGCCCGGGGACTGTTTTGCCCCGAACCCGTCATGCTGCTGCATAATAGAATCGTGGATATCAGTATAGGGGGCGTCTTGAAGGTGGTTGCCACGGACCCGTCAACAACCCGGGATATACCGAGGTTCTGCCAGTTCCTGAATCACGAGCTGGTGTACAGCGCCGAGGATGACCAGGAGTTTGTTTACTTCATCCGACGAGGGGAGTGACTGAAGGCTGTCAGGAGCCGCCCGACATGTCCAGTGCGTTCAGATGGCCGAGGAACTGTTCGCGGTCCATTTCGCCCAGTATCCGGGCGGTTTCCAGCTCAGCCCCATCGTTGCCATAGAACAGAATGGCTGGCGGGCCGAACAGCCCCAGTTCCTCAAGCAGTGCCTGCTGGGCGGGCGTGTTGTCCGTCATGTCCAGTTGCAGCAGTGTGTAGGGTGACAGCGCCTGGATCACAGAGTCATTGCTGAAAACGTTCCGCTCCATAACCTTGCAGGAGATACACCAGTCGGCGTAGAAGTCCAGCATGACCGGGGTGCCGTTTCGTTTGGCCTGGGCCAGTTGATTGCGAATATCGGCGGGCGATTCCAGGCGGAGGAACTGGGCGTGGGCCATCTGGGAGGCAGAGCCACCCGCAACCGCCGGGTTGGCTGCCGTGAACGGCGCTAATGGCTTCATTGGATCATTGGCGCCAGACACCGCGCCGGCCAAGAGCGCAATACCGTAGGCAAACATCACCAGGCCGAGGCCTTTGCGAGTGCGCTCCCAGCCAGCCTTTGCGGCATCGAAGGCTCCGAGCTGCACGCCAGTCACGGCAATCAGTAACCCCCAGAGTGTCAGCGCCAGCCAGGCTGGTACCAGCCGTTCCACCAACCAGATTGCAACCGCCAGCAGCATGACGCCGTAGAAGGCCTTAACCACGTTCATCCAGGGACCGGTGGAAGGCAACAGTTTGCGGCCACCCACCGCCACGAGTATCAGGGGAATGCCCATGCCGAGCCCAAGGGCGAACAGGGCAACGCCTCCAATGACGGCATCCTGGGTGGTACTGATGTAAAGCAGGCTGCCAGCAAGCGGTGCCGACACGCAGGGTGAAACGATCAGTGCTGACAGCGCGCCGATGCCGAAGATGCTGACCACGCGGCTGCCGGTCAGGCGATGGCTGGCATCGTTGAGCGGTTCCCGGATAAACCGGGGAAGCTGGATCTCAAACAGGTTGAACATGGAGAGGGCAAATACCACGAACAGTGCCGCGAAAACGCTCAGCACCCACGGCGACTGCAGGTGTGCCTGAAGGTTGAAACTGGCACCCAGTAACCCGGTAATCACACCCGCTGCGGCATAAGTCAGTGCCATACCCAGGACATAGCTGCCGGAAAGCAGCAGCGCGTGGGCGGTGGTGCTGGTGTTGCGACTGGACACCAGTGAGGAAATGATTGGCACCATGGGTAGGACGCAGGGTGTAAAGGTCAGCCCCAGCCCAAGTAGCAGAAACAGGGCCGCGATGACCAGGACAGACTGGTTGGCCAAAAAGCCGGCGAGCCCAGTCGCCGAGGATGTATCCGTGGGTGCATTTGTTGACGATGACTGGGCATTGCCTGATGACCCCGAAGAGCCGGACATGCCGGCAGGAACGGGGGCGTCGTTGCTTCCGGCGCTGGCGTAGTACAGCGCGTCACGGCTTTGCGGCGGGTAGCACAGGCCTGCCTTGGCACAGCCCTGGTAGGTAACCTGAAGCTCCGCCTCGCGGACGCCTTCCGGAAGATTGACCGGGACGCGTGCCTGAACCGGGTCGTAGAAGACCGTGACCTTGCCGAAGAACTCATCCTCCGTATCGGTACCTGTGTAGGAGAAATCAGGTTCACCCAGGGTGACGCCGTCTGTTTTGCTGCTTACCTGGATGCGGCCTTTATAGAGGTAGTGTTCAGGGGTGACGTCCCAGGACAGCACAATAGCGCCGGTATCGACGGTGTAATTGAACGGCAGGGCTTCGTCCACCGGAAGGAAATCGTTGCTGCCGCCGAACAGCGAATTGCCTGCCGCGGACGCGAACAGCGATACGGCGGACAGTGCCAGAAACACTAAAAAGCGGCTCAGCACCCGATGGAGAGCACTACTGCGTGAGGCTGTGTTGTTGCCGGTCATAGTCAATGGATTACCGTAGCTGGTTCTGGAAATATCTGCGTGGTCTCAGTGTCTGTTGAAACCCTGCATCCCAAGGTTGCAATGGACTCATTTGTCAGGCAAAAGTTCCCTCTGGTATTGAACGGTCTAAAGTCGCACAATAGCCGTCCCATGAAACACGATCCTGATGATCTTATCATGCTGTTCAGTGACCTGTTCCGGGAGGATTACCGGACCGTTCTGGTCAAGGGCAGCGATGAGCCTGAATACCTGCCCGCAACGGCGTCTGGCAGTTACGCACAGATTATCTTTGCTCACGGTTATTATGCCAGTGCTCTGCATGAAATCAGTCATTGGTGTATCGCCGGTGAGCACCGGCGCACACTTCGGGACTTTGGCTACTGGTACTGTCCCGATGGCCGCGACGAGGCGCAGCAGCAAGCCTTTGAAAAGGCTGAAATCAAGCCGCAGGCCCTGGAATGGCTGTTCTCTGCCGCATCGGGCACACGTTTCCACATCAGCGTCGACAATCTCTCCGGTTGCGGGGCATGGGATGAGAACGCCTTTCGCAGGAATGTGCGGGCGCAGGCAGATTATTACCTTGAGCACGGCATGCCGGCCCGCGCGGGCCTGTTTTTCGAGACGCTCAAGACATTTTACGGAACCGCGGCTGATTTTAACGAAGTCTGGAAGAAAGAGACCAGGCGCCTGATGCCCGACGATTCCGCCACAGACACTGAGGTAGATTGAAGCAACATGACATCTGACGCACCCGAAGCCGGCAAAACCTTCTTCAAGGATCTCAACCTTGACCAGCGAGTGCTCGATGCCATCACCGATATCGGTTTTGAGCATTGCACACCCATCCAGGCAGAGACTCTTCCGTTCACCCTGGCGTGCCAGGACCTGATCGGCCAGGCTCAAACTGGCACCGGTAAAACCGCCGCATTCCTGATCACTGCTATCCAGAGCATGCTGGAAACGCCGATTCCGAAAGAGGACCGGTTCGCCTCGGAACCCCGGGTTCTGGCCCTGGCGCCAACCCGTGAACTGGCCATGCAGATCGCCAAGGACGCCGAGCAACTATGCGGCTACACGGGCCATAATGTGGTCACCGTGGTGGGTGGTATGAACTACGATAAACAGCGCGATCAGCTCCAGAACGAGATCGTTGACATACTGGTGGCAACCCCGGGCCGGCTGATTGATTTCCTGGGCTCTCAGGACGTTTTTCTCGACCAGCTCGACATCCTGATTCTGGATGAAGCGGATCGGATGCTGGACATGGGCTTTATTCCTGATGTGAAGCGCATTATCCGCAAGTGCACGCCAAAGGAAGAGCGTCAGACCTTGCTGTTCAGCGCCACCTTTAACCAGGACGTCCTCAACCTCGCCTCGATGTGGACCAAAAGTGCGGAATTCGTCGAGATCGAACCGGAACAGAAGACCGCCGAGCGAGTTAAGCAGACTGTCTACCTGGTGGGCGAGGATGAAAAACTGCCGGTACTGGTCAACTATCTTCAGCGCCCCGAGGTGGAAAAAGCCATCGTCTTTGCGAACCGTCGTGACCAGTGTCGTGACCTGGATGAGGACCTTCGCAACCAGGGCGTAAAGGTCGCGCTGATGTCAGGGGAAATCGCCCAGAACAAGCGGCTGAAGACATTGGAACAGTTCAAGAATGGCAGCATTCAGGTGCTGGTTGCCACGGATGTCGCCGGTCGTGGTATCCACGTTGACGGTGTAACCCACGTATTCAACTATAATCTGCCGGACAACGCTGAGGATTACGTTCACCGTATCGGACGCACCGGTCGGGCAGGGAAGCACGGTGTCTCTGTCAGCTTTGCCAGTGAGGACGATGCCTTTTCACTGCCGGCTATCGAGTCCTACATCAGCCAGAAACTGACCACGGCGGTGCCGGATGAAGCGCTGATGACCGAACTCGCCAAACCGCCGATCACTCGCAAGCGTGGTGGCCGGCGTCCCCAAGGCAACCGCAGCCAGGGTGGACGTGGCGGAAACCAGCGTCAACGCAGGAACTAACAGGTTGGGAAGCAGGATCATGCGGATAGTAGCGGACGAGAACATACCCTTACTGGAATCGTTTTTTGGCGATATCGGCGAGATACGACCAGTGTCCGGGCGCACGATGTCTGCTGCGGATGTTCAGAATGCGGATATCCTGCTGGTGCGTTCAGTCACTCGGGTCAATCAGGCGTTGCTTGAAGGAAGCCGGGTCCGCTTCGTTGGAACCTGTACCATCGGTACCGACCATGTTGATCAGAAATGGCTTGAATCCAGTGGGATCGCGTTTTCGGCGGCGCCCGGCTGCAACGCCAACAGTGTGGTTGAGTACGTGCTGTCAGTGATCTCACTGCACGCGGAAAAGCGTGGCGTGGCGGATTGGTCAAAACTCAGTGTTGGTATCGTGGGTGCCGGCAATGTAGGTGGAGAGCTTGCACGCAAGCTGGACAGGCTCGGTTTCAATGTGCGCCTTTGTGACCCGCCACGGGCCGAAAGGGAAGGCGACGAAGGCGAGAAATTTGTCAGTCTTGACGAGGCCATGGCGTGCGACGTGGTAACACTGCACACGCCACTGACCCGCGAGGGAGAGCATGCAACGCTTCATATGTTCGGGCAGGAACGATTGTCTTCGTTGACTGAAGACCAGTTGCTGATCAATACCAGCCGGGGCGAAGTTATTGAAACCTCCTCCTTGCTGGCGCGTCTGGAAGCGCCAAACGCGCCTACAGTGGTACTGGATGTCTTTGAGCATGAGCCCCGGGTTAACGCTGAACTGGTGGAAAAAGTATGGCTTGTCACTCCCCATATCGCAGGCTATAGCCTGGAGGGCAAGGTGCAGGGTAGTGAGGTGGTGTACCAGGCGCTGAGTCGCTATATGGGACTGCCCGCCCGCAAGAAGGCTGGTCAGTTCCTGCCAGAACCAGCGTTGAGCAAACTCTCCTTTACCAGTGCTGCAGAAGAAATGGCGTCAGCCAATATTGCCATACGGTCCTGCTACGATCCGCGCCAGGATGACGCTCGCATGCGGCTGGCAATGGCGTTGCCGCCGGAGGATCGGGCGCAGGCCTTTGACCGGTTGCGCCGGGATTATCCGGTCCGGCGGGAGTTTTCCAGTTTGAAGATCCAGCTCAAGGGCACCAGTAAATCCATGCAGGATACTTTCCGGGCCCTTGGCTTCAAACTGAAGCTCTGACGTTCCTTCGAACGCGCCTGTTCGCGCCGATTACAGCTGCGCGCTCTTCAGAGCCTCGATCCGGCTGTCCAGCGGCGGGTGTGTCATGAACAGGGCGCTGATGCCCGCCCTTGCACCTCGATTGATGCCAAACGCCTGCAGGCTGTCGGGCATTTGATCAGGCACTTCGCTTTCCTGTTTCAGCCGCGCCAGGGCGTTGATCATGGCGCCACGGCCTGCCAGTTGCGCGCCAGCGATGTCGGCACGGTATTCCCGGCGACGCGAGAACCAGAACACAATGGTACTGGCAAGAATGCCCAGCACGATTTCCGCCACGATACTGACCACGAAGAAGCCGATACCATGCCCGCTTTCGTTCTTGAACACCACGCGGTCAACAAACGAGCCGATCACGCGGGACGCAAAAATCACGAACGTGTTCACCACACCCTGAATCAGCGCGAGGGTTACCATGTCGCCGTTGGCCACGTGGCCTATTTCGTGGCCCAGGACCGCACGAATTTCCTCCTTGTTAAAGCGGTGCAGCAGCCCCTCGCTGACGGCTACCAGCGAGTTGTTCTTGTTCCAACCGGTGGCAAAAGCATTGGATTGTGAAGCCGGGAAAATGGCGACTTCCGGCATACCGATGCCGGCATTTTCTGAAAGCTCGCGAACGGTGTCTACCAGCCAGCGCTCAGCCGGCGTACGCGGCGACTCGATCACCTTTGCCTTGGTGCTCCACTTAGCCACGGGCTTGGAAATCAGCAGCGATACAATGGCGCCGGCAAAGCCGAAGACCGCAGCGAAGGCAAGCAGCGAACCGTACTGGATACCGTTCTGGGCGAGATAGCTGTCAACACCCAGAAGTTTCAGGGTAAAACTGGCGACAAGAATGACGGCCAGGTTGGTGGCAAGAAACAGCAGAATACGCATCTTGAATCCCTTGTTGAATCGTCGGCCGCAGACCGCGGTTTGTGTCTGGGTATTTATATGTGGCCAGTGTGGCCATGTTCAACAGGTTTACGCCAATTTAATGATCGGACCGGTCGCAAAAGAACGTCGCCTGCATTACGCGGCTGATTTTTGCGGAGCTACCGCTTCGGAGGGCGTTGCGAAGCATGTGTATGTGCGTGGAAAAATCCTCGCGGATAGCCGGTGGCAGGTTCTGGCTGCTTTCAGAGTTGTTTTCTTCATGCAGATCTGGGCTGGCAGGCGAACTCAGGCGCACGAACGCCCGCTGGGTCAGAACGGCCTGGTCCAGGGCTTCCTGGCGGATGGTATCCACGTAGCGGAGCAGGCCTTCCTCAGCTAACCAGAGCAGGGTGCCGAAGCAGGCCATGTGCCGCTTGCTGTGGAGCCCGAACTCGTCTGGTTCGTCGGGGCCAGCAATGTCTTCCACAAACAGGTTCACCCGGCGGGGAAAGGCATTGTAGAGCTGAACCAGGGCGATTGCGGCGTCCTTGTAGAACTCTTCGATATGAATGTCCGCCATCAAGCCCCCTTCACAACTGGTAAGACGACAGGAAGTGTGCCAAACGCTTCATGGCATCCTCAAGGGCGTCCTCGCGGGGTAGGAAGACCACGCGCAGGTGTTGCTTGTCGTCGATGTTGAAGGCGGAACCCTGAACCAGGAGGATGCGCTCCTGCAGCAGCAGGTCCAGTACCAGCTTTTCGTCATTGACGATGGGGAAGCGCTTCGGGTCCAGCTTTGGAAACAGATATAGAGCGCCTTTGGGCTTCACACAGCTGACGCCTGGAATATCATTGAGCAGGTTCCAGGCGGTTTCCCGTTGTTCGAACAGGCGACCGCCCGGTGCCACCAGGTCTTCAATTGACTGGTAGCCCCCAAGTGCGGTCTGGATGGCCAGCTGTGCCGGTACGTTGGCACACAGGCGCATGTTGGAGAGCATTTCGATGCCCTCGATCAGGTCCCGCGCGCGGTGTTTGGCGCCGCTGATAATCATCCAGCCGGAACGGTAACCGGCGGCACGATAGTTCTTGGACAGGCCGTTATAGGTAAAGAACAGCACGTCATCCGCCAGTGACGCGGTGGGGACGTGTTCAGTACCGTCGTACAGGATTTTGTCGTAGATCTCATCTGACAGCACGATCAGGTTGTGCTGCCGCGCCAGTTCCACCACCTGTTCCAGCAATTCGCGGGAGTACACGGCGCCGGTGGGGTTGTTGGGGTTGATAAGCACGATAGCCCGGGTGCGGCGGGTGATTTTTTTGCGGATATCGTCGATATCCGGGAACCAGTCCTGTTGCTCGTCGCATCGGTAGTGAACCGGCTTGCCACTGGACAGGGTCACGGCGGCCGTCCAGAGCGGATAGTCAGGGGCCGGGATCAGAACCTCGTCGCCGGTATTGAGCATGGCCTGCATGGACATCACGATCATTTCGCTGACGCCGTTGCCCAGGTAGATATCGTCGATATCCACCTTGTCGATGCCACGTTGCTGGCAATAGTGCATCACCGCCTTACGCGCAGAGAACAACCCCTTTGATTCCACATACCCCTGGGCCAGGGGCATGTTGTGAATAACGTCCTGCTGGATTTCCTCGGGAACGTCCAGTTCGAAAGCCGCTGGGTTGCCGATATTGAGCTTGAGAACCCGGTGGCCCTCTTCCTCCAGCCGACGGGCTTCACGCAGAACCACGCCACGTATCTCGTAACACACGTTATCCAGTTTGGCGGATTTGAGATAGTTCTGCATAAGCCCGGTATTTCCTTAGATCGGTAAGATGACAAGTGCCATGTTTCAAAGACAAGCCTGTATTCTAGCGGAGCAACGGCCGGCGGCAACAGGCCAATTGTGATGAATTGTGGCACAAATGCGGAGATTTAACGCCCAAAGCTCACAGATTCCATGAACTGAGCGTGGCAACCGTGACGGAATCAGTTGTAAATAGGGTTGTGCAAAATATAATAGCGAAAAATACAAGGGAGGAATGTAATGAGCACCCAAAGCATCTACGACTTTAACGCGGCCGATATTCGCGGTGAGGAGCATTCCCTGGATGAGTTCCGTGGCAAAGTTCTGTTGATCGTAAACACGGCTAGCAAATGCGGTTTCACTCCCCAGTTTGAGGGTTTGCAGTCCCTGTACGTCGAGCTGAAAGAAAAAGGCCTCGAAGTGCTCGGTTTCCCCTGCAACCAGTTCCGGAATCAGGACCCGGCGGACGACAAGGCCATCAGCGAATTCTGTAGCCTTAACTACGGCGTGGACTTTCCCATGTTCGCAAAGATTGACGTCAACGGCCCTAATGCCCACCCGCTGTTTGAGTACCTGAAGCACAGTGCCAAGGGGCTGTTGGGATCGGAAGCTGTAAAATGGAACTTCACCAAGTTCCTGGTGAATCGTGAGGGTGAGGTGGTGCGTCGTTACCCGCCGACCACCAAGCCGTCTGCCATTCGCGCCGACATTGAAGCGTTACTGTGAACCATGACTGACGAAGACGACGTCCTGGCGCTGGATAATCAGCTCTGTTTTGCCCTCTACGCCGCCAACCGGGCAATAACCGCCCGCTATCGTCCGCTGCTGGCGGAACTGAATCTGACCTATCCGCAGTATCTGGTCATGTTGGTGTTGTGGGAAGCCGGGGAGAACGGACAGACGGTCAGGGTGTCTGACCTGGGTAAACGACTGCGCCTGGATTCCGGAACCCTGACGCCGCTGCTCAAACGTCTGGCTGAGCGTGATCTGGTCACCCGTTTGCGGGATACCACCGATGAGCGAGTGGTTACGGTCGCCCCCACTGAGAAGGGCAGTGCCATGCACCAGCAGGCTCGGGACATTCCCGGCCGCCTGCTGTGTGGTACGGGCATTGATCAGGAGCGCATTGTGGAATTGAGGGAAGAGCTGCGATCTGTCCTCAGTCTTCTGGAGGCTGGGGAGGCGCCCAGCGGTCAATAATGGATTTCAGGTCGGCACGATTGTAAGGTTTGGTGATGTAGTCATTCATGCCGGACTCGAGGCAGTCGTCCCGGTCTCCCTGCATGACGTTGGCGGTGACCGCGATCACTGGCAGATCCTGCCACTCAGGGTTTTCACGAATATTGCGGGTGGCCTCATAGCCGTCCATCACCGGCATCTGGCAATCCATCAGTACAATATCGAATCTCCTTTCGCTTTGCTGCAAGGCTTCCAGTGCCTGCTTGCCGTTTTCGGCCAGGGTGACAGTGTGGCCCAGCTTTTTCAGCATGCTGCTGGCGACCACCTGATTAACCTGATTGTCTTCGACCAGAAGAAGATTCAGCGTGCGTGACACGCCAGCCGGGGTTTCGATGATTCTTGCCCTGTCCCCGGTGTCCAGCCCAGCTGCCCTGCACAGTGTTCGGTACAACTGCTCACGTCTGAGTGGCATCGACAGTATCTGACGATCTTTGGTGGGATGGGCGGAGCCGTCCCGGTCCACCAGAATAATGCCGGTGCCGGACCAGGACGATGCCAGTTGTGCCGCGGTCTCGTCGCTTTCGTTGGCGGCGATCATCAGAATTCCCTCTCCGTCGGGTGCCGCCTCGCGCAGTGGAATGCCCCAGGCTCTCAGTTGATGCTCGATGGGCGTGCGGTGCGGATAGTCCCGGGGCATCCCGATATCGACGCCTACCTGCTGAAGTAGGCCTGGAATAGCCGGCATCGACGGTTGGCTCTCCTGCTCATCGTGAACCGGCAGGGGCAGGTTCACGGTGAAGTGCGTGCCTTCGTGCTCCTCGGAATCTACCAGGATCTGGCCATGCATCCGCTCCACCAGTTGACGACACAGTGTCAGGCCCAGACCAGTGCCGCCATAGAGCCGGGTAGTGTCACTGTCAGCCTGTGAGAAGGGTGAGAATATCCTGTGCAGCCCTTCCTTGGACATGCCGATACCGGTGTCGACAACGTCAATGCGTACGTTGCCGTTGTAGCGGGTGGCGTGGATGCGGACGAAGCCTTGCTCGGTGAATTTAATAGCGTTACTGAGCAGGTTGTTCAGGATCTGCCGAGTTCGGGTGGGATCGCCAAGAAAGCTTTCGGGCAGGTCACAGTCGATGTCCGCCACAACGTCAATATTCTTGCGCCTGGCTTGTTGGGCATGCAGTGTCGCACATTCTTCCACCAGGTTGCGGAGTGAAAACGGGATGTTCTCCAGGCTCAATTTCCCGGCTTCGACCTTGGAGATGTCCAGGATGTCGTTTAACAGACCGAGCAAGCTCTGGCCGGCATTGAGCGCAATTTCCAACCGGTTTCGTTGTGCCTGTTCCATGTCGCCTTCCAGCGCCAGGCCCAACATCCCCAGAACACCGTTGAGTGGTGTGCGTATCTCATGGCTCATGCTGGCGAGGAAATTGGCACGGGCCCTGGCACGGCGTACAGCGTCCTCTTTGGCGCGAACCAGGGCGCGGTTGCCTCGCTGCAAGGCATCGTTCTTCTCGGAAATTTCCCGAGTGCGGTCTTCCACCTCCTGTTCCAGCTGGCTGGAGTAGTTCTTCATCGCACTTTCGGCCATCCTGAGCTGTGCGAGGCTGGAATCGATGGTTTCCAGATGCTGGTTGATGACACCCACCATCAGCCCGATCTCATCTTCACGATGATTCTCCGGCACAGGAAGCCGGACCTTCTCAGGCGTTTCAGCTTTGACCCGGCTCAGAGCACCGATGACGTTCAGCATGGGCCGGGTCAGCACAAAGAAGAAAATGAACAGCAGTGCAGCAGTCAGCACCAGGCTTTTCAGCAGGCCGCTGATGACGGTATAGCCCGCGCGTTGGAGGAACAGCAGGCCGTAGTGGTAGGTGTCGATGGTGACCGTGAGGCTCCCGAGGGAGAGGTCACTCAGCTGCGGTACCACCAGTTCCTGACTGAATACGCGGCTGTCACCAAAGAGCAGGTCGCTGATCCACCGATAGCGCGAATCCGGGCTGCTTTGGCTCGCCGCAGCCATGGTTTGGCCATTGTTATCGATAATACGGGCGTCGATGGTTGCGGGATGGCGAAGCAAGCCATCAAGAAGCTCTTCCGCAAGCCGGATGTCGATGTTGTAGGCGATCTGCGAAGCGGGGCTGTGACTGATTTCGATGAGCGCACGGATCTCCTGCTCCATGGAGTCCCTGGCGCTGAAATAATCGAGAGTGACCTGGACAATGTTGAGCACAAGGCCCAATACCATTGCGATTAAAACGGTGTCACGGGTCAGGCGATAGGATAGCCGCTTTTGGAATGCAGTTGTCACGGCGTTTCACGGTCCCTGTTGTAACGTTTCGGTGGTTTTCGCGGGGCGCCAGTTGGCGCCTAGTCGTCGTAGTCGGCTTTCTTGCGCCACTCATCGTCGTGGAGGAACGTATCCCATTCCTTGTCCAGGCTTGACTGGCCCGCGGCCGCGGCACTGTGTTCTTCGTCCCCCTTGATGGCTTCCAGTTCCTTGATGCGGGTACGGAAACTTTTCACGGCTTTCATGGCCATCGGGTTGTCCCTGGACTTGCCCATTTCGGTACTGGCCAGATGATAGGCGTGAATGGCCTTTCGAATCTGGTTCTGCTTCACATAATCGCGTGCCTGGAACACATGCAGGTCGGCGTGGGTCTTGTGCACCAGGAACAACACGAACTTCAGGTTTTTCTTGGCGGTGGCGCTATCAATCTTGCCGGCCTTGTGCATGCCCTCGATCATCTTGAACAGATTTTGCAGCAGCTCCTGGACATAGGTGGACTTTTCGGGGGAGTCGATCTTGATCGGAGTGCGCTTGTCTTCGCCGTCCATTACGGACTTTTTCAGCTGTTGTACAGCACTCAGTCGTTCTTCAACGGGCTGATCAGATTTCAGGGCCTGGAGGTCTTTGCAAGACTCCTCCATCCGCTTGATCAATAGCAGTTTCAAATCTGCAGTGAAATACTGGCCCGGGATTTCGGAGAGCAGGCGGCCGGCTCTTTTGTAGCTGTCTTCCAGAGCCGTTGTTTTACGAATACGCTCGATACGTGCGCGCTCTCGCATCTGACTGGCCACAATAATAATGATCGAAACGGTAACGACAGCCGCCAGTAGCAGCACAATCATTGTGGTATCCATCTTGTTGCAAACACTCCGGCTGAATGGACAGGCCACTGGCAGCTCCGGCCACAGAAAAAATCCGGAGAAATCCAGCAAGTATACGGAAGATTAGCAGAAAACCCCGGATGATTCCGTTCTGAAATGTGAAAGATTGCAGCTTCATATCAATCCGATGAATTGATACCCTGTTGACCATTATTCTAGTGAATAAAAGCCGTTTTTACGTGTTACTTCCGATAGGGGCCACGTCATGGACATTTCCCGGGTAGACCTCAATCTGCTTGTTTATCTCGATGTACTGTTGAGGGAGCGGAACGTCACCAAAGCCGCCAATCATCTTGGGATTACCCAGCCCGCGATGAGCAACGGCCTGCGCCGACTGCGGGACCTGTTCGGAGACCCGCTGCTGGTTCGTACCAGTGAGGGGATGACCGCAACCGAGCGTGCCACTGAGCTACAGCCACTGGTGCGGAGCATTCTGTCCGATATTGAGCAGGCGGTTCATGAGAAAACCGCGTTCGCGGCTATGGAAAGTCAGCGCGTGTTTCGGATCATGGCCAGTGACTACGCGGAATCCTGCCTGATGCCACGGGTACTTCGCCGGATTCGTCAGGAAGCGCCTCATGTGACTCTGGATGTTCTTACCCCCAGTGACGTGAGCTTCCTCGACGTGGAGCAGGGGCGCCTCGATATGGCGATCAACCGTTTTGACAAGATCCCCCAGTCGTTCCACCAGAAAACTCTGTGGACGGAGCACTTTGCCTGCCTGATGAACGCACGTAACCCGATACTCAAGGAGCCGTTTACCCTCGATACCTACCTGGACGCCAGTCATATCTGGGTCAGCAAGACCGGGTTTGGTGTCGGGGTGGGGGTGAACCCGAAAGACGTCCAGCGCCTGGGGTGGGTGGACGAGGCCTTGTCACTGATGGGCCGAAAACGCCAGATTTCCGTGTTTACGCGGCATTACCAGGTGGCGATGCTGCTGGCGGAGCAGCACGACCTGATCGCCACGCTGCCATGCCGGGCGGCCTGGTTGCAGAAAGACAACGCCAACCTGGTGGTTAAAGTGCCACCGTTCGAGATACCGCCGTTCGAGCTCAAAATGGCCTGGAGCCCGCTGTTGCAACACAACACGGATCACCAGTGGTTACGTAAGCTGATTGCCGAAGTGGCGGAAGAGGTAGACGCGGAATTTGCCCCGTTCGGAGCACAGTTTGAATCCACCGGGGTGCCCGGTATCCGCCACTCAGAGCGGTAGTTCTCGCAGTTCCAGAGAACTCCTTCCTGCATCCCACATGCGCTGGAACGACTCAGCGAGAAGTTTTACCCGGCCGCTGTTTGCAAACGTTGCAAAGCCTTCCGGCTTGTAGAAGTCATGCCGGTAAACCACGCCCTCGCGGTCCGCGAGCAGGAAGGGCTGGTCGTCCACCGGATAATCCTCGTTCACCAGCCTCAGTTCAATCCGGCTGGGCAGGCGGCGCATCAATTCAACAATCTGGTGACGGCGTTGGACCAGCGGCTTGTCATCGTGAATCAGAAGCCGCACGTCACTGAGCCGATGTCGACGGGCCAGGCCGGATATCAGTTCCCGGAAGCGCAGGCGGTCATAGAGATCATGGTCCAGCACCCGGTCATACAGCCAGATCCGCTGACGCGCCTGGCCAGTCAGGGAGTCGATCAAATCTACCATGGTGCTCTCGCGGTCAAACAGCCAGGCGTCCCGATCTTCACCCAACAACATGGGATTCTCACGGGTTGAATAGGCGTCGTTCACCAGCTTCGGAGCGAGGCAGCGCATGTCGACATGGGGGATTCCGGCGTCGTCGTAGAGGTCGGAACACACGTGAAAGCCCGAGCGTTGGTAGAAGGGGATGGCGTGTTCCTGGGCGGAAAGTTGCAGCTCGGTGAAACGCTCTGCGGCTTCGGAGACAAGATGGCGTAGCAGGACTTCACCCAGACCCTTGCCCCGGTGTGCCGGAAGAATAGCCATGCGGCCGATGTGTGCCGTTTCCTCCAACGTGGAGAACAGGCGGGCGACGCCAACGGGGGTGTTGTCGGGTAATACCATCAGGTAGTGGTCGGCAATTTCGTCGGTGTCGTCCCACTCCAGTTCCGGTGGGACTTTTTGCTCGTCCACGAATACGGACTGGCGGATGTTCCGGACATCGGCCGGCGCCAGTTGCCAGCTGTATTTTCGAACCCGTACGTTCATGCTGCCTTCACCCAGGTTTCAGTCAGATGTCAGTCAAAGTACAGAGAGCCCTGGTTGACGAGTGTGCTCAGAAGACCCTGTATGGCATCGTCACCGGCAAAGCTGGCCAGTGCGCCCATGTCCGGGCGAGCGCTGGCACAAAGAAGGGGTGCCAGGGGCCGTGCGTCGCCCCGAAGCAGGAACTGCTCACCGTCCACGAACAGGGCGGTTTCGTCCTCGAAGTCATGGTAGGCGAAACGTGAGCCCTCGTTCCAGCGCAATGGGTTGCCGGCCGCAATCAACTCGCCCAGCAACTCTGGTGTGACCGGTTCTTCCGCGGGCACAACGATTTCCAGACTCTTGGGTGCCGTTGAGTACTGGCCGAACCAGAGTGCCAACTGGCGTTGATCACTGAGTTGGTCGCGGATGAGGCGGTCAAGCCGATGGATAACGTCGGGCTTGATGGCGCCGGGGTTGTCCTGGACCTTCAGGTCCGGATCATCCAGGTGTTCAGAGGCATCGGAGCGGCTGCACAGGAAGTCGGTGAAGCCTGTCAGTACATCGTCGACCGTAGGCGCGCGGAACCCGATAGACAGGGTGATGCAGTCGTCCTCGGCGACCCCGTGGTGGCCAACGCCCGGCGGCAGGTACAGCATGTCTCCCGGTGCCAGGGTTACCGTTTCCTCGCCGTCCCAACTGCTCAGGATTCGTAGCGGCGTACCGTCCACGCGCGGCGAGGTGTGGTCACAATGGCCGCCAAAGGTCCAACGACGGTGCCCCTCGGCTTGCAGAAGGAAGACATCGTACTGATCGTAGTGGGGGCCTACGCTGCCACCTTTTGGCGCGTAGCTGGCCATAATGTCATCCAGCCGCCAGTTGGGTACGAAGCGGAATTCGTCCAGCAGGTCCGCAAAGTCAGGAACCCAGTGGTCAAGACCCTGAACCAGGAGTGTCCAGTGGCTGTCTGGCAGTTTGCTGAAACGCTCGGGCTCGAAAGGGCCGTTGTGCAACTGCCAGGGTTTGCCGTTGTCGTCCTCGATCACAATCCGCGATTCAACAGCGTCCTCACAGGCCAGTCCTGCCAACTCGTCGGCCGAGACAGGGCACTCAAAGCCCGCAAAGGCCTGGCGGATGACCAGTGGTTTTTTTTGCCAGTAGTCCCGCAGGAATTCCTGGGCGGGCATTCCGCCGGGCAGTTGCATGGTTCAGATATCCCGTGCCTGTTGCGTGGCGTTGCCAATGTAAGAGCCGGGAGTGAGTTCCATCAGTTCCGCCTTGGCGGCATCGGGAATGTCCAGTGACTCCACAAAGGCCTTGATCACATCCGGTGTCATGGCTTTGCCACGGGTCAGCGCCTTCAACTTTTCGTAGGGCTTCTCGATGTTGTACCGGCGCATAACGGTCTGGATCGGCTCCGCCAGGACTTCCCAGGCGTGATCCAGGTCCTCGTCCAGGCGTGCCGGGTTGATTTCCAGCTTGCCCAGGCCTTTCAGGGAGGCCTCGTAGGCAATCAGGCTGTGTGCGAAACCCACGCCGAGGTTGCGCAGAACGGTTGAGTCGGTCAGGTCACGCTGCCAGCGGGAAATCGGCAGCTTGGCAGACAGGTGGCTGAACAGGGCGTTGGCAATGCCCAGGTTGCCTTCAGAGTTCTCGAAATCAATTGGATTGACCTTATGGGGCATGGTGGACGAGCCTACTTCGCCTTCCACGGTTTTCTGCTTGAAGTAGCCCAGGGAAATATAACCCCAGATATCCCGGTCCAGATCGATCAGAATGGTGTTGAATCGAGCAATGGCGTCGTAGAGCTCGGCGATGTAATCGTGGGGTTCAATCTGGGTGGTGTACGGGTTCCAGTCCAGGCCCAGGCTTTCAATGAATTCCTTGGCGTTCTGGGCCCAGTCGATTGATGGGTAGGCAGACAGGTGGGCATTGTAGTTGCCTACGGCCCCGTTGATCTTGCCCATCAACTCCACGGCGCGAATCTGTTTCACCTGCCGGCGTAAGCGGTGAACCACGTTGGCCAGTTCCTTGCCGACGGTGGAGGGCGAGGCCGTCTGGCCATGGGTGCGGGACAGCATGGGTTGTTCCGCGTGCTCATGGGCCAGCTCCGCCAGCCGGTCAACGATGCGCTCCATGGCCGGCAGCAGGCCGTGGTCCAGACCTTCGCGCAACATCAGGGCATGGGAGAGGTTGTTGATGTCCTCGGAGGTACAGGCAAAATGCACGAATTCAGTAACGGCGTGCAGTTCCGGAACCTCGGAGATCTTTTCCTTGATGAAGTATTCCACCGCCTTTACGTCATGGTTGGTGGTGCGTTCAATGCCCTTGATCCGTTCCGCGTCTGCCAGCTTGAACTCCGAGATCATGCGATCCAGAAACTGGTTGGCGTCGGCGGAGAAGGCAGGCACTTCGGTGATGCCGGGATGGGCCGCCAGTTTCTGCAGCCAGCGGAGCTCAACGGTCACGCGGTTCCTGATCAGGCCATATTCACTGAAAATGTCACGAAAAACGCTGACTTTACTGCCATAGCGTCCATCGACCGGGGAAATGGCGGTCAGGGCGTTGAGTTCCATCGAAAACCTCTCAAGTCATCAAAGATACGGTCAAAAGAAAAAACTGGGGGCGCATATGATACACCAGTGGTGGCCGGGATTCAGTCGTAAACCGAGCGGTTTGCCTTCTCCGCCAATTCCCGGGCGGTCATGATGACCTTGCGACGAGTGAAGATAAGCTGCCAGCGGCGGCCGCCGGTCTGGTGCCAAAGGACGGCGGAGCGAATACCAGCCAGTAACAGGGCACGTACTTTGGCCGCATTCTCCTCGCGTTGAAGAATCGTGGGCTCACCGCTGACCTGGATACGCTGGCGGAAGGTGCTGATGGTGTCCGTGTAAATCGACGCCACGTTGGCAATCAGGTTGCTGTGGCTGTAGCCGAAATGGCTTGCGGTGTGCCGGGCCTGGTCGATCCGGCTGCCGATTACATCCAGCATGTCGCTGTTTTGACGAAGCTTGGAAGAGAGGTTGATCAGGTTCAGGGCGTAACGCAGTACTTCAATGTCCTGCTGTTTGCTCTGTTGGCTCATTACGCTGGCGAGGGTGGAAAGGCCTTCACGCAGGTCCTTCAGTTCACCGCCGAACACATCCAGGGTCGTTTCAGGTTGCGTGGCGAACAGTGAGCGCAGGCAGGTTTCAAAGCTGGACTCCGCGCACTGGCCGGAATGGGCTATTTGCTGGACCAGAGCAGAGGCCTGGAAGACGCCCGCCAGAGCCAGGGTCTGGTCGTGTATCGATCGGCTCATGCGCCGGCTCCTTCCGCCTTGTTGTCAGTTCCTGTGGGCGTCTGCTCACCGTCCCGCCAGGTTTGTTCGATAACGCCGCCACCAAGGCAGACCTCGTCGCGGTAAAACACGACAGACTGACCCGGAGTGACGGCGCGCTGTGCGTCGTCAAAGACAACCCTGAACCCGTTGTCCAGGGCTGTTACCGTGCAGTCCTGGTCCGGTTGGCGGTAGCGGGTCTTGGCTTTGCAGCGGAACTCCGCAGCCGGAGCTTCGCCGGCAATCCAATCCACCGGTCCGCTGATCAGTCCGCGAGAAAACAGCAGGGGGTGATGCTTGCCCTGAACGGCAACCAGTACGTTGCGGGACAGGTCTTTTTCCGCGACGTACCAGGGCTCGTCGCCAAACTCACTCAAGCCACCAATGCCGAGGCCCTGACGCTGGCCAATGGTGTGGTACATCAGGCCCTGATGGCGGCCGATCACCTGGCCATCGGGGGTCTCGATATTTCCGGGCTGCGCGGGAATGTACTGTTTGAGGAAATCCCGGAATTTGCGTTCCCCGATAAAGCAGATACCGGTGGAGTCTTTCTTGTCGTGGGTGATAAAGCCCTGTTCGGCGGCAATGCGCCGTACTTCCGGTTTTTCAAGCTCGCCCACCGGAAAGAGCGTACGGGCAATACGTTCGCCAGAGACGGCGTGCAGGAAGTAGCTCTGGTCCTTGTTGGGGTCAAGGCCCTTGAGCAGTTCGGCTCCGCCACTGCCGTCGTTCAGAGGGCGCTGGCGGGTGTAGTGGCCGGTGGCAATGTAGTCAGCGCCCAGGGTAATGGCGTAATCGAGAAACGCCCGGAACTTCACTTCCTTGTTGCAGAGGATATCGGGATTCGGGGTCCGGCCAGCCTTGTATTCCGACAGGAAGTGCTCGAATACCCGATCCCAGTATTCCGCCGCAAAGCTGGCGGTGTGCAGCGTAATACCGATGGTTTCCGCCACCGCCTGAGCGTCCGCTAGGTCGGTCATGGCGGTGCAGTATTCGGTGCCGTCATCCTCGTCCCAGTTTTTCATGAACAGGCCTTCCACCTGGTAACCCTGGTCCTTCAGGAGCCAGGCTGCCACGGAAGAGTCTACGCCGCCGGACATGCCGACAATCACTCGGGTATTTTCAGGTGCTTTAGTCATGTCTGGGTCTGTCGGGTCAAAGGGGCGGATTCTAGCATTTAAGCCAGGTTACGTCTGCGGCTCGACAATGACATCCAGGGGAAAGCGGCGTCCGTTTCGGTAATCTTCTATGCATTGCATGACCAGAGGGCTCCGAAGTTTGTCGGCCTGTGAGCGGATTTCACCGGGTGTTAACCAGTGGGCAGCGATAATGCCGTCGTCCAGCTCATCGGTCACGCGGCCCAGGGCCCTGGCTGAGAAGCAAAACCGGTAGTAGGTAACGCCGTTGGCGGGGGCCTTGTAGGTATAGACGCCAAGAAAGTGTTCAGGGACCACCTCCCAGCCAGTCTCCTCCAGGGTTTCCCGCTGCGCTGCGTCAAGGATCCTTTCGCCTTCCTCTACGTGGCCCGCGGGCTGGTTGAGCACCACCTGACCATGGCTGAGTTCCTCAACCAGCAAAAAACGGCCATGGTCATCTTCAACAATAACGGCAACTGTGGCGTGGGGTGTCCAGGTCATGGGCGGGGTCGCCTCCGGGGTGCGTATTTGCGGGGTTTCGCCGCCTTCCGCGCCGCGGTTCCAGGCGGGGGCGAAGGCGCATGTACGGATGTTGCCCTGTATTCGCCGGGCGAAAGCCCGTCCAGGGTCCAGTCTCCAATACCATAGCGAACCAATCGTAGGGTAGGGAAGCCGACTGCCGCCGTCATGCGACGGACCTGCCGATTTTTACCTTCGGTGATGGTGATCTTCACCCAGCTCGTGGGGATCGATGCTCTGTAGCGTACTGGCGGGTTTCTGGGCCAGATCTCCGGCGGAGCCATCGTCGTAACTTCGGCTGGGCGAGTCTTACCGTCTTTGAGTTCCACGCCTTCGCGCAGTTTCTTCAGTGCCGTTTCGCTGATCTCGCCTTCAACCTGAACCCAATATGTCTTTGGCATTTTCAGCCGGGGAGAGGCAATTTGATGCTGCAGTTGCCCGTTGTCCGTTAGCAGCAAGAGACCTTCCGAATCATAGTCAAGCCGCCCGGCAGGGTAGACAGCGGGGATCTTGAGCCAGTCGGCAAGGGTGGCGCGGAGGGTGCCATCCGTGCCGCCTTTCTCGTCGGTGAACTGGCAAAGCACCCGGAACGGTTTGTTGAACAGAATCAGCGTTGCCATGGTGGCAAATGAACCTTGATTTAGGGAATCGAATTTGAACAGGCGCATTATGCCAGAAGTAGGGAGAGAGGGGGTTGGGGAGGAGGGCCCGGTCGCCCCATCTGGTTGCGGAACGACCGAACGTCCGGACACAGGCTAACTGGCCGGTCATTGTGGGCCGGTGTTATCTGCCTGGGCAGTGGTGGCGTCAGCCGTCAAGCGTTTGCCGCGCGGGGCTGATCCTGGTATCCACTGTCCTGATTCTGTTCCACGTCGTCGTCACTGCCGGACGTTTTCTCAGAAGCGTTCTCTTGGGAACTCTGCTTCTGTGGCTGCTCCTCCGGAACGATGTTGACCGCGTGGATCCCCTTGTCGCTGGGCTTTTTATCGAAGGTGACGGCCTGGCCGGCCTTTAAGGTTTTGTAACCTTCCATTTGCACTGAAGAGAAGTGAGCAAACAGATCGTCACTGCAGCCTTCCTCGATAATGAAGCCATAACCCTTGGCATTGTTAAACCACTTTACTTTGCCTCTTGGCATGATGAACTCCCCTGTTCTTTCACTGTCAGTGTCTTTGTTATTGATGTTATTGCCGAGCGTTTTGCCTTGCACGGATTGCAGCCTGTTATAGGCTTCTTACGCCAATTTACAATATTTTACATTGCTATCGTACTGTTGACCAATATTCGCTCAGAGTCAATAGCAGTTATAGCCGGAATGTATGGTTGAACCGGGGCCGGAGCCTGTATCATGGCGAGATTGATAACCAGCGCACGTCCGGTTACCGGAGGTACCTTGAAAACCGGGCGGCAGACAACCATCTTTAAGCAGAGGCACCGATTTCCGGTAAAGAATCATGCGGACTATCCAGAATTCTCTACTAGTATTAAATCAGGGGGAGGACGAACAGCCAGGACGTCAGGACGATGTCAGTGTTGCTCCCGAGAAGCCCGCCCTCAAGCGCCCCGCGCGCTTCAGGGTTCTGCTTCTGAACGATGACTACACACCCATGGACTTTGTAGTGGATGTGTTGATGAAGTTCTTCGGAATGAACGAAGAAAAGGCGACGCAGGTGATGCTGCTCGTCCATACGCAGGGAAAGGCTGTATGCGGGGTATATACCCGGGACATCGCGGAAACAAAGGCGGCACAGGTGAACCAGTATTCCTCGGAATGCGAACATCCGCTCCTTTGCGAGATTGAACGTGCGGACTGATAGACCTTGGGGTGGCCCATGCTGAGCAAAGATCTTGAAATTACATTGAATGCGGCTTTCAAAAGTGCCCGCGACAAGCGTCATGAATTCATGACCGTCGAGCACCTTTTGCTGGCCTTGCTCGACAACGAATCGGCAGTGGGCGTCCTGAAAGCATGCGGTGCAGACCTGGCCCGGCTTCAGGAAGAACTCGTAGAGTTTGTGGATTCAACCACACCACTGATCCCCAGCAACGACAGCGAGCGGGAAACACAACCCACGCTCGGATTCCAGCGCGTGCTACAACGTGCTGTATTTCACGTACAATCCTCTGGCAAGAAGGAGGTAACCGGTGCCAATGTGCTGGTGGCCATCTTCAGTGAGCAGGAGAGCCAGGCGGTGTATGTGCTCAAGAAACAGAGCATCGCCCGCATTGACGTGGTGAATTTTGTTTCCCATGGCATCTCTCGCGTTCAGGGTGCCGAAGATCAGGAGGGTCACGATCAGGCGTCTCATGATGAAGCCGCAGAAGAAGGCGGTGCATCACGTCCGCTGGAAAGCTACGCAACCAACCTGAATGACCAGGCCCGCCAGGGCCGCATTGACCCGCTGATCGGACGTGAACACGAAGTCGAGCGGGTGGTTCAGATACTGGTTCGCCGTCGCAAGAACAATCCGCTGCTGGTGGGCGAAGCGGGTGTGGGCAAGACCGCGATTGCCGAAGGCCTTGCCAAGCGCATTGTGGATAGCCAGGTGCCGGAGATCATTTCTGACGCGGTGGTCTATTCACTTGATCTCGGTGCCCTGCTGGCTGGCACCAAGTACCGGGGTGATTTCGAGAAGCGGCTGAAGGGGCTGCTTGCAGAATTGAAGAAAGAGAAGCACGCGATTCTGTTCATCGATGAAATCCATACCATCATCGGTGCCGGTTCCGCATCCGGCGGTGTGATGGATGCCTCCAACCTGCTCAAGCCCATGCTGAGCTCAGGGGAAATCCGGTGCATTGGCTCCACCACCTTCCAGGAATTCCGTGGCATTTTCGAGAAGGACAGCGCGCTGGCTCGCCGCTTCCAGAAGATTGATGTGAACGAACCCAGCGTTGAGGATACCTACCAGATCCTCAAGGGGCTGAAGTCCCATTTCGAGAAGCACCATGACCTGAAGTACACCGATCAGGCACTGCGTGTGGCGGCTGAGCTGTCTGAACGCTACATCACCGATCGCCACCTGCCGGACAAGGCGATTGACGTAATCGACGAAGCCGGTGCCCATCAGCGTCTGCTGGCGGTGGCCAAACGCAAGAAGACAATCGACGTGTCGGAAATCGAGGATGTGGTGGCCAATATCGCCCGCATCCCGCCGAAGAACGTATCCACCAGCGACAAGGACCTGCTGCGCAATCTGGAGCGGGATCTCAAGATGGTGGTCTTCGGGCAGGATCCGGCTATCGAGTCATTGTCCACCGCCATCAAGCTGGCCCGTGCCGGCCTGAAGGCGCCGGAGAAGCCGGAAGGTGCCTTCCTGTTTGCCGGCCCCACGGGTGTGGGCAAAACCGAAGTCACCAAGCAACTGGCCAAGGTGTTGGGTATCGAGCTGGTGCGCTTCGACATGTCCGAGTACATGGAGCGGCATACCGTGTCCAGGTTGATCGGTGCGCCTCCGGGCTATGTCGGGTATGACCAGGGTGGTCTGCTGACGGAATCCGTGAGCAAGCATCCGCATTGTGTGCTGTTGCTGGATGAGATCGAGAAGGCTCATCCGGAGGTCTTTAACCTGCTTCTGCAGGTGATGGATCACGGTACGCTCACGGATAACAACGGTCGTAAGGCGGATTTCCGTCATGTGATCCTGGTGATGACCACCAACGCCGGTGCTGAAAGCATGGCCCGCCGTTCCATTGGCTTCAGCGAGCAGGACCACAGCACGGATGGTATGGAAATCATATCCAAGACCTTTACGCCGGAGTTCCGCAACCGCCTGGATGGCATTATCCAGTTCGGTGATCTCCAGCCGGCCACCATCACCCACGTGGTGGACAAGTTCCTCACGGAATTGCAGGCGCAGTTGGACGAGAAGCACGTGGTGCTCCACGTTGACGACGCCGCGAAGGAATGGCTGGCCGAGAAGGGCTACGATGTCACCATGGGGGCACGCCCGATGGCTCGCCTGATCCAGGACAAGATCAAGCGGCCCCTGGCGGAACAGATCCTGTTCGGCCGGCTGTCGGAGCATGGTGGTGATGTCCACATTCACCTCAAGGATGGTGAACTGGAGTTCGAGTACGAGGACGAACCGGCTGAGGCTGTGTAAGCAGCCCTGAGCGATTCTTCTCCTCTTGGAAAGGCCATGCTGGAAACAGCATGGCCTTTTTTGTCACTGGCCGACCATCAATTGACTCTGTTGAAGGGCCAGCCCTGACATTGTCGTCAATCCAATTGCTCCGCTTCTCTGTCAAATTGTTGTCTGACAGTCAGATTACCTGACGCGTACGCGCCGTGGTCTGTGTTTCCGTGAAACAACAATGATAAGGAGAACCGGGAAATGAAAGCGTTATCCATGCTTTTGCTGGTTGTGCTCGGGCTTTCCGGCTGGAGCAATGCCGGCGCGAGTGAGCGCCGTGAGTTCTGTGTATTTGATGTCGCCGGAGCAAGTGGATTTGTCTACCGTACGTTGCAGGATTACCACCGCAAGGCCGCATTGGCCGGCGTAGGCCTTAACATGCGTCCCTACACCGATGAAGATCAGGCCGTCGCAGATCTAAGAGCCGGGCGTTGCGACATTGTGGCGGTGACCGATATGGGCGCCCGTAAATTCAACGATTTTTCAGGCTCCATCAGTGCCATCGGGGCGATTCCCTATTATGAAGACCTGAAAGTGCTGCTCCATATTCTGGCCAGCCCCAGGGTTGACCGTCATCTTGAGCAGAATGGTTACGAGGTGTTGGGTGTGACGCCGATGGGAGCGGCTTACCTGTTCGTGAACGACCGGGCGATTGACCACGTGGAGGCTCTGGAGGGAAAGCGCATCACGGTGTTCGAGGGGCACCACGATGCCCGTCATATGGTTGAGTATGTTGGCGCGGTGCCGGTTGCGGCAAAAATTTCCGACTTTGCCAGCCTGTTCAATTCCGGCGAGGCTGATATCAGTTATGCGCCGGCGGCAGCCTACGAGGTGCTGGAGATGTTCCGGGGCATGGGCAGCAAAGGTGGTATTGTCGATTATCCGGTAGGGCAGGTAACCGTTCAGTTGATCGCCCGGGCGGATGAGTTCGACGACGCTTTTGTCAGGAAGTCACGGCGGATCATGTCCAGGCTCTACCCCGAGGCCATGCGCATTGTGAGGCAGTACGAACGGTCGATTCCCGAGGAGCGCTGGGTCAAGATTTCACCCGAAGCCGTCCGGGGTTACCAGGAAATGTTGCGCAGCGTGAGGATTGATATGCAGCAGTCCACGGAAGACTCGGGCATGCTGGCTGCGGGTGTGTACCATGACGACATGATGACGATACTGCGGAAGGTGCGGTGTTATACCAATCCAGGCGCGATGGAATGCTCGGCGGACAATCGGGAGTAGCGGCCTGGCATGGAAAGGCCTGAAAATAAAAAGCCCCGATATTCGGGGCTTTCAAGTCTCATACAGCTATCAGCGGGCGCGGTACACGATGCGTCCTTTGCTCAGGTCGTAGGGGGTCAGTTCTACCTTGACCTTGTCGCCTGTCAGAATACGGATATAGTTCTTGCGCATCTTGCCAGAAATGTGAGCGGTCACAATATGGCCGTTTTCGAGTTCAACCCGGAACATGGTGTTTGGAAGCGTATCAACAATAACGCCTTCCATTTCAATAGCATCGGACTTCGCCATTCAGTAAAAACCTCGTAAATTGGCTTGCTGTGATTTTAAATTGCGCAATTCTGCCTGATTTGCCGCCATTTGGCAAAATCAGTTCACTTCCATGGTGTGCCATTGCCCGTCCCGAAGCGCTTCGATCGGGCGGAATCGTGTTTTATAGTTCATTTTCCGACATTCTTCGATCCAATACCCCAGATACAGGTGCGGAAGCCCCAGCCGTTTTGCTTCCTCTATCTGCCAAAGCACCGCAAAGGTGCCCAGGCTTCGGCTTTCGTAGGCAGGATCAAATACGGTATAGATGGCGGACAGGCCTTCGTCCAGCATGTCCACGGCGGCCAGGCCCACCAGGTTGTCTCCGTCCATGATTTCGACAAACCAGGAATCGGTGGCGCCTTCCACCAGGAACGACATGAACTGTTCACGGGAGGGTGGGTACATGTCGCCGTCAGAGTGCCGTTGTTCAATGTAATGGGCGTAGAGGCTGTAATACCGTTCCGAAAAGGTTGCCTTGACCATGCGGCAACTAAGATCGGCGTTCTTTTTCATGACCCTGCGTTGGCTGCGGTCAGGCTGGAACTCTTCCACCTTGAGCCTGACAGGAACACAGGCATTGCAGCTTTCGCAGTGGGGGCGATAGTAATGCGAGCCACTTCGACGGAAGCCCAGGGCGGTCAGTTGGCTGTACAGCCGCTTGTCCACATGGGCCCTCGGGTCGACGAACATGGTGGTTGCTTCGCGATCTGGCAGGTAACTGCAGTCGTGGGCCGGCGTGGCAAAAAACACCAGGGTCCTGAGATTGCTCATTCACACCTCCGGGCCGGGCCACTGCCACCGGAAGCCCCAGTCGCTGTGGTCCGGACTACTGTCGACGCATGTCCTGAGTATAGATAAAAATTCGCTGCGTGGGATACTTCGCGCACCCATTCGCAACAGATGGCCGCTTTCCACCTGGCAATCCATAATCTGATAGCCCCAATCCCGGAGTTGATTGGCCAGATGGACCATCAATACTTTCGAGGCGTTGGTTTCCAGTGAAAACATGGACTCACCAAAAAAGCAGCGGCCAATGGCCAGGCCGTACATTCCCCCGGCCAGTTCTCCCTTTGGATTCCATACTTCTATGGAGTGGGCTACCCCCTGTTTGTGAAGCTGGCCATAACTGTCAATCATATCCTGGGTGATCCAGGTGCCTTCGGCACGGGTGTTGGCGCAGAGGCGGATGATGCGGGGGAAAGCCTGGTCGGCGGTGATGGTGAAATAGCCGCGGTTGAGGGTGCGCCGGAGGCTTCTGGAGATGTGGATCTCTTCCGGGAAAAGGACGCATCTGGGGCTGGGGGACCACCAGAGTATGGGCTGGTCGTCGCTGAACCAGGGGAAGATGCCGTTGCGGTAGGCGAGTTTGAGCCGCTCGGTGGATAGGTCACCGCCCAGTGCCAGCAATCCGTCGGGGTCGTCCAGGGCCTGTTCGGCGGGGGGGAACCAGAGTTGGTCGGGGTCTAGCCAGGGTAGTGACGTCATCTCGGTCCGGAGTTAGTACTCGAGTGTTGGTGGAGTCGGCGAGTGGTCACGGATGTTTGAAACACGCTCGAGCACGTCCGTGTGGCGCTTGGGCTCCGCCATCCATGGCTCCGCACAGTTTCAGACATCCGTAACCACTCGCCTTTCAGGCCTCGGAGGTGCCTGCCCTGAACCACTTCCGAATAAGTTTCTCGGTTAAACTCAGTCTTGGTCCAGAAACTTTTCGGCGTCAAGTGCTGCCATGCAGCCGAAGCCTGCAGATGTCACGGCCTGGCGGTAGACGTGGTCGGCTACGTCGCCGGCGGCGAAGACGCCGGGGATGCTGCTCTGAGTGGCCATGCCTTCCAGGCCGGAGCGGATTTTGATGTAGCCGTTTTCCATATCCAGTTGGCCCTGGAACAGGTCGGTGTTGGGTTTGTGGCCGATGGCGATGAAGACGCCGGCCAGGTCCATTTCCTGGGTGGATTCGCCCTTGGTGCTTTTGATGCGCATGCCGGTGACGCCGGTGCCGTCGCCGAGGACTTCGTCCAGGGTGTGGTCCCAGATGATGTTGACGTTGCCGTTTTCGGCTTTTTCGAACAGTTTGTCCTGCAGGATTTTTTCAGCACGCAGGCTGTCGCGGCGGTGTACCAGGGTGACTTCGTCGGCGATGTTGGAGAGGTACAGCGCTTCTTCGACGGCGGTGTTGCCGCCGCCGATGACGGCGACTTTCTGTTTTTTGTAGAAGAAACCGTCGCAGGTGGCGCAGGCGGAGACGCCCTGGCCCTTGAATTTTTCTTCCGAGTCCAGGCCCAGGTACATGGCGGAGGCGCCAGTGGCGATGATCAATGCATCGCAGGTGTATTCGCCGCTGTCACCCTTGAGGCGGAAGGGACGGATACGCAGGTCGGCTTCGTTGATGGTGTCGTAGACCACCTGGGTCTCGAAGCGCTCCGCGTGTTTGAGCATACGTTGCATCAGCTCAGGGCCCTGTACGCCATCGTTGTCGCCCGGCCAGTTGTCCACGTCGGTGGTGGTGGTCAGCTGTCCGCCCACTTCGATACCGGTGATCAGCGTGGGTTTCAGGTTGGCACGGGCGGCATAGACGGCAGCGGTGTAGCCGGCGGGGCCGGAGCCTAGGATGATCAGTCTGGAGTGCTTGGTTTCGCTCATTGTGGTTCTCTCGCTAACGAATCTGGACGTGTTGCGCTGGCCGCGTTTTCACGTAATCGGTACGTTGGTCCGGGGGCTGGCCCGGAGGAAAAGGGCAAAAGGCTAACATGAACAGGATTGGTTTCCAGTTGTTTTGCCCAATTCATTCCATTAAGTGATGCTATCTATTCAATGACAGAGACGGAGGTCAGAAGTTGCCTTACTCTCTCCGCGCTCTTTCCGGACTCGCCCTGTTCCAGGCGGTGTTCGGCGACCGCCGGAAAGACCGCCTGGATGTCGTCCGGTAAGACATGGTGGCGCCCATCCATCAGGGCCCATGCCCGTGCGGCGCGGACCAGGCCGAGACCCGCCCGGGGCGATAGTCCGTACAGCAGGCCGGGCATGCGCCGGCTCTGTTCCAGCAGGCGTTGTACGTAGTCCAGCAGTGCGGGGCTGGTGGACACCCGGTTGACGGCGTCCTGGAGGGTTTGCAGGTTTTCCGAAGAAAGCAGTGATTGCAGTCTGTCGGTCATGACCCGGCGGTCTTCACCTTCCAGCAGTTCCCGTTCGGCGCGCGGGTCGGGGTAGCCCAGCCGTATGCGCATCAGAAACCGGTCAAGCTGGGATTCCGGTAACGGGTAGGTGCCTCCCTGCTCGATGGGGTTCTGTGTGGCGATAACGAAGAACGGGTGGGGCAGGGGGCGGGTTTCGCCTTCGATCGAAACCTGCCGTTCCTCCATGGCTTCCAGCAATGCACTCTGGGTTCTGGGAGACGCGCGGTTGATTTCATCAGCCAGCACAACCTGCGCGAAGATCGGTCCGGGATGGAACACCAGGCTGCCCGCCTGTTTGTCGTACATGGAGAAGCCAAGCACGTCAGCCGGTAACAGATCATTGGTAAACTGGATGCGCTGGTAGGTCAGGCCCATGACCTTGGCCAGTGCGTGGGACAGGGTGGTTTTGCCCATTCCCGGAATGTCTTCAATCAGCAGGTGGCCCTTGGCCAGCAAGCCGCAGAGTGAAAGCCGTACCTGGTGATCCTTGCCCAGCAGTATGCTGTTTAACTCGCGGATAACCGTGTCGGTCAGTTTTTTCATGAAGTGTTTAGTCCCTTACCCGCTTGAGAATGTCACCGTAGGCGTCGATGCGCCGATCCCTGAAATACGGCCAGATGCGACGAATCGATTCACTGCGAGAGCGATTAATGGTGGCGGACAGTAGGGTTTCCGACTTGTCGTCGGCACGGGCCAGGAATTCTCCCTGGGGTCCGCAGATGAAGCTGTTGCCCCAGAAACGAATGCCGTCAGAGTTGCCTGAAGGGTCTGGTTCCGTGCCGACTCGGTTTGGCGCGATGACCGGAAGGTTGTTCGCAACCGCATGGCCGCGTTGAACGGTTACCCAGGCATCCAACTGGCGCGCTTGTTCCTCCGGGTCGTCGGTGACGTCCCAGCCAATGGCCGTGGGATAGATCAATACCTCTGCGCCGGCCAGGGCCATTAGGCGAGCGGCTTCTGGATACCACTGGTCCCAACACACCAGCACACCCAGCCGACCCACGGAGGTGTCAATGGGGGTGAAGCCGTTGCGGCCGTCGTTGAAGCTGGCGTCGCCCGGGGTGAAATAAAACTTTTCGTAGAAGCCGGGATCGTCGGGAATATGCATCTTGCGGTAGAGGCCGGCGATGTTTCCATCCCGCTCAAAAACGACGGCCGTGTTGTGGTAGACGCCGTTCATTCTCCGTTCAAAGATAGACCCGACGAGAACGATGCCAAGTTCCGCCGCCAGAGCGGATAGCCGACGACTGGTCGGGCCGGGAATCGGCTCGGCGAGTTCGAATACCGAGGTGTCTTCGGTCTGGCAAAAGTAAAGCGTGGCGTGCAATTCCTGCAGGACGACGAGCTGGGCGCCGTCCGTAGCCGCCTGGCGGATCAGACGTTCGCTGGTTGCCAGGCTGGTATCCTTGTCAGCGCTGCATTGCTGCTGAATGGCGGCAATGGCCAGATCGGCGGATTGAGGAACCTGAGTCATGCGCCTACAACCCCTGCCGGTATCTGCATGGTGACGCAATGCAGGCTGCCTCCCTGTGTGATCAGTGGTCGGCAGTTCACCGGAATCACTTCCCGCTCAGGGAAAACGTTCGACAGGGTGGCCACGGCGTCTTCATCCTGAGGCACCCCGTAAACCGGTACCAGCACAGCGCCGTTGATAACCAGGAAATTGGCATAGGTTGCGGGAAGGCGCTCGCCGTCTTCGTCATGGATGGCATCGGGCCAGGGCAGCGGGGTCAGGCGGTAGGGGTGGCCGTCAGCCTGGTGGAATTGCTGCAGCTCCTCCTCCATGGCCGCCAGGGCGCTGTAGTGCTCGTCGCTGACGTCCGGGCAGGCCACGTAACAGATATGGTCGGGGGCGCAAAAGCGCGCCAGGGTGTCGATATGGCTGTCAGTGTCGTCACCGGCAAGGTAGCCGTGGTTCAGCCAGAGGATGCGCTCGGCGCCCAGTGTTTCCGACAGCAGGTGTTCAATACCGGCTCGATCCATGGACGGATTGCGGGATGGCGTCAACAGGCATTCGCTGGTGGTCAGCAAGGTGCCTTTACCATCGGATTCGATAGAGCCTCCCTCGAGAACGAAGTCGACCGGTATCAGCGGTGTCGTGCCAAAGCTGCCAAAATTCGACAGGTGGCTGTTCAGGGCATTGTCCTTTTCCCAAGGGAATTTTCCGCCCCAGGCATTGAACCTGAAATCCAGTAATTCGTGGCCCTCGCCACGGCTAATGGCTAGGGGCCCGTGGTCGCGTGCCCAGGTATCGTTGGCCGGGGCAGGAACGGCCGCAACGCGGCCGGGCAAACCGTTCTCCTGAGCGAACTGATTAAGTTCCCTTTCCAGCTCCTGCAAACGGAAAACATGCTCACAGCTGAGTAATACGTGCTGAAAGCGCAAGACGGTCTGCGCGATCTCCATAAACACCGGCTCGACATCGGCAAGGATGTCGCTCCAGTCCGTTCCGGGGTGGGGCCAGGTAAGCATGATGGCACTTTGGGGTGCCCACTCGGCGGGCATCACAGGTCTGGAAGTCAAGTTGTGAACACCTTATCCAAAAGCCGCCATTCTAACGAACGAGCGGGGTTGCGTCAGGATATGCAGAGGATTTTTTAGCGGCTGGGCTTCAGCACCGCATGGATCACCCGATCGGCTTCAAAGTACACGACAAAATCCGCGTAGTGCCATTGTGATATGGGTGGGTTGCCCACAGGCCCGGAGGTGCGGATCGGGTTGCCCCAGCCGTTGCGAACGCCGGACTGACTCATGCCAGTACGTGGAAGGTTTTCCTGTGCGCCGCGCTCAGCCTGCGACATCACTGGAACCCGAACCTCTTCCGCCACCGCGGTGGCAAGCGGGGCTACCGCCAGTCCTGAGAGGGCTGCGGCGGCGCAAACGGCTTTTATGGTGCGGTTTTTCATCAGTGACTTACTCCCTGGGATCGTCGTATCCGATTGAACGGGGTTGCCTGGAAAATCTGGAAAGTGCCGTGGATGGTACTCGCCAGACATTGATAAAACGTAATATCCACCAAAGACTAACAAAAGTCAGCCCGAATTCGATGATTTGTGGACCGTTTACTCTTTCTGTCGCTGGCGGATCTGCCATCGCATCACGTGGCGGGCGATTTGCTGTCGGTCGCTGTCCTGAATGTCGGTAAATTCCGTATGAACCCTGCCACCGCCGCTTTTGTCAGGTACAACGTCGATGACTCTGGCAGTCGCCACTGGTTGAAACAGCTCCGGTGGCAGCGTCATTCTCAGGGCCAGTTGGTCACCGGCGGAAAAACGGTTGGTGGAGCTGTGGAACGACAGCCCGCCTTCACTGAGTGTGACGTCCTGCCAGTCCCCAGGTTGCAACGGATTTTGCTCAAAGGCCATAATGCGCGCCAACGTATCCAGCTTCCCGTTCAGAGACTTGATCAGCGAGGTCAGCAGGCGGTCACGTTCTGCCAGGTTGGCGAGCTGTGCCCTGACATCCTGGTCCAGGCGTCTGAATTCCGAACGCAGGCTCTCCATGTGATTGCCGTTAAAGGGGTTTTCCCGATTAGCTTCACCAGGACCCAGCGTTCGGATTTCCAGGCCAATATGGTCACTGATGCGAAAGTAGTCCCTGCGATCAGAAGGATTATTCGCCGGGTTATTGTCGGGTGTCGTTTCAGACATCTGGGCTCCATAACGCGGTATTATTGTTTCCTGATAGCAGTTTAGCAGCTTCCTGACGGTCCGTATCGCCGCAGGATTTTCGACAGACCAGAAGGCAGCGACAGGCTCCTCCCAATGTTCAGACCCTTATCACTGTATGTCGGCTTGCGGTACACCGCGGCCAAACGACGTAATCACTTCATTTCGTTCATTTCCCTGACCTCCATGATTGGCCTGATGCTGGGCGTGGCTGTCCTCATCATCGTGTTGTCGGTGATGAATGGCTTTGACCGTGAGCTCAAGCAGCGGATTCTGGGCATGGTGCCTCACGCTGTGATCCAGGGTAACCCTGATCTTGATGACTGGCAGGAAGTGGACCGGAAAGTAGAGCAACACCCATCGGTGATCGCTGCAGCGCCCTTTATTCAGGGGCAGGGCATGGTCACGGGTGGCGGTGACGTTCGCGGCGTCATGCTCAATGGTGTACTGCCAGAGCAGGAGCGGAGCGTTTCCATCATTGAAAACCATATGATCGAAGGCGGGCTGGACGATCTGAAGTCCGGAGAGTTTGGCATCATTATTGGCCGGCAGATGGCCGCCAGCCTGCGCCTGCAATTGGGTGATCGGGTCACCGTGGTGTTGCCGGAAGCATCGGTAACTCCAGCCGGGGTATTGCCGCGACTGAAGCGATTCACGGTCAAGGGCGTATTCAGCGTCGGGGCGGAACTGGATGGCAACTACACCCTGATTCATATGGATGATGCATCAAAGCTCATACGCACCGACGGCAAAGCCCAGGGCGTGCGCCTTCTGGTGGACGATCTGTTTCAGGCTCCGAAAGTGGCAGAAGAAGTTGCGCGCCAGCTGAGCGGTCGCCACTTCATATCTGACTGGACCCGAACCCATGGCAATCTGTTCCAGGCCATCCGCATGGAGAAGACCATGATCGGCCTGCTGCTGATGTTCATCGTCGCGGTGGCCGCGTTCAACATTGTGTCGACACTGGTGATGGTGGTTACCGACAAGACAGCTGATATCGCTATCCTGCGCACGATGGGCGCAACACCCGGGCGAGTGATGCGGATCTTCATGGTTCAGGGCGCGGTGATTGGCATTACCGGCACCCTGGTGGGCACAGCGCTGGGCATTCTGGGTGCCTACAACATCAGCGGGTTTATTGCCTGGCTGGAGGCGTTCATGGGACATCAGTTCCTGAGTGCTGACGTCTATTTCATCAGTTATCTGCCGTCCCAGCTGCAATGGCAGGACGTGTGGATCATCAGTGGTGCCGGCCTCGCCATGAGTCTGTTGGCAACGATCTATCCAGCGTGGAGAGCATCCCGCGTCGACCCGGCAGAGGCCCTGCGATATGAGTGATTCAGCAACCATGAACGATGACAGGTCATTGGTGATCAACTGCGAAAAAGTAACCAGAACCTATAACGAAGGGCCGGGAAAGCTGACGATTTTCTCGGACATTTCGCTTCAGGTATCGGCCGGCGAATCGGTAGGCATTGTTGGCAGCAGTGGTGCTGGCAAAACCACGCTGCTAAACCTGCTCGGGGGGCTGGATAAACCTTCTTCGGGTCATATTGATATCTGCGGGCAGGATATTCACCGGATGAGCGAATCCGGCCGGGCGCGTTTTCGCAATCGTCACTTGGGGTTTGTTTACCAGTTCCATCATCTGTTGCCGGAATTTTCGGCCCTGGAAAACGTCATGATGCCGGGTGCGTTGGGTGGCCGTGGCGTTCGCCAGGCCTCGGAACAGGCAACCGCCATTCTCGAACGTGTCGGGTTAGGCGCGCGTCTGGGGCATAAACCCGGAGAACTGTCTGGTGGTGAGCGTCAGCGGGTGGCGATTGCCCGCGCCCTGGTGAACGAGCCCGAGTGCGTCTTGATGGATGAGCCCACTGGCAATCTGGATGAGCAGACCGGGGAAAGCGTCCGCGAGCTTATCGAGTCGCTCAGGGACCAGATTGGCATTGCGTTCGTGTTGGTCACCCACGATATGGCCATGGCCAGGAGCCTGGGGCGGGTGCTTCGGCTGGAGCAGGGTGAACTGTTTCAGGAGCTTTGATGGGCGTCGGCGCCCGGCTTGGACTTGCGGGTGGCCCGGCGGTGGCGTATTCGAAGTAGCTGGCGCTCCCGCCAGTCGCTGCGGACCTTGCGCCGCCACAGGAATTGAATGACCAGATAGGCAAGGCAGGCCGAGCAGGTGGCCACCAGTACCGAGCCCAGGTAGAGAGGGATGCCGATATCCATCAGGCGGCCGCTGAGCCACGACCAGGACAACTGGATCTCGAAGTTCAGTACCGGTCTGTCCAGTATCCAGGCTCCAATCTTGTAATTGAAGTAGAACATCGGTGGCATGGTCACCGGATTGCTGATCCAGACGAGCACTACCGAAAGCGGCAGGTTGGCGTTGAACCAGATGGCGAAGAAGGCAGCGGCAACCATCTGGAACGGCATCGGTATAAATGTCAGGAAAATACCGACCAGGAACGCCCTGGCGACGCTGTGGCGATTGATGTGCCACAAGTTGGGTTCATGAAGGATATCTCCGAGGAAGTGCAGCGACTCGATCGAGCGCACCCGTTCCGGCGTTGGTAGATAGCGTTTCATGAACTTCTTTGGCATTGGGAAGTTCTGCCTGCTCGGGATAATGGTTCCGGGGTATGGCGGCTCCCGGAATTGACCAACTATCAGGAGGACAAGGATTGTCCGGAAGTTTTATGGCCAGGGTCGGCCTCGTGGGCTTCGCCTGCGGCGTTATCTTACTGTATAGCTTGGCGGTCTTGCCACCTTTGCACTGGCTGATTTCCGCGACACCTATCCCGTTTGTCGCGATACTTCTCGCCAGGTCTCCGCTGTTCAGGGCGGTCACAGTCCTGCTTGCTGGTGGGATTGTTGGCCTGGCCTGGGCGGCGCTGCAAGCGGACGGCCGGCAGCAGTCGGTGCTACCGACGACACTGGAAGGCCTGGAGCTGGACGTCTCGGGGTATCTTTGTGATGTCCCATCCGAAGGCAGCTTCGGTAGCGTCCGTTTCGCCTTTTGCGTGACTCAATGGCATCTGCCCGAAGGCGACAGTACCTTTTCCGATGAGGATTTGCCGGATCGGTTGCGACTCGCCTGGTACGGCGATGAGGCCACGACCAGGCCCGGTCATCGGCTGATACTCACGGTTGCGCTCAAGCGCCCCCACGGTGCCGTGAATCCGGAGGGGTTCCGCTACGAATCCTGGCTGTATCGGAAGGGGTTTGGTGCCACCGGCACAGTCCGCGAGCTTTCCCGCTCAGACCACCTTGAGTGCCCGTTTCGTTGCCGGTATCACCGCTGGCGGGGAGAACTGGTGGACGCTGTCTCGGGCAGGCTGTCTGATGCGCGCCATTTCCCATTAATAACGTCCCTGATGATGGGCTACCGCGGGCATATGCAGCCCGAACACTGGGACGTTCTGAAAGCTACCGGAACCATTCACCTGGTTGCTATTTCGGGTCTGCATCTGGGGTTGATTGCCGCTGGGGCAGGCTTCCTGTGCCGCCGCCTGCTGCTTTGTCTTCCTGAACGTCGAGTATCGCCTGCGGCACTAAGAATGCTGGTTTTCCTTGTGGTCGCCAGCGCGAGCATCGGGTATGCGCTTGTGGCCGGGTTCTCCGTGCCCACCAGGCGGGCGCTTATTATGGTCATCATCGCCGGGTGGGTTCTCCTTGGCGCTCGGCAAACCGGGGTTTTTACGGGGCTGCTGACCGCGCTGGCCCTGGTGTTGTTAAGTGATTCGTTTTCGCCCCTGGACCAGGGGTTCTGGCTTTCTTTTGGCGCCGTGATGGTTCTGGTGTTGCTGTTTGCCCTCCGTGTTGGCAGGACTGCTTGGCTCACGGGGCTATTGCTGGCCCAAGTGGCCGTCTTTGCCGGGCTCTGGCCGATATTATCCACCCTGGGGCAGCCTCAGCCTGTGCTCGGTCTGGTAGCCAACCTGTTTGCCATTCCCTGGGTATCGCTGGTGGTCATGCCGTTATTGGTCGTGGGAGCTTTTGTACTGGTATTGCTCCCCTCTGCGGATGCCCTGGTGATTGGCGTGCTGGATGCCGTTTTTGGGGTTCTGTGGCAGGGGCTTTCCTGGCTCGCGAACGTTGATCTTGTGCTGACGGTGCCCGCCCCATTGCAGGTTGCGGGATTTTCCTTGGTGGTTCTGATGGCTCTGCTGGTCCCTTTCAACGGGTTTCGGAAGGCGGCTGCCTGTGTCACGTCGTTATGGATTGCCATGATCGTGTTTCGGGGCGAGGGGATGGAGGGGACGAACGAGACGGTCGCCCACCCTGAAATCTGGGTATGGGATGTCGGACAGGGGCTATCCGTCCTGCTTCGCGAGCGGGACCGGGTGCTGCTCTACGACACTGGCCCGGCACTGGAGGGAGTCTACTCGTCGGTGGAGTCGGTTCTGATTCCCAATCTGAATGCTCTGGGCGTACGCCGCATTGATACCCTGGTAATCAGCCACGGCGATGGTGATCACGCCGGAGGGCTGCCATTGCTGTTCGACCGATTCAAAGTCGGGCGGATTGTTACCGGCGAACCCGGGAGAGTTGCCGACAAGTTGCCCGTAGGCGTAAAGGTTGAGCCCTGTTCTGGCCAGGTGGATGTCAAGATGGGCGATCTGGAACTGGAACTCTGGCAAAGCCGGGGCAGGGTTGAGGGTAATGACGCGTCCTGTGTGCTGACAGTATCGTCGGTTGTCCCGCCCGTTGAGGTGGTGTTGCCTGGCGACATAACCCGCCGGGTGGAAGAGGAGTTTATGGCCCGGGCCGACCATTATCGGAATGATACCGACCGCTATCGGGTTGTGCTGGCACCCCACCATGGCAGCAAAACGTCCTCATCGGAACCTTGGGTCGCCTGGATGGCTCCGAATCTCGCCGTAGTCAGTGCTGGCTACCGGCACCGTTTCGGTCATCCCCATGCAGACGTGGTTGAACGGTATCAGTCCGTTGGCAGCGATATCGCCAATACCGCTACCTCCGGCGCGATCAGGCTGGTTCTGGAGCCGGGTGGAGTGATAACCACAAAGGCAAGGGCCGCGACCCCGTTCTGGATTCGTAAACCCGAAACTCCCTGAACAGAGTGTAAAAACCGTGACATTCCGGGTGTGGCCTACACCGGCAGCTATGCTAAAGTAGCGCGGCTTGTAAACAATCAGGGAGACCAAGCGTGTTCGAGCTTTTGAAAGCCGGTGGCATCCTCATGGTGCCGATTCTTGCCTGTTCTATTCTTGCCCTTGCCATCATTCTAGAGCGCTTCTGGACGCTCAGACCGTCCAGGGTAACGCCTCAGCACACCATCAACGAACTGTGGCGGTGGATCAAGAAAAAGGAGCTTAACGGGCGCAAGCTCAAGGCACTGCAGGGGTCGTCTCCCCTGGGGCGGATCCTGGCCGGCGGGTTGATGAATGCCAAACATGGTCGCGAGATCATGAAGGAAAGCATTGAGCACGAGGCGAGTCAGGTCATTCATGAACTGGAACGTTTCCTGAACCCCCTCGGGACCGTTGCGACCATTACGCCTCTCCTGGGCCTGCTCGGGACCGTGATCGGCATGATCAAGGTGTTTGCAGAGATCCAGCTCGCCGGTGTAGGCGATGCCGGTAATCTGGCCGGGGGTATTTCGGAAGCACTGATAACGACGGCTTCGGGCCTGAGCGTGGCCATACCAGCACTGATCTGCCACCGTTACTTTATTCGACGTGTCGATGAGTTGGTTGTCGGCATGGAGCAGGAAGCCATCAAGCTTGTGGAAGTGGTGCATGGCGACCGCGAAATTGACGTGGAAGGAGCCTGAACACTGTGAAGTTCAAGCGTCAGAGAAGTCAGGAAGTCGGGGTAGACCTGACGCCACTGATCGATGTGGTCTTCCTGCTGCTGATATTCTTTATGGTGTCCACCACGTTTACCCGTGAGAGCCACCTCAATATCGAATTGCCGGAAGCCAACGGTGAGCGGTCGGAATCCGAGGCGGAGTTGATTGATGTGGTCATCAACGCCGAGGGCCAGTACATCCTCAACGACCGAACCCTGGTGAATAATCGTCGGGAAACCCTGGAAAGGGCGGTTAGTGAACTGGCACAGGACAACACGTCTCTGCCGTTCATCATCACCGCGGATGCCCGTACCCCTCACGAGTTCGTCGTGCGTGCCATGGATGTGGCGGGTCGTCTTGGTTTTGCCAAACTCAGCATCACCACCGAACGAGAGGCGGAAGGCAGTGAGTGACGCCACGTCGACAGCCGAAGAGTCACACCAGCCGGCATCCAACTGGGGAACCTACAAACGCCTGTTGGCTTACGTAAAGCCTTTCTGGCTGGCGTTCTCGCTCGCCGTGGTTGGCAATATCATCTACGCAGCGGCCTCCACCGGTATGGCTGCGGCGATGGAATACGTCATCACGGCACTGGAAAACCCCACCGACAAGAACCGGATTCTGCTGACGTTGCTGATTGTCGGTGTGTTTGCCTTTCGCGGTGTCGGCACCTTCATGAGCCAGTATTTCATCAGTTACGTTGGGCGGCAGGTTATTAACGCTCTGCGCCAGCAAGTCTTCGACCGTTTGCTGAGCCTGCCGTCCCGCTATTTCGATGAGAACGCTTCCGGCCGTCTGGTTTCGAAGATCACATACAATGTTGAGCAGGTGGCAGATGCCACGACCAACGCCGTGACCATCACCCTCAGGGAAGGGCTTACCATCCTGGGTCTGCTGGGCTTTATGATTTACACCAACTGGAAGTTGACCCTCGTATTCCTGGCCGTGGGGCCGTTGATTGCCCTGGTGGTCAGCTACGCGAGTAAGCGCTTCCGCAAAATCAGCAAACGTATCCAGGGGTCGATGGGCGATATTACCCATGCGGCTTCCGAGTCCATCAGTGGCTATCGGGTGGTCCGTACCTTTGGCGGCGAGCACTATGAGCGCGACCGCTTCCGCAAGGTCAGTGAGAAAAACCTGGAGCAGAGCCTGAAGATGGCTTCCACCCAGGCCATCAGCATCCCGGTTATCCAGGTGCTGGTGGCGATTGCCATCGCGGCACTGGTGTGGACCATGCTGGCGCCGGAGATCCGTGGCGAAATGAGTACCGGCCAGCTTGTGGCCTTCATTACCGCCGCAACAACCATGGCCAAGCCCATTCGCCAGGTAACGTCCGTACATGCCAAGATCCAGCGTGGCGTTGCCGCTGCCCACGACGTCTTCGGAACCATGGACGAGGAACCGGAACACGATCCGGGCACCTACGCGCCGGAACGGGTTAACGGCAACATTGAATTTGAAAGCGTGTCCTTCCGCTATCGTGACCAGTTGGACGACGTTCTCAAGGATATTTCCCTGAACATACCCGCCGGTCAGAGTGTTGCCCTGGTCGGGCGTTCGGGCAGTGGCAAGTCGACACTGGTCAGTCTTTTGCCTCGTTTCTACGAGTACACCGGTGGGGATGTCCGTCTGGACGGCCACTCCCTGAAAGAATTCAGCCTGGAAGCCCTGCGTTCACAGATTGCGCTGGTGACCCAGAACGTGGTTCTTTTCAACGACACCATTGCGGCCAACATTGCCTATGGCGCACTCCGCCACTGCAGTCGCGAGCAAATCACTGATGCAGCGGCCAAGGCCCATGCGCTGGAGTTCATCGAGCGTATGCCGGAAGGTCTGGATACCATGATTGGTGACAACGGCGTGATGCTTTCCGGCGGCCAGCGCCAGCGACTGGCCATTGCAAGGGCCCTGCTGAAAAACGCACCGGTGCTGATCCTGGACGAGGCAACATCGGCCCTCGATACGGAATCGGAACGGCACATACAGGATGCACTGGAAACCGTCATGCAGGGTCGTACAACGTTGGTCATTGCCCACCGGCTATCAACCATTGAAAAGGCGGATCGCATCCTGGTGATGGATGGCGGCAGAATTGTCGAGTCCGGTCGCCATGATGAATTGCTGGCCGAGGGCGGCGCCTACGCCCAGCTCCACCAGATGCAGTTCAGCGAGCAGGCATGACCACGCTGGTGGAACGGGTATGGTACAGCGGTAGGCGCCCCCTGTGGCCGTTGTATCCGCTGGTCTGGCTCTACCGCACCATTTCTGAAAACCGTCGCCGCCGGGCCTGGCAGGCGATGAACGAACGCATTCCGGTTCCCGTGGTGGTGGTGGGCAATATCACCGCCGGGGGCACAGGAAAATCCCCGCTGACGGCCGCTCTCACCAGCCTGCTGAAGGACCAGGGGTGGCAGCCAGTGATCCTGAGCCGTGGCTACGGTGGCAAGTCTGATCGCTATCCGCTGTTGGTCAACGCTGACACCGACGCCAGGATCGCCGGTGACGAGCCGGTAATGCTGGCCGCGCAATCGGGATGCCCGGTTGTGGTGGACCCGGATCGCAGACGGGGTGCCTTATGGGCACTGGAGCAAGGGCTGGGTACCATTCTGGTGTGCGACGACGGGCTCCAGCATTATCGGCTTCCCCGGGATATTGAACTTGCCGTCTTCGATGCGGCCCGTGGTGTCGGCAACGGCGCCCTGATTCCCGTGGGGCCGTTGCGTGAACCTCTGGCGCGGCTCGAATCCGTCGACTTCGTGATCACCAATGGCGGCCATCTCGACGAGCTCGAGCATGAGCGCCAGTTCACCATGACCCTGGCCCCTACTGAGCTGCGCAACCTTGTGACCGGGGAAGTGCTGTCTCCGGAATGCCTGGAAGGCCGGCGCGTGAGGGCAGTGGCAGGGATCGGTAATCCCAGCCGGTTTTTCGATACACTGATGGCGCTGGGGGCTCAGGTCAGGCCTCTTGCCTTGCCGGACCATCATCCTTTTACGCCCGCCGACCTGCACTCCGAAGACGGTGAATGGCTGGTGATGACCGCCAAGGATGCGGTCAAGTGCCGCGGGATCGCCCCTGACAACACCTGGGTCCTGTCTGTCACGGCCAGCCTCCCCGAGGTGTTTTCCGAGGCGTTCGTGGCCCGCGTCAATGACTGCAACCAATCGCTGGATACAATGACATTGTGAGAACCGCACCATGGATAAAAAACTGATGGCCCTGCTGGCCTGTCCGGTATGCAAAGGTGACCTGAAGCTGAACGACGCCAAAACCGAGCTTGTCTGCTATCAGGATGCGATGGCCTTTCCGATTCGCGAGGGGATACCGGTGATGCTCGCCACCGAAGCCCGGACTCTGACGACCGACGAGCGACTCCACAAACGCTGACAGGAAGCCCGTATGTCCTACACCGTCGTTATCCCGGCACGTTATGCCTCTACTCGGCTGCCTGGCAAGCCATTGGCAGACATTGCCGGCAAGCCGATGATTGAGCACGTCTATGAGCGGGCGTGTGAAAGTCAGGCTGGTCGTGTGGTGATCGCCACGGATGACGAACGCATCAAGGCCGCCTGTGCCGCCTTCGGCGCGGAAGTAGTGATGACCTCCGCCAACCACGCCAGTGGTACGGACCGTCTTGAAGAGGTAGCCCGAAAACTGGGGTTTGGTTCGGACAACCGGGTTGTCAACGTTCAGGGTGATGAACCCTTGATCCCACCGGAACTGATTGACCAGGTGGCCGCAAACCTCGAAGCTCACCCTGACGCAGCCATCGCCACCCTCTGCGAGCGGATTCCTGACGCCACCAGTGTGTTCAATCCCAATGTTGTCAAAGTGGTTTTCGATAACCGGGGCATGGCCCACTACTTCAGCCGGGCGCCGATTCCCTGGGCCCGGGATGCGTGGCAGGACGGTGGCGACACCGCCGCGGCGCGGCCGCTACCGGAAGACAGCAATTACTATCGTCACATTGGCATCTACGGCTACCGCGTCAGCCTCCTGCGGAATTTCGTGACTTGGGCGCCAGCCCCGACCGAAGTCACTGAATCCCTGGAACAGCTGCGGGCACTCTACAATGGCGCCCGCATTCACGTCGAAGAAGCGTGCCGGATGCCACCTGCGGGCGTGGATACCGCCGAGGATCTAGAGCGTCTGCGGCAAATCATGATTACCAGACAAAAGGGGGCAGGACACCCATGAAGCCGGAAGTAAACGTACTGTTTGTCTGTCTTGGCAACATCTGCCGTTCGCCCAGCGCAGAAGGTGTCTTTCGCCAGGTGGTTCAGCAGTCCGGGTTCGAAAGTCGCATTGCCATCGATTCCTGCGGAACCGGCGACTGGCATGTGGGTAAGGCCCCGGACGGACGCGCCATGGCCGCTGCCGGCAAGCGCGGAATCGATATCAGTGATCTCCGGGCCCGCCAGTTCCAGGCGCCGGATCTGGACCGGTTCGATTACGTACTGGTGATGGACCGTCAGAATTTCGCGGACGTCAGGGATATCTGGCAGCAACATGGCGGGACCGAGCCGGCATTGTTTCTGGGGTTTGGTCGTTCTGATGAAGAGGAAGTGCCGGACCCATACTACGGTGGCGACCAGGGCTTCGAGCACGTACTTGACCTGATTACCGAGGCCAGTGAAGGTCTTCTTGAGCATATCCGGGAGCGGCTGGTGTGACCCGTTCCGGGGAGATCAGGGAGAACGTGTCCCTGGGGACGATGAACAGTCTTGGTATCGAGGCGAGGGCGCGGTATTTTGTGTCAGTCACCACTGTCGAGGCGCTCCGGAGAGCGCTGGCGTGGGCATCGGAAGCATCGGTTGAGCCGCTCCTGCTCGGAGGTGGCAGCAACCTGGTATTTGCAGGGGATTATCCAGGGCTGGTGATTCGCATCGCCATCGCACGCCGGTGCTGGGAGCAGGTTAGTGGCGACGAGGCGACACTGGTACTGGGCGCTGGTGAAAACTGGCACGAAAGTGTGTTGTACGCGGCTTCCTCCGGCTACAGAGGGATTGAAAACCTTGCGCTGATTCCTGGCACCGTCGGGGCGGCACCGGTTCAGAACATCGGAGCTTATGGCACGGAGTTGCAGGACACCCTGGTGGATATCCGGGCCCTGGATCGGCAGACCGGCAACGAAGTGGTGCTGACCAACAGTCTGTGCCATTTCAGCTATCGTGACAGCGTGTTCAAACACGAACCCGGGCGCTACGTCATCACAGAGGTTCGTCTGAGATTGTCCCGCAGCCGACCATTCTCACTGGATTATCGTGACCTCTGCGACTATTTCGACGGGCAGGACCTGCGCGATCTCACTCCGCTTGATGTCGCCAGTGCCGTGATGGCTGTTCGTCGACGCAAATTGCCTGATCCGGAACAGCTTCCCAATGCCGGCAGCTTCTTCAAGAACCCAGTTGTGCCATTGGCAACCTGGGAGTCATTGAAGGAGCAACACCCAGAGATCGCCGGCTACCCCGGTGATGATAATGCCAAGGTGGCGGCCGCATGGCTGATCGACCAGTGTGGCTGGAAGGGATATCGCAATAGCCGCGTTGGCGTCCATAACCGTCAGGCACTGGTGTTGGTGAACCATTCGAATGGCAGCGGTCAGGACGTGTTGGCATTGGCCAACCGTATCCGGGAGGATGTTGAAGCCCGCTTTGGTATTGCGCTGGAAATGGAACCGGGCGTAATCGGTTCATGCCCATAGGGCAGGCCTGAACCGATTACGCTCGTTGCACGGTGCCTTAAAGGCCGTTAAAGGCCGTTGCGGGGGGAGGCGCTAATCAGGAAGGGGAGTGCCTCAGCGAGTGGAATATCCTGCTTGTCTTCGTCACGGCGGCCCTTGTATTCCAGGGTTTCTGCCGTCAGGCCCCGCTCGGATACCACGAACCGGTGAGGAATGCCGATCAGTTCCATATCCGCGAACTTCACGCCCGGACGTTCGTTCCGGTCATCCAGAAGGACATCAAAACCAGCCTGGCGAAGCTGCTCATAGAGCTTTTCCCCGGCAGCCATGACCGAAGGGGATTTGTGGCCGTTCAGTGTCACGATAGCCACCTCAAACGGAGCAATGGCGTCGGGCCAGATGATGCCCTTGTCGTCATGGTTCTGCTCAATGGACGAGGCGACAATCCGGGAGACACCGATACCGTAGCAGCCCATTTCCAGGATGGCGCTCTTGCCGTTTTCATCCAGTACGGTGGCGTTCATGGCCTTGCTGTATTTATTGCCCAGCTTGAAAATGTGGCCAACTTCAATACCGCGCCGGATTTCCAGGGTGCCCTTGCCGTCTGGGCTGGGATCGCCCTCGACCACATCGCGCAGGTCTTCCACGCGGCTCAGGGCTACATCGCGTTCCCAGTTTACGCCGGTCAGGTGGTGGCCTTCCTTGTTGGCGCCGCAGACAAAGTCCACCATGTGTGCTGCACTGCGATCGACAATGACCGGCACTGGCAGGTTCACGGGGCCGATGGAGCCGGCCTTGCAACCGACAACCTGTTCGATTTCCTCATCGGTGGCCATGGTCAGCGGTTCAGCGACATCGGGCAGGTTTTCCGCCTTGATTTCATTAAGGGTGTGATCCCCCCGAAGAATCAGGGCAATCAGGCCACTGTGGCCTTTGTCGTCTTCTTCGGCCTTGACCAGCAAGGTCTTGGCGCAGCGACTGGCGTCTACGTTCAGGAATGTGGCAACGGCCTCTATGGTCCGTTGCTCTGGTGTGGCCACCTCCGCCATTTCTTCGGAAGGCGATGAGCGGTCTCCGGCAGGCGCAACGGCTTCGGCTTTCTCAATGTTGGCGGCATAGTCGCTGTCGGTGCTGAACACAATGGCGTCTTCACCGGATGAGGCCAGTACATGGAACTCGTGGGACGCGCTTCCGCCGATAGCGCCTGAATCCGCCTCGACGGGGCGGTAATCCAGGCCCAGTCGATCAAAGATGGCGCAGTAGGTGCGATGCATGACCTGATACGTGTCGTTCAATGATTCCGCATTCACATGGAACGAGTAAGCGTCCTTCATGATGAATTCCCGCGCACGCATCACGCCGAACCGGGGACGTCGTTCATCGCGGAACTTGGTCTGGATCTGGTAGAAGTTCGCGGGCAATTCCTTGTAGCTTTTCAGCTCGTTGCGGATCAGATCGGTGATGACCTCCTCGTGGGTGGGCCCGAAGCAGAAGTCGCGACCATGGCGGTCGTTCATCCGCAGTAGTTCACCGCCATACTGTTCCCAGCGCCCGGATTCCTGCCACAGCTCCGCCGGCTGTACCGCGGGCATCAGCACTTCCTGTGCGCCACTCTTGTCCATTTCCTCGCGCACGATGCGTTCAACCTTGCGAAGCACCCTCAATCCCATTGGCAGCCAGGAGTAGAGGCCGGAGGCCAGTTTTCGGATCATTCCTGCCCGGAGCATCATTTGATGGCTGATGATCTCGGCATCGGCAGGCGTTTCTTTTTGGGTGGCAATCAGGTAGCGGCTTGCTCGCATTGTGTTATCCGTAAGCAGTTGAGAAGGGGTTCTTTATTTATCCTGTCGTGCTCGCTATTGTACGGAGCGATTACCACGAGGTACAGATGGACATTGGGAGAGCTGCGAATGACACTGACCGCAACTGAAGTCGAGGCCGTTATCAGGGCCGGTGTGCCTATGGCCGAGGATATCGGATTTACCGTCGACGAAGCGCGGGAAGATGGGTTCGCCCGCACCCGCCTGGTGTTTTCCGAACGCCTGATTCGCCCCGGCGGCACACTGTCTGGCCCGGTGCAGATGGCCCTGGCGGATGCGTCCATGTACGCGGCAGTGATGGCCGCCATTGGTCAGGTTGAGATGGCGGTGACCAGCAACCTGTCGATCAATTTCCTGCATAAGCCGGCACCGGACGACCTGATAGGGGAGGCGAGGGTTCTGCGGATGGGGCGCCGACTTGCTTTTTGCGAGGTGCGGTTGCTATCCGGGCAGGGAAACGAGGAGAAACTGGTCGCCCATGTAACGGGCAGCTATGCTTTACCGTATAACCGCGACTGAAGCAGGAGATATGACCGAAGAAACCGTAGATATCACGCCTCGCCGTCAGCCTGTTCAGGCCAGAAGCCGCGAGCGCGTGAATAGCATTCTCAGCCATGCGGCAGCGATTTTCCACGAGGTGGGTGTCGATGCCACCAGTATGTCTGCCATTGCCCGTCAGTCCGGCATGTCACTCGCCTCCCTCTATCGTTACTTTCCCAACAAGGCGGCCATCGTAAAGGCGATTGCTGAAGGGCATGTTGAGCGCATGGAGACGGCGTTGCGGGAGCGGCTCCAGACTCTGGAGCTGGTGGATGCCGTAGACGTTCTGATTGACCTGTTCTATGAGTTTTATCGGACCGAACCTGCCTATTCCGTGATCTGGAGCGGGGTGGAATCGATGCCCGAATTGCGGGACCTGGATATCCGTGAGCTCTACAGCCATGCCCGCGACCTGGATAACCGCTTGCGGGACGTCTGCCCCCGCATTCCGGAAGACCGTCGGTGGACGGCGAGCCTGATGTTGCCCCGCTCGGCCGGAACCGTTCTCAGGCTTGCGGCGACCCTGCCGGACGATCAGGCCCGTTCGATGGTGAGTGAGCTCAAATGCATGGCCCGGGCCTATCTGGCTGAGCTCATTCGCTAGCGAGTCAGGACAGATACCCCAGAGGCAGGGCCGTGCTGTCAATAACCCGCCTCAGCACAAAGCTGGAATGCACACCACTGACGCCCTGGATGCGGGTGATGCGATTTAGCAGAAAGTGGTGATAATGATCCATGTCGGGCACTACCACCTTGAGCATGTAATCGGCGTCCTGGCCGGTAATCAGGTAGCATTCCTGAACTTCGGGGTATTCACCCACCTGCCGCTCGAACGTGGCAAAGCGTTCGGGGGTGTGCCGGTCCATGCCGATGAGTATGATCGCCGTAAGGGACAGTCCCAGCTTTTTGTGATCAAGGATTGTTACCTGCCGAACTATGATCCCGGCGTCCTCCAGTGCGCGGACCCGTCGCAGGCAAGGGGAGGGTGAAAGACCGACTTTGTCTGCCAGCTCCTGGTTTGTCAGCGAGCCATTCTGTTGCAACTGTTCGAGGATATGACGGTCAATCCTGTCGATTTTAACAAGCGACTTGTCGGAAGTTGACATAAAATTGCACCTTCAGTGAGTATCCTGGAATATTGTGTCTATTCTGGGTTTCTTAAGGGAGAAAAAGCAATCATTTTCCCCGTGTGACGCGTTATCCTGATACACAATCAATGAATTCCCCGTGAGAACAGCAAGGAATCACCCCAATGGCATTTGATCATCGTAAATACGTTGCGTTTACGCCGGTGGCGAAAACCGATCGTCGCTGGCCTGACAAAGTCATCACCACCGCTCCCCGTTTTTGTGCGGTGGATCTGCGGGATGGCAACCAGGCACTGGTAAAGCCGATGTCGGTAGCGCAGAAGCAGCGGATGTTTGATTTGCTGGTAAAGCTGGGGTTCAAGGAAATCGAGATTGGCTTTCCTGCAGCGAGCCAACCGGATTTTGATTTTTGTCGCAAACTTATTGAAGAAGATCGCATTCCCGATGATGTGCACATTCAGGTGCTGACCCAGGCGCGGCCGGAGCTGATTGAGCGCACCTACGATGCCCTTAAGGGGGCTCGCAAGGCTATCGTACATGTGTACAACTCGACGTCGACGGTTCAGCGGGAGCAGGTCTTCGGCATGGACCGCGAAGGCGTGAAAGATATTGCGGTCAATGGTGCCCGCATCGTCAAGGCCAACGCCGCCAAGTACCCGGAGACCGAATGGACTTTCCAGTATTCGCCGGAGAGCTTTACCGGAACGGAACTGGAATACGCCGCGGACGTGATCGATGCAGTAAACGACGTCTGGCGCCCGGATCAGGGCCAGCCGGTGGTGATCAACCTGCCAGCCACCGTGGAAATGGCGACCCCCAATGTATTTGCCGATCAGATCGAGTGGATCTGCGATCACGTTCGGTATCGCGAGCACATCAGTATCAGCGTCCATACCCACAACGACCGTGGCTGTGCTGTAGCGGCGGCGGAGCTGGCGGTGATGGCCGGCGCTGACCGGGTGGAAGGCACGCTGATGGGCAATGGTGAGCGTACCGGCAACATGGACCTGGTCACCATGGCGATGAATCTTTACTCCCAGGGCGTGGATCCGACGCTGGACCTGTCTGGAATGGCCGAGATTACCGATGTGGTTGAAGCCTGTACCGAGATTTCCACCCATCCCCGCCACCCCTATGCCGGTGAGCTTGTGTTTACAGCCTTCTCGGGCAGCCACCAGGATGCCATCCGTAAATGCCTGGCCCGCCGCACCGAAGGCGAAAGCTGGCATGTGGCGTATCTGCCCATCGATCCTCACGACCTCGGTCGCCGTTATGAGGAAGTGGTTCGCATCAACAGCCAGTCTGGCAAAGGTGGTGTGGCTTATGTCCTGGAGCGTGATTACAACATCAGCCTGCCACGGTGGTTGCAGATCGAGTTCAGTAAGCTGGTGCAGCGAGAGGCCGAAACCAACGGCGGAGAGATTGACTCACTGACGATTCATCGGTTGTTCGAAGATCGTTACCTGAAGGTGGCCAAAGCCTGGGAGTTGAGATCCTATGACCTTCACCGGGATGATGAGGGCGTGAATGCCGTTGTGAGTATTGGCGCTGAAAGCGACCCGATCATACTGAAAGGTCATGGCCTCGGAGCGGTCGAGGCAGTGTCAGCGGCGTTGGAGGCGGAATACGGCGTAACCCTGGCGGTAGAAGCCTACGATGAATTTGCATTGGGTGAGGGCACCAACGCCAATGCACTGGCCTGTATCCGTGTGACGGTGGATGGACATCACTGCAGTGCGGCCGCTCTGGCCGAGGATACCACGTCGGCTACCTTGCAGGCGCTGTTTTCAGCGGTTTCCCAGGTGGTCGAAGCTGGTCGTCGGGATGGGGTCACCAATAAGGCGTCGGCGGAAGCAGGTGCCTGAAAAAGAAAAAGCCGGCGAATGCCGGCTTTTTCGGATTCCCTGTGCCCGTGAGGGGCATAGGGCGGGGTCGCGTAACCTCAGACTGGGGTTACGTTTTCCGCCTGGGGACCTTTCGGACCCTGAGTCACGGTAAACTGCACCTGTTGACCTTCGGTCAGGGTGCGGAAACCGCTCGCGTTGATTGCACTATAGTGAACGAAAACGTCACTGCCACCGTCCTGGGCGATAAAGCCGAAGCCCTTGGACTCGTTAAACCACTTTACGTGGCCTGTTTTTGTATCTGACATTGATCTTTCCTGTATTTCTGAAATTTTGCCCTCACGGGACCATCGGTATCCAGTCGGAATACCGGCGCTGTAAAAATTCAGAAAGTACTGAGGAAAGGGGCAACGAAGAGCACTGCGGCAGGACGTTGAAACGCATTCACCAAATACCGCTGTATTTTCACAGCAATTTCAGTATAGACCGAGTTGGGAGGGCGTCAACGCTTTTTTTAGCACTTTATTTAAGTTTTTTAATCCGCAAAAACAACAAGTTGTCATAAAATCGTCACCAAACGGATGCACCGTTGTGGCGCAGGTTCCGATTGGTGACGGCGTCTCGTGGTCAGCTTTTGAACTGCTCGCTGATTTCTTCCAGTATGGCGGGGTCGTCAATCGTGCTTGGCACTGCGTAGTCCTCACCATCGGCGATTTGTCGGATTACCCGGCGCAGGATCTTGCCGGACCGGGTTTTGGGGAGTCGTTCCACGACCAACGCCTTGCGGAAGCAGGCAATAGCGCCGATTTTTTCGCGCACCATCTCAACCAGCTCTTCTTCAAGTTCGTCGTGGTCGATGGTTGCGCCGTCCTTGATCAGTACGAGCCCCACGGGCACCTGGCCTCTCATGTCGTCGTGAGCACCGACCACGCAGCATTCCGCGATGGCCGGGTGGGCCGCCACCACTTCCTCCATCTCTCCGGTGGACAACCGGTGGCCCGCGACGTTGATAACGTCGTCCGTTCTTCCCATCACGAACACATAGCCGTCTTCATCAACAAATCCTCCATCACCAGAACTGTAGAAACCTTCGATGGGGGCAAGATAAGTGTTACGGAATCGGGCGTCGTCACCCCAGACCGTGGACATGCAGCCCGGAGGCAATGGCAGCTTAACGGCAATCTGGCCCTGTTCGCCGGCGGGCACCTGATGGCCCTCCATGTCCACCACCTGAACGTTGAATCCGGGGGACGGAAGCGTGGCGGAGCCGGGTTTCGTCGTCATCATCTCGATGCCCACCGGGTTGCAGCAGATTGCCCAGCCGGTTTCGGTTTGCCACCAATGGTCCAGTATTGGCAGGCGGGTATGTTCCTTCAGCCATTCGTAGGTGGGTGGGTCCAGTCGTTCGCCGGCCAGGAAGAGGCGCTTCAGGGAACTGATGTCGTAGCGGGACAGCTGATCAGCCTCAGGGTCTTCCTTGCGGACCGCCCGGAAGGCGGTCGGTGCCGTGAACAACAGATTCACGCCGTGGTCCTGGACCACGCGCCAGAAGGCGCCGGCATCCGGAGTTTTGACCGGCTTGCCCTCGTAAAGGATGGTGGTGCAGCCTGCAAACAAGGGGGCATAGACGATATAGCTGTGCCCGACCACCCAGCCAACGTCCGATGCGGCCCAGTAGACATCTCCCGGGCTGGCGTCGTAAACCAGGTGCATGCTGTAGCGAAGAGCGACGGCATGGCCGCCGTTGTCGCGCACAACGCCCTTGGGTTTACCGGTGGTTCCGGACGTGTAGAGGATATAAAGCGGGTCGGTGGCCCTGACAGGCACCGGGTCTACCGCCCGGGCCCGGCTAACCATTTCACCCCAGTCGAAATCGCGACCTTCCTGAAGCGTGGCCTGAGCCTGCGGGCGCTGAAACACAATGCAACACTCGGGCTTGTGGTCCGCCTGATCGATGGCTTTGTCCACCAAGGGCTTGTATTCGATGACCTTGCTGACTTCGATGCCGCAGGAGGCTGTGATGACGGCCTTGGGCTTGGCATCATCGATGCGCACCGCCAGTTCATTGGATGCGAAACCGCCAAAGACCACGGAATGAATGGCGCCAATCCGGGCGCATCCCAGCATGGCAATGACGGCTTCCGGAATCATGGGCATGTAGAGAATCACCCGGTCACCCTTGGTGATGCCTCTGTCCTGGAGGGCACCGGCGAAGGTTGCCACCGCACGGGTGAGCTCATTGTAGGTGTATGAGCGGGTGGTGCCGGTGACCGGAGAATCGTAAATCAGGGCTTTCTGTTCGCCGCGCCCGGCCCGGATGTTGGCATCCAGTGCTATGTCGGAGGTGTTAAGGACGCCATCGGGAAACCACTCCCCATGTCCGTTATCGGTGGGCTGCCAGATGGTTTTCGGGGGCTCCATCCAGTCAATGGCAGACGCTTTCTCGCGCCAGAAGGCGTCAGGCTGGTCGATTGATTGCCTGAACTCGGAGTGGTAGTCCATAACATCCACCTCGCATCACTGTTGTTGTTGTGTTTTGTAATACCCACAACTTTAGGCGCTTTGAGGTATAGGACTACTAGACCATAGGCTAAGTTTCTGTCTTTTTGAAAGTTATTGGTTTCCTGAATTGACCGCGGTCACGTTCGCTTCAACGTGGCCGCTGGCAACACGGGCGGTGATCCTGTCGCCGGGCGCGAGTTCACTGGCCTGGCGAACTATATCCCCGTTTTCCTGCTGGACGATGGCGTACCCCCGCCCCAGCGTCGCCAGCGGGCTGACCACATTCAGTGTTTGAGCCAGATGCTCAAGGCGCTCCTGGCGTTGGACGACGGACTGGCGAGCCAAGCGGGTTAGTCGTTCGGACAGCTGGCTGACGCTCCTGCGGTTGTCGTCGAGCCGTTTTGCGGGAGACTGCATTCTCAGGCGCTGGCCAAGGTGCTCAGCGCGTACCTTTTCCCGCTCCATGCGTTGACGCATGGCCTTGCCCAGCCGCAGGTCGAGGTCGTCCATGCGCTGGGCTTTTTCCATCAGTTCACGCCGGGGATCCCTGAGCCTGGCGGAAAGATGCGCCAGCTGAGTCCCCATGCGTTTTAGGGCTCGGCTGGCGGCGCCGGCGAGTCGATGTTCGCGTTCCTTGAGCTGTCGCAGCCAGTCCTGCTGATCGGGTGATATCTTTTCCGCAGCGGCGGACGGTGTGGGTGCCCGCAGGTCGGCGACAAAGTCGGCAATGGTTACGTCCACTTCGTGGCCAACCGCACTGACCGTTGGCAGGGGGCATGCTGCTATGGCGCGGGCGACGGCTTCCTCGTTGAAACACCAAAGATCTTCCAGTGAGCCACCACCGCGACCAATAATCAGCACATCGGCGAGTCCGTGTCGGGCTGCCCGGTCAATGGCGCGGACAATGTCAGCTGTTGCTGCCTGCCCCTGGACAGCGGTGGGGTAAAGGGTGACGGGAATGGCCGGGCATCGTCTGGCAAGTACGGTCAGGATATCGTGAATGGCGGCTCCGGTGGGCGATGTCACAACCCCAATGTGGCGAGGGGTTGATGGCAGCGGTTTTTTGCGAGCTGCATCGAACAGACCCTCCATCTGCAGCTTGCGTTTGAGCTCCTCATAGGCCTGCTGCAACGCGCCGAGTCCCGCTGGCTCGACATGCTCGACAATGATCTGGAAATCACCCCGGTTTTCGTAAAGCGTTACCTTGCCGCGGATGCGAACCTGCTCGCCTTCCTTCGGAATTTCTTTCACCCGCTGGTTGAAGCCCCGGAACATGGCGCAGCGGATCTGGCATTTGCGATCTTTCAGGGAAAAATACCAATGGCCAGAAGAGGGGCGGGAGAATCCGGACAATTCACCCTCAACCCAAACCTGCATGAAGCTGGCTTCCAGCAGGTGGCGGGCCTGGTGATTGAGCTCGCTGACACTCAGCGCTCGGGGCCGGGAATCCTGGAAACCGCTGTCCAAAGGGGGTGCTCCTTCGTTTCTGTGGGGTTGCTGTATACGCAAAAGCCGAAAATTGGAGAGTAAAAATAGCGAAAATTCAAAAAGATGCAACCCAATAGGTAGTCAGCCCCGGTTTACTGTCAACCAAGGCCCATTTATAATAGGTCGATTAAGAATTTTGTACTGCCACAGCCTGCGGGGTGTGGTGTCAGAATTCTCCAATCTAGCATGTTCAAAAGGCGGATCCCAATGCTGCGAATTGCCGAAGAAGCCCTCACCTTTGACGATGTACTGCTCGTTCCAGGACGCTCAGAGGTTCTTCCTCACCAGGTCAGCCTGCAAACCCAGCTGACCAAAGGTATCACCCTGAATATTCCGCTGGTATCAGCGGCTATGGATACCGTGACCGAAGCTGATCTGGCCATTTCCATGGCTCAGGAAGGTGGCATCGGCATCATGCACAAGAGCATGTCTGTTGAGCAGCAGGCCGCGGCCGTCCGCAAGGTCAAGAAGTTCGAAAGCGGCGTCGTGAAGGATCCTATCACGGTGACGCCGGACACTACGGTTCGCGAACTCGTGGACATTACCATGGCCAACAACATTTCGGGGCTGCCGGTGGTGGACGGTGTCGATCTCGTTGGTATCGTCACCGGTCGTGATATTCGCTTTGAAAGCCGCCTGGACACGCCTGTCTCGGAAATCATGACCGCCAAGGACAAGTTGGTGACGGTGAAAGAGGGTGCCAACCTGGACGACGTGAAAGAGCTGTTGCATCGTCACCGCATTGAAAAAGTCCTGGTCGTGAATGACGACTTTGAATTGCGCGGGCTGATTACCGTCAAGGATATCCAGAAGGCGAAGGACTATCCGCTCGCTTGCAAGGACGAGCAGGGCCGTCTTCGAGCTGGCGCTGCCGTTGGCACCGGTGCAGATACAGATGCACGTGTAGCCGCGCTGGTTGAGGCAGGAGTTGACGTGATCGTAGTGGATACGGCCCATGGCCATTCCAAGGGCGTGCTCGACCGGGTTCGCTGGATTAAAGAACATTTCCCGGAAGTTCAGGTGATCGGCGGCAACATTGCTACGTCTGATGCCGCAATCGATCTGGCCGACGCTGGTGCAGACGCGGTCAAGGTAGGTATCGGTCCCGGTTCCATCTGCACGACCCGTATTGTGGCCGGCATTGGCGTGCCACAGATCACAGCAGTGTCCAATGTGGCCGCCGCCTTGAAAGACCGTGGCGTGCCCGTGATCGCGGATGGTGGCGTTCGCTTCTCTGGCGATATTTCCAAGGCCATTGCAGCCGGAGCCTACAGTGTCATGATCGGCAGCCTGCTGGCCGGTACTGACGAAGCCCCGGGCGAGGTTGAGCTGTATCAGGGCCGTAGCTATAAAGCCTACCGCGGCATGGGTTCCATTGGAGCCATGGGGCAGGGGTCCAGTGACCGTTACTTCCAGGACGCCAGTAAAGGCATTGAGAAGCTGGTGCCGGAAGGCATTGAAGGCCGCGTTGCCTGCAAGGGCCCGATGCGGAACATTGTGCACCAGTTGATGGGCGGCCTGCGGGCTTCCATGGGTTATACCGGCAGTGCCACCATGGAAGAAATGCGCACCAAGCCTGAGTTCGTCCGCATCACCAATGCGGGCATGCGTGAGAGTCACGTCCACGACGTGACCATCACCAAAGAAGCCCCTAACTACCGTATCGGCTGACCACTGTCGATTCGGGCGCGGCTCACCCAGTGAGCCGCGTTTTTTCTTTCTGCTCCGAGGATTTCATGGCCCATAACATCCACGACCACCGTATTCTGATTCTCGATTTCGGTTCCCAGTACACCCAGCTCATCGCGCGCCGCGTTCGGGAAATTGGGGTCTATTGTGAGATCAAGGCCTTTGATATTACCGATGAGGAACTGAAAGAGTTCAATCCCAAAGGTATCATTCTCGCAGGCGGCCCCGAGTCCGTGACTCAACTGGGTGGCCCTCGTGCGCCGGAAGGCCTGTTCGAAAAAGGGATTCCGGTTCTGGGCATTTGTTATGGCATGCAGACCATGGCCGAGCAGCTGGGCGGTCGTGTTGCCAGTTCCGAGAAGCGGGAATTTGGCTATGCCCAGGTCAAAGTGCGGGCCAAGGGGCCTTTGCTGAAAGATATTACAGACCATCTCACGGCAACCGGCGAATCTTTGCTGGATGTGTGGATGAGCCATGGCGACAAGGTTGTGGTGATGCCGGAGGGCTTCGAACTGCTGGCATCAACGGAGAGTGCGCCGATTTCGGCCATGCAGGATACGTCGCGTAACCTCTACGGCGTCCAGTTCCACCCGGAAGTGACCCATACCCTGCAGGGCAAGCGCATCCTGGAGCACTTCATTCTCAACATCTGCCAGTGCGAGGCTCTGTGGACGCCAGCCAAGATTGTTGACGATGCGGTGGAACAGATCCGTAACCAGGTGGGCAGTGGCAAGGTGCTTCTGGGTCTGTCTGGTGGTGTGGATTCTTCCGTTACCGCTGCGCTGCTTCACAAAGCCATCGGCGACCAGTTGACCTGTGTGTTCGTGGACAACGGCCTGTTACGCCTGAACGAAGGCGATCAGGTGATGGATATGTTCGCCAGCAACATGGGTGTGAAGGTTATTCGCGTTGATGCCGAAGACCTGTTCCTGTCCAAGCTCAAGGGTGTTGATGATCCTGAGCAGAAGCGCAAGATCATTGGCAACACCTTCATTGATGTGTTCGACGAAGAAGCCGCCAACATCCGCGATGTGAACTGGCTGGCCCAAGGCACCATCTACCCGGATGTCATTGAATCCGCAGCCTCCAAGACCGGTAAAGCCCATGTTATTAAATCCCACCATAATGTGGGTGGTCTGCCGGAAACCATGAAAATGAAGCTGGTGGAGCCGCTGCGGGAACTGTTCAAGGACGAGGTTCGCCGTATTGGCCTGGAGCTTGGACTGCCTTACGACATGGTGTATCGCCACCCATTCCCCGGGCCCGGCCTGGGCGTGCGGATTCTGGGTGAAGTGAAGAAGGAATACGCCGAAATCCTCCGTCGGGCTGATGCTATTTTCCTGGAAGAGTTGCACCGTGCTGACTTTTACCACAAAACCAGTCAGGCATTTGCGGTCTTCCTGCCCGTCAAATCGGTTGGAGTGGTAGGTGATGCCCGACGCTATGAATACGTGGTGGCATTGCGCGCAGTGGAAACCATCGATTTCATGACCGCCCGTTGGGCACACCTGCCGTACGATCTGCTGGAAACGGTATCCAATCGCATCATCAATGAAATTGAAGGTGTGTCCCGGGTAACCTACGACGTTTCCTCCAAGCCGCCGGCAACCATCGAGTGGGAGTGACCGGTATGCTGGTCGGGTTGGTCAGTTAATTCTGACCAACCCGACCTGATTGGTGCTGCTTTGATGGATTAGCAGGTTTTCTTCTTCAGTCACCCAAACATTGCGAATGATCCCAACTCCCGAGGGAATGGCCCAGCTTTGAAAGGTCTCGGCTTTCGGGTCGAATCTGACGAGTGCATCAGGTCGCATGCCCGATTCGTTGTACCAGATAATGTCGTCGATGACGGCCAATGCGTAAGGATGAGAGTCCGTGCCGCTGGGGGAATCCCATTCGGTGATTGCGCCGGTATCCGGGTTCAGTCGGCCGATTTTTCCCCTCGTTGAATTGACGTACCAAACGTTGCCTTGGCTATCCAGGTCAAGTCGACGTACTCGGGTTCGTTTATCCGGCAGGTTGTAATAACGAACCTCCATAGTGTTCGGGTTCATGGCGCCAATCTTGTTCGTGCCATTGTAGGCAATCCAAACGGTGCCGTTGGAATCTACCTTGATTCCATAGGGCCTGGCTTCAGTGTTCACTTCCTTCAATACACCGGTTTCAGGATCCAGTCGGCCCAGCATGGCCGCGTGCTGAGCCGTGAAATACAGGTTGCCGTTGGGATGAAACACGGCAGAGTGAGGGTCTTTGGCCTGCGTTTCATATTCAGTGATATTGCCGGTGTCCGGATTCAGCTTCCCGATAGTGGCGTTGCTGTTTCCGGTGTACCAGATGTTGCCATCCTCATCAGGGACAATGGAGTGTGGCCGGGCTGATGGCGGTAAATTGTATTCTTTCATTTCGCCAGTATTCGGGTTCAGTTTTCCAACCAGGCTCGCCCACATACCTGTCCACCAGATAGAGCCGTCTGGTGCTTCAATCGGGTCCCGAGTGCGCTGACCAAGGGTAGGTGTTGTCCATTCGGTAATCTCAATGTCGACGTTTCCCGGAACCAGTGTTGGTCGCCTGCTGGGGTCTTCCGGAAAGTGTTGGGCCAGATAATTGGCGATCCTGGTGGCCTGCTCATCCTGCAGGTCAATCATGGTAGAGAAAACCCGTCGCCACTCTTCGGGTGAGCTATAGCCAGCTGAGCGCTTGATGGTGGAGACGCCATGGCAGGCCGTGCAGGCTTTCTCAACCAATGCTTTGCCGGCACCTTCCGGTAGTGAAGATTGCAAATTGTTTTGCGCAAGGGAGGCTTGCGTGGTGCCGAGTAGAACGACGACTGCAGCTGTCAGGGATGCAGGTAGGCTCATGAGAACGACTCCTGTCATTCGGGAAGACCTTTATTGTAATCGTACGTCACGATGCTGTGGACATTGTGAGGTAATGAAAGTTCCGGGTTGGCGTGCTTTTACTCTAAACTGAATGCCAGGCAATGATGAAATCTGCTGAATAGACGCGAATTCAGGTATTCGCGCACTCGTTTCCAACTTTGGTAATATGTCGCCTGGTTGATGATGGTACAAATTATGCCGCCTCAGATATTGTTGCTGCACCCTTTAATCATCCCTCAATAAATCTTTTGTTTTAATAGGTTGCATACCCCGTTTTGTCGAGCGCTGACGTGACGAACAGAGGGGTGTGACCGGGCAGGCATTATGGCTGGCACTGATGTTGATTATTCCTGGATGAAGCGTGCGCTGCAGCTGGCCCGTCAGGCCGGAGCCGCTGGTGAGGTGCCAGTTGGTGCAGTGGTCGTGCTGGATGGACGGGAAATCGGAGCTGGCTATAATGCACCGATCAGTGGATGCGACCCCACAGCTCATGCTGAAATACGCGCCCTGCGGGACGCGGCAAGACGTGCGGGCAATTACCGGTTGCCGGGTGCCACGCTTTACGTCACCCTTGAGCCGTGCACCATGTGTGTGGGCGCCATTGTGCACAGCCGCATCAGTCGTTTGGTGTACGGTGCGGCGGAACCGAAGGCGGGTGCCGTGGTGTCGGCTCGGCAAACACTGAACGAGCCACATCTCAACTGGCGTGTTGAGTCTGTCGGAGGTGTTCTGGCGGATCAGTGCAGCCATGTTATCAGCGAATTCTTCACGCGTCGGCGGGCCGACATCCGCCGCCGGAGGCAACTGTTTTCAGGGAAGGAGTGACGATCGATCATGAAAGTTCTGGTAACCGGCGGAGCCGGGTATATAGGTAGTCATGTCGTAAGGCAACTGGGCGAAGCCGGACACGACATTGTTGTTTTCGATAACCTGTCCACCGGATACCGTTGGGCGGTCACCTGTGGTGAGCTTGTGATCGGAGACCTCGCCGATGAACAGGCCATTGCGGACCTTTTCAGCCAGCACCGCTTTGAAGCCGTGCTGCATTTCGCCGCCAATATCGTGGTGCCGGAATCGGTCGAGAACCCCCTCAAGTACTACAGCAACAATACCCGTAACACGCTGAATTTGCTGAAGGCAGTAGAAGAACACCAGGTACCTTACATGGTGTTTTCGTCGACGGCTGCCGTTTATGGCATGCCAGAGGAAACCGTACTGACGGAAGATCTTCCGCTGGCGCCGATCAATCCCTATGGCGCCTCAAAGATGATGAGCGAGCGGATGATCATGGATCTGGCTGCCGCGTCATCCCTCAATTACGTGATCCTGCGTTACTTCAACGTAGCTGGGGCCAATCCGGACGGTTTGCTGGGTCAGGCAACGCCTGAAGCTACGCACCTGATCAAGGTTGCGTGTGAGTGTGTGACGGGCAAGCGCGATGGCATGAGCGTGTTTGGCACCGACTACGACACCCGTGACGGTACCTGCATCCGCGACTACATCCACGTGGAAGACCTGGCCAAGGCTCATGTGATGGCGTTGGAGTATATGGCCGGTGGAGGTGAGTCACGGGTGCTGAACTGTGGCTACGGGCGTGGGTTTACCGTCCGCGAAGTTATTGATGTGGTCAAGCGCCAGTCAGGCAACGACTTTCCGGTGCAGGAAACCGGCCGTCGGGCAGGGGACCCAGCCGCGCTGATGGCTGACAACTCGCGAATCAAAAAGGTACTGGGCTGGCAGCCGGATTACGACGACCTGGATACCATCGTCGGCACAGCCCTGGCCTGGGAGAGGATCTGGCAGGATAAGCAGGGCTGAGAGGCCGCACATCGAATACCAACCATAAATTGCAGACATCAGGGTTTTAAAGGATGAAAATTACTATTTTTGGCACAGGTTACGTTGGTCTTGTCACGGGTGCCTGTCTGGCCGATGTGGGTCATCACGTTCTGTGTATGGATGTGGATCAGGGCAAGATTGATAAGCTTAGGAACGGCCATATACCGATTTATGAGCCTGGCCTCGAGTCCATCGTAAAGCATACGGTCGAGGCAGGCCGCCTGGCGTTCACCACCGATACCCAAGAAGCCGTGGCCCATGGGTCTCTGCAGTTCATTGCAGTGGGTACACCGCCTGATGAAGACGGTTCCGCCGACCTGCAGTATGTGACCGCCGTGGCGCGCTCCATTGGCCAATATATGGATGACTACAAGGTGGTGGTGGACAAGTCCACCGTGCCGGTTGGTACTGGCGACAGGGTCAAGGCTGCGGTGCGTTCCGAGCTGGACAAGCGCGGGCTGGAGCTGGACTTCGATGTCGTGTCCAACCCTGAGTTTCTTAAGGAAGGCGCGGCCATTACCGATTTCATGAAGCCCGACCGCATTATCGTTGGCACCGACAGTGAGCGGGCCAAAGAGTTGCTGCATGAGGTCTACTACCCGTTCAATCGTAGCCACGACCGCATGATTTTCATGGACATCCGGTCTGCGGAACTGACCAAGTACGCAGCCAACTCCATGCTGGCCACCAAGATCAGTTTCATGAATGAAATAGCCAACCTGGCGGAGCGTTTGGGGGCCGATATAGAAAATGTGCGTCGTGGCATTGGTTCCGACCCCCGCATCGGCTACCACTTTATTTACCCCGGTTGCGGTTACGGCGGCTCCTGTTTCCCGAAAGATGTCCAGGCATTGACCCGCACAGCCAGGGATTGTGACTACGACTCCCGCCTGTTGAACGCCGTGGAAGCCGTGAACAATGCCCAGAAGCACGTGTTGTTCGACAAGATCAGTCATTACTTCGGTGGCAACCTGAAGGGCAAGGTCGTCGCGATCTGGGGGTTGGCATTCAAGCCCAACACCGACGATATGCGTGAAGCATCGTCCCGAGCCCTGATGCAGGACCTCTGGAAGGCCGGAGCGAGCGTGCAGGCCTTTGACCCGGAAGCCATGGAAGAGACCCAGCGTATCTTTGGCGATCAGCCAGGGTTAACCCTCTGCGGCACCAAGGAGCAGGCGCTGAAAGGGGCCGATGTGCTGGCCATCTGTACCGAGTGGAAGGAGTTCCGCTCTCCGGATTTCGAAGCCATAGCCGCAAACCTGAAGGAGCCTGTCGTGTTTGACGGGCGCAACCTGTACGAACCTGAAATGCTTGAGCGCCACGGTATGATCTACTACGCCATTGGCCGTGGCCGGAACCAGTTCCACGGAGGTTAATATGAGTGGGGCGGAGTCGCCGTTTGTTCTGCACGAGCGTCTGGAAGCTGACACAGTCAGCCTCGGACAGAGCAAGCTGTGTGAAATTCGGCTGATGAACGACAGCAACTGGCCCTGGATCCTTCTGGTACCAAGGGTTGGCAGTGTGCGGGAGATCTATCAGCTGGCTCCGGAGCAACAGCGGCAGCTGCTGGCGGAATCGTCCCTTCTTGGGGAGGGCATGATGGAATTGTTCGGTGGGGATAAGCTCAATGTTGCGGCGTTGGGTAACATGGTGCCGCAACTTCACCTTCATCATATCGTGCGTTTTGACGGCGACTCTGCCTGGCCGGGCCCGGTCTGGGGCAAACTTCCGCCGAAGCCCTACAGTGTCAGCGATCTGGCCAGAATAAGCGAACAACTGAAGCCGTTGCTGGGTCGGCTCTCGCAAATAGTGGCGTAGCAATCTCTTCCGGCAAAGCCGGGTAGCTTAGCGTTTGTGCCGGGCGATGGTGCGTGATCCAACGAGGATCATCCTGAGCTCGGTTTTCAGTTTGTCCTTCAAGGCTTCCTTTTCCGGTGGTGTTGCGTCAAGCGCCTCGGCGCCTTGGTTAAACACCAGTGTCACCATGGCGTCTGCCACCAGTTTGGAGTCGGATAGGGGGCGATTCTCTTCATCCGCGATGCGCGCCAGATCTGCAGCCAGTTCGGTCACAAAGTGGTCGATTTCAGCTTTGATGGCGGTGCGGAAGGGTTTTGATACCCCGGTGCTTTCCCTCAGCATCAGACGAAACAGATTGGAGTTGTTGCCAAGATACTCCATGAAGGTGTCCACCGAGGTGCTGATGGCGCTGCCGTTTCGTGCAATTCGCTTGCGTGCCTGGCGCATGAGTTGTCGCAGGGCGACACCGCCTTCGTCCACCAGGGCAAGCCCCAGCTCGTCGAGCTCGGAAAAGTGCCGGTAGAACGATGTCGGCGCAATGCCAGCTTCCCTTGCCACTTCCCGCAGGCTCAGGCTGCCAAAGCCCCGGTCCGCACTGAGCTGAGCAAGGGCGGCGTCCATCAGGGCACGGCGAGTGCGGAGTTTCTGTTCGGCTCGGGCTGACAAGGGCGGCTCCATAGGGCGGTAAATCGGCCCATTCTAGCGGCCAAATGTTTTACCGTCACCCACGGTGATGGAAGCCTGATTTTCCCGTTCATTGTGTTTATAATGGGCCGCTTTTGCAGTAGGGTCCGCCAGAACCATTTTTGCAAACTTTTACGCACACATCAGATACAACGGGAACCGGTATGCGCAGTCATTATTGCGGTGGAATCAACGAATCTCACATCGATCAGGAAGTTACTCTTTGCGGTTGGGTTCATCGTCGCCGCGATCACGGTGGGGTGATCTTTCTGGACCTTCGCGATCGGGACGGTATTTCCCAGGTCGTGTTCGATCCGGATACCCCAGAGAGCTTCAATCTGGCGGAGAAGGTCCGCAGTGAATTCGTTATTCAGGTGACCGGCCGTGTGCGCCGTCGTCCCGCTGGTACCGAAAACGCCAACATGCCGACGGGGCAGGTTGAGCTGCTGGGTAAGCAGTTATCCATCCTGAATGCCGCTGCAACGCCTCCGTTCCCGCTAGATGAGCATGTGGATGTCGGTGAAGACGTTCGCCTGAAGTATCGCTTTGTGGACCTGCGTCGCCCGGAAATGCTGAACCGACTGCGTTTCCGTTCCAGGGTGACCAGCTATATTCGCAACTTTCTGGATAGCAACGGCTTTATGGATGTGGAGACGCCTATCCTGACCCGCGCCACTCCGGAAGGCGCACGTGACTACCTGGTGCCAAGCCGCACCCATGAAGGCTCCTTCTTTGCACTTCCCCAGTCCCCGCAGCTTTTCAAGCAATTGCTGATGGTGTCCGGTGTGGATCGCTATTACCAGATCGCCAAGTGTTTCCGCGACGAAGACCTGCGTGCCGACCGTCAGCCGGAATTCACGCAGATTGACATCGAGGCCTCGTTCATCGACGAGGAGACCTTGATGACCCTGAACGAGAACATGATTCGTTCGCTGTTCAAGGATGTTCTGGAAGTGGATCTGCCTGAATTCCCGCGCATGCCGTACGCCGAGGCAATGCAGCGTTATGGCAGCGACAAGCCGGACCTGCGTATCCCGCTTGAGCTGGTTGACGTGGGTGATCTGGTTGCGGGCGTTGACTTCAAGGTGTTTGCCGGTCCGGCTAATGACCCCAAGGGCCGCGTAGCAGCACTACGTGTTCCGAAGGGCGGCGAGCTGACCCGCAAACAGATCGACGACTACACCAAGTACGTGGGTATCTACGGTGCCAAGGGGCTGGCCTACATCAAGGTCAATGATACTTCCAAGGGCGTTGAAGGCCTGCAGTCGCCGATCATCAAATTCCTGGGTGACGATGTTGCGCAGGCTGTCATCGAGCGCTCCGGTGCGGAAGATGGCGATATCGTGTTCTTCGGCGCCGATAAGACCAACGTGGTCAACGAAGCCCTGGGCGCGCTTCGCATCAAGGTCGGCCACGACCTGAACATGCTGACGTCCGAGTGGGCGCCGATGTGGGTGGTGGACTTCCCGATGTTCGAGGAAACATCTGACGGAAGCCTGACTGCGATTCACCATCCGTTCACGGCGCCATCCTGTTCTGGTGACGAGCTGGAAGCGTCACCGGCGACGGCATTGTCCCGCGCCTACGACATGGTGCTCAATGGCACCGAGCTCGGTGGCGGTTCCATCCGTATTCATGACGAAAAAATGCAGGAAAGCGTGTTCCGTACCCTGGGTATTGAGCACGAAGAAGCACGAGCCAAGTTCGGGTTCCTGCTGGATGCGCTGAAATACGGTTGCCCTCCCCATGGTGGCCTGGCGTTTGGTCTGGACCGGTTGATCATGCTGATGACCGGTGCCAGTTCTATCCGTGATGTGATTGCGTTCCCGAAAACCCAGAGCGCCACCTGTCTGATGACACAGGCTCCCGGAGAAGTGGACGACAAGCAGTTGCGTGAGCTTCATATTCGCCGCCGCAAGCCCGTGGCTAAGGCCGGCGAAAGTAAGGAAGACACCCAGGCAGGCGAGTAACGCAATGCCGGAGCACACCCCTATGTGTGCTCCGCGACTGAACGGAGTTGATTATGGCTGGACACAGTAAATGGGCCAACATCAAGCACCGTAAAGCGGCTCAGGACGCCAAACGCGGTAAGATTTTCACCAAGATCATTCGCGAGTTGACGGTGGCGGCCCGTCAGGGCGGGGGAAACCCGGATGACAATCCGCGATTGCGGGGCGTGATCGACAAGGCCCTCACCGCCAACATGAAGAAGGACACTATCGAGCGCGCCGTTGAGCGGGGTGCCGGGGATGGTGACGACAGCAATTACGAGGAACTGACCTACGAAGGGTACGGTCCCGGTGGCGTTGCTATCTTTGTGGAAGTCATGACGGATAACCGCAACCGCACTGTGGCCGACATTCGTCACGCCCTGAACAAGATGGGTGGTAATCTCGGCACTGACGGTTCGGTAGCGTATCTGTTCAGTAAGCAGGGTATTATCAGCTACAGCCCGGAGATGGACGAAGACCGGCTGATGGAAGCGGCCCTGGTTGCCGGTGCCGAGGACCTGGCGACGCTCGGCGACGGCTCTTTCGAGATAGTCACCGTGCCAGATCAGTTCCTCGATGTTAAACAGTCCCTGGTGGAGTCCGGCCTGATACCCGATAACGCAGAAGTCACTATGGTGCCCTCAACCACTGTAGAGCTGGATGAGGAGGGCGCAGAGCCCATCCTCAAGCTCATCGATATGCTGGAAGACCTGGACGATGTGCAGAATGTCTATCACAACGCCGATATATCGGCGGACGTGATGGAGGCACTCCATCAATAAGGGCGCAACGTGTCGATAATCATGGGGGTGGACCCAGGGTCACGCATTACCGGTTACGGCATTGTCCGGGCCGAGGGCCGGGTGATCGAATATATTGACAGTGGATGCATCCGGGTCGGCGAGAAGCCCATGGCGGAACGCCTGCAAACCATCTTCCATAGTCTGGCAACGCTCATTGGCGAATACCGCCCTGAAGAATTCGCCATCGAGCAGGTATTCATGGCCCGTAACCCGGATTCAGCGCTGAAGTTGGGGCAGGCCAGGGGAGCGGCGATTGTAGCGGCCGCCAACAGCGGTTTGCCGGTTCACGAGTATTCCGCCCGCCAGGTCAAGCAGGCGGTGGTGGGTAAAGGCGGCGCTGATAAGTCCCAGGTCCAGCATATGGTCCAGGTGTTGCTGGCCCTGTCTCGCAAGCCGCAGGCCGACGCGGCAGACGCCCTGGCGATTGCGCTGTGCCACGCCCACATGAGCCAGAGCGTTGCCCGGCTGGCGTCCGGAGGTGGCGGGAAAGTGCGAAGTGGCCGGGTCCGAAGAAATAACCAGACTCATTGAAGTCCAGGGAGAAACCCGTTGATTGGTCGTATCCGAGGCATCCTGATTGAAAAATCCCCCGCCCAGGCATTGGTGGAATGCGCCGGCCTGGGGTATGAAGTCGATATTCCCTACACCACCTTCTTTAACCTTCCTGAAACCGGCGACGAGCTGGTTCTCCACACCCACTTTGTTGTTCGCGAGGACGCCCAGAGCCTCTACGGCTTCTCTTCACGGCTGGACCGGGACCTGTTCCGGTTGCTGATCAAGGTTAATGGGGTTGGTCCCAAGCTTGCCGCCGGGATTCTGTCGGGGTTGGATGCGAATCAGTTTATCCGCTGCGTTGAGGCTCGCGATGCTAATGCCCTGGTCAAGCTTCCCGGTGTTGGCAAGAAAACCGCCGAACGCCTGCTTATTGAAATGACAGATCGTATAGGGCAACTTGAAGGGCAGTTCACGCCAGCGTCGCCAAATGCGACGGTTACCTCCGACTCAGCCAACGCGAGCATTGCTGCAGGTCATGACCCCAGGGAAGAGGCGGAAGCCGCACTGATTGCCCTGGGGTACAAGCCACAGGAGGCGTCCAAGGCGATCAGCAAAGTGGCGGAAGAGAACATGTCGAGCCAGGAATTGATTCGGTTGGCGCTACGGGCAATGATTCCTGCCAACTAATGGGTAACGGGCTGATTAAAAGAGTGTCATTAATCGCATCCTGGCCCCATATGTGTAGAGAGCGTAACGTGACAGCAAAAGCGCCGTTTGTACAATTGGGGCATAATGAACCCGATACGAGTGTACAGGCATGTTGTTGATTTCCTCTGAGCGGGTAGTTCAATGATTGAATCGGATCGCCTGATTACAGCCCAGGCCGGACAATATGAGGAAGTGCAGGATCGAGCGATCCGTCCCGGTGTGCTTGCGGACTATGTTGGTCAGCCGGCTGTGCGGGAGCAGATGGAAATCTTCATTTCCGCCGCGCGAGGTCGCCAGGAGGCATTGGATCATGTGCTGATCTTTGGTCCGCCGGGGCTGGGCAAGACCACGCTCGCCAACATCATTGCCAATGAAATGGGTGTGTCCATTAAGACCACATCCGGCCCGGTGTTGGAAAAAGCCGGTGATCTGGCCGCCATGCTGACCAACCTCGAAGAGGGTGATGTCCTCTTCATTGATGAAATTCATCGTCTCAGCGCCGCCGTGGAAGAAGTGCTCTACCCGGCGATGGAAGACTACCAACTGGATATCATGATTGGAGAGGGCCCGGCGGCCCGCTCCATCAAACTGGACCTGCCCCCCTTTACCCTGGTGGGTGCGACGACACGCGCCGGGCTTCTGACGTCGCCGCTGCGGGATCGTTTCGGCATCGTCCAGCGCCTTGAGTTCTATAACACCAAGGATCTGACGGATATTATTCTCCGTTCCGCGCGATTGTCATCGGTCTCTATCGACAACGGCGGTGCTTACGAAATTGCCCGTCGTTCCCGGGGAACACCCCGTATTGCCAACCGCCTGCTACGCAGAGTGCGTGACTTTGCTGAGGTAAAAGCGGATGGCAGCATTAGTGAGTCCATTGCGGACCAGGCACTGAACATGCTGAAAGTGGACGCCCAGGGGTTTGATCACATGGACCGGCGCCTGCTTTTGGCGATGATTGAAAAGTTTGATGGTGGCCCGGTCGGTGTCGAAAGTCTGGCAGCGGCGATCAGTGAAGAACGAGGCACTATCGAAGACGTTCTTGAGCCGTTCCTGATTCAGCAGGGTTTCATGGTACGTACGCCCCGTGGGCGTATGGTGACGTCCAATGCCTACCAGCATTTTGGTGTCGTGCCATCCGGTCCGGAACGGGAGGACCTGTTTGACTGAGCGTTATGATTCATCGGTCGGGTTGGCGGTTCGCGTGTACATCGAGGATACCGACGCCGGCGGTATCGTATACCACGCGAAGTACCTGCACTATATGGAGCGTGCCCGTACGGAGTGGGTTCGTCACAAGGGTGTCGGGCTTCGCGCCGGTCTGGCGGATAACATCAGTTACGTTGTCCAGCGCCTGTCGATTCACTACGGTGCTCCGGCCAGGCTCGACGATGGGTTGCGAGTGACCGCGGAGCCAGTGGCGTTCGGCCGTGTATGGATGGATTTTCGTCAACAGGTTGTTCGCCGCTCCGATGACAAGGTACTGGCCTCGGCGGATGTGCGTGTGGCCTGTATAGCACTGGATTCCGGCCGGCCAAGACGCCTTCCGGTAAACATGCTGGAGTTGCTGGAAAGCAGCCTGAAAACCAATTCACAAGTGGAATAATCCAGGAGTAAAAGGTGGAGTCAGAAGTTTCTGTTTGGTATCTCATCGCCAACGCCGGTGTGCTGGTTCAGCTGGTTATGCTGTTGCTTGCCCTGGCGTCCATTATCTCCTGGGCACTGATCTTCCAGCGCCTGAAGGTGTTCCGCAAGGCCAAGCAGGCCCAGTATGCGTTCGAGGAACGGTTCTGGTCCGGAATGGACCTGGGTCAGCTCTACCGGGAAGTGAACAGTAATCCGACGCCGTTCTCCGGCATGGAGTCGTTGTTCCGGGCTGGTTTCAAGGAATTTTCCCGTCTGCGCCAGCAAAGCCGGGATGCCGATGCCGTCATGGAAGGCACCCAGCGTGCGATGCGAGTGGCGTTTTCCCGTGAGCAGGAGCGGTTGGAGATGCACTTGCCGTTTCTTGCAACCGTCGGCTCCACCAGCCCCTATGTCGGTCTGTTTGGCACGGTCTGGGGCATCATGAATTCATTTCGGGGACTGGCTCAGGTTCAGCAGGCGACCCTCGCCACGGTAGCCCCCGGTATTTCCGAGGCATTGATAGCAACGGCAATGGGCTTGTTTGCGGCCATCCCCGCCGTGATTGCCTATAACCGTTTCTCCGCTATTTCCGATGCGCTGCTGAAGAACTATGAAACCTTTGCCGATGAGTTTTCGAGCATCCTCCATCGCCGTGTGCATAACAGCGAGCAGTCAGCCGCATGAGGAAGGCAGCCAGTAACGGACAGCCAGTCGGGAGAGCAGAAACATGAAAGGCATGGGAATGATGCCGGCGAGAAGTCGCAAGCCGATGTCTGAAATCAACGTCGTACCCTACATCGACGTCATGCTGGTGCTGCTGATCATCTTTATGGTGACGGCGCCGATGCTGACGCAAGGCGTAAAAGTGGATCTGCCGGAAACCACATCGCAGCCGATCCAGTCCGACAAGAACGTGGAATCCATTGTGGTATCGGTGGACAGCAATGGTGCGTATTTCATGGATATCGGGGATGAAAGCAGTGACCCGATGTCACTCGCGGACATTCGCGACCGGATCGCCAAAATCCTGTCCCAGCGTACGGACCGCGAAGTGCTTGTTCGGGGTGATGAGCATGTTGAGTACGGTACCGTTGTTCGACTGATGGCTCAGTTACAGGCCGCAGGGGCTTCTAATGTCGGATTGATCACCGAAGCGCCATCCATTGATGAGTAGGTACAGAGCAGGCAGGTTTTTGTGAGAGGTCATGAGCGTGATGTAACCAACACTGGCCAGCCGCCCTGGAAGTCGCCCGTGGCTCTGTCAATCCTGCTGCATGGGTTGATCCTGGGCGTGGCCTTGGCCGGATGGACGTGGACCAATCCCTCGGAGGATCCGCCGCCGCCCAGTATTTCTGCGCGCCTGATCACCCCGAACGAGCCCGAACCCAGCCCGGTGACGGAACCGGTTGATGAACCGGATCGTGATGAAGAACGCAGGCAGGAGGAAGAGCGGAAGCGTAAGGAAGAAGCCGAACGTCGAAAGGCCGAAGAGGAACGCGAACGGGAAGAGGCTCGCCGCATCCAGCAGGAGAAAGAGCGCAAGCAGGAACAGCAGCGCCAGGAAGAGGCGGCGAAGCGCGAACGTGAACAGCAGCGCAAAGCGGAAGAGGCTGCCCGCCAGAAGGCTGCTGCTGAAGCCAAGGAGCGTGAACGTCAAAAGGCCGAGGAAGAAAAGCGTCGCCAGGAAGAGGCTGCCCGGAAGGCCGCCGAGGAAAAACGCCGTGCGGAGGAGCAGCGCCGCAAGGAAGAAGCTGAGCGCAAGGCGAGGGAAGAGCGAGAGCGCCAGGAAGCTGAACGCAAACGCAAAGAGCGTGAGCGGCGTCTGAAAGAACAGCAACTGGAAGCCCTGGCGGAAGAAGCCCAGCAGGAACGCGAGGCGGAGGAGCGCCGTAAGAGGGAGGCGGCTGCCGCTAAAGCGCGCGAAGCGCAGATGCTGACGGAAAGCCAGAAATATCAGGCGCTGATTCGTGAACGATTGAGCCAGGCCTGGTATCCGCCATCATCGGCAACCGAGGAGATGACTGCGCGGCTTCAGATCACTTTGCTACCGACTGGTGAACTTGCCTCGGTAAAGCTTGTCTCCACCAGTGGCAACACGGCATTCGACAATTCGGCGCTGGGCGCGGTTAAGTCGTTGAATCGTTATCCGATTCCCGATGATCGGGACACGTTTGAAAAGTATTTTCGCCAGTTTACGATTGAGTTCAATCCTCGGCGGTTGAGATAAGGACAATGGGAAATCAAATGACGAACCGGAGTACTAAAGGCACAACCCCAACCGGCATGGTAATGACATGGTTGCTGATGCTGGCGGTGATGATAGGGAGCAGTCCGGCGGCCCACGCAGAGCTGTTGATCCGAATCACGGAGGGTGCGGATTCGGCCATCCCGGTCGCCGTGGTCCCATTCGCTGAATCCGGCACCATGCCGTCCGGCGATAAGATCAGCAGTATCATCCGCGACGACCTCACCATGAGCGGTGAATTCAAGCCACTGCCACCAGAGAAAATGCTCAGCCTGCCGTCAAAGGGTGATGAGGTCTATTTTCGCGACTGGCGACTTCTGGGGCAGCGTTACGTTCTGGTCGGTCAGTTGACACGTACCGGCGACAAGATTGAAGCCCGGTATGAGTTATACGATGTGAACCGCGAGGAGCGGATCCTTGGGGCAACGGCGTCCTCATCGGTGAATAGCACACGGAGCCTTGCCCACCACATCAGTGACAAGGTCTATGAGGCTATCACCGGTGTGCCGGGCGCATTTTCTACCAAGCTGGCCTACGTCACGCTTCAGCGATCCGGTGGCAACGCCCTGTATCGGCTGCAGGTCAGTGACGTGGATGGCAAAAGGGCCAAGGTCAGGCTGGAAAGCGATGAACCCATTTTGTCACCAGCCTGGTCGCCCGACGGTAAGAGGCTTGCCTATGTGTCGTTTGAAACCGGTAAGCCTGCAATCTATATCCACGAGCTTTCATCGGGCAACCGCACGCGGATCGCGGACTTCCGGGGTTTGAATTCAGCTCCCGCATGGGGCCCGGATGGTCGGTCGTTGCTTATGACCCTGTCGAAGGACGGCAATGCCGAGGTCTACAAGATGGATATTCAGAGTCGCTCGCTCAAGCGGCTGACCAATCACTGGTCTATTGATACTGAGCCCACCTGGGATCATACGGGTGAAGGTTTCTTCTTTACGTCTGATCGTTCCGGTGGGCCGCAGATCTACCACAAGTCCAGTGAGAGTGCGGAACCCCGCAGGATTACCTTCGGTAGCCGCTACAATGCCCGCCCGCGGCCAGACAATGACGGCAAGTACGTCTACTATGTGCATCAGAGAGACAAGGCGTTTCATATAGCACGGACTAACTTGCAGACGGAGGAAGAAACGATTCTCACTCGAACTGAGTCCGATGAGTCGCCCAGTGTTTCGCCCAATGGCCGGATGTTGATCTATGCAACCAAGCAGGGCGGCGACAGTGTACTAACTGTAATTGCCGCGGATGGCGGAGCGGCCTATAGTCTGCCGGCCTCGGAGGGTGATGTGCGTGAACCGGCATGGTCACCGATCGTCAAGTAAACCGGAACTCCGAACAGAACAGGTTCGTTTGCATTAACGTACAACAGACTCTCAAAAAGGAAGGAAGTGATTATGAACGTATCAGCTCACCACAAGTTATTCGCCATGGTAATGTCTCTTGGTCTGATCGCCGGTTGCAGCAGCACCGGTGAGACCACTGAAGACGGTGCGTACGGTTCCGATGTCTCTGCTGTCGACCAGGAAGGTGGCAGCACTGTTTATGGCGGCGATGATGACGGCGGTGTGTCTTCATCCGAGATGAGCGAAGAGCAGCGTCGTGAAGCGGAAGCTCGTGCTGCGCGGGCGGAAGAAGCCGCCATGCGCGAAATCACCACCTTCTACTTTGATTTTGATACCTCCGAAATCAAAACCGAAGCCCGCGATGTGCTGGTGGCCCACGCCCGGTTCCTGCAAGCCAATCCGGGGCAGAATGTCCGTATTGAAGGGCATGCTGATGAGCGCGGCACCAAAGAATACAACCTCGCATTGGGCGAGCGTCGTGCCAACGCCATCGAGCGTTTCCTGATCGTGAACGGTGCTTCCCGCGGCCAGACGGAAACCATCAGCTACGGTGAAGAAAAGCCGGCAGTGATGGGTTCCAGTGAGAGCGCGTGGGCCCAGAACCGTCGCGTTGAACTCGTTTTCCAGTAACAGGCGAACCCCATGAGACATCTGCTCATGGCGACAGTGATGCTCCCGCTTGCCTTCGGGCATGCGGGCGGCGCGCTGGCGCAATCCGTTTCTCCAGCGTTCCAGGACAATGCGTCCGAGGCAGAACGCAAGGCTGGCAACAGTCAGGCCAATGCGGAACTGTTCTACATGATTCAGCAACTGCAGGGCGAGGTTCGTCGATTGCAGGGGCGGGTCGAAGAGCAGCGCAACCTCATTGATCGGCTTACCAAGCAGTCACGGGACCGCTACATCGATCTTGACCAGCGAATTCTGAAACTCTCTGAAAAGGTCTCGGAAGCACCAGCGACGAGCTCAGCGAGCTCAGAGGGCGCGGCCGATTCGGCTGAGGCAGCAGGAAATTCGGGGGTGAAAACCAGAATCTACCGGCAGCCTTCCGACAAGGAGCGAACGGAATACCAGAAAATCCAGACTCTGATTCATCAGGAAAAGAACTACGACCAGGCGATCAACGGGTTGTACGACTTCATTGATGAGTATGAGGAAGGGGACCTGACGGTCAACGCCTATTATTGGCTGGGCGAAGTGTACCTCGTTGAGGAACAGCTCGAACAGGCGCGGCAGGCGTTCACCATCGTTGCAACCCGTTATGGGGATCATCGCAAGGCGCCGGACGCTGTTTACAAGCTTGGCGTGACCCTGGACCGGCTTGGCGATAAGGAGCAGGCTCGCGGGCGTATGGAAACCGTGGTCCGCGACTATCCGAATACCAGCGCTGCTGAGTTGGCCAAGAAGTACCTCGACTCCAGTAACGGCTGATCGTGCTTGCCACGAAGAATGTTGAGAAACCTGGGAATTAGGGGTTGATCGGCGCTGAAAAATCATTACTATATGCGCCTCGTTTGGGTCGTTAGCTCAGTTGGTAGAGCAGTTGGCTTTTAACCAATTGGTCGAAGGTTCGAATCCTTCACGACCCACCAAATTACGAACGAGGCGGTGGACTGAGTCGTCGCGTTGTTCTGGTCCGGATTCGGGCCGACAGTTATGGGTCGTTAGCTCAGTTGGTAGAGCAGTTGGCTTTTAACCAATTGGTCGAAGGTTCGAATCCTTCACGACCCACCAATAGAACAGGAAGCCAAAGCGGCTCCTGTCGAAAAAAGAGCCTTCGGGCTCTTTTTTTTTGGGTATACGGTCATACATCTGTGATAGTGGGCGTAGTTAAAAGGGTGCGTGTAAGTAACCTAAGCAAAACTCTGTGACAGCAGGGTGTCAGCCCAGTGAAAGTCGTGGCCGAAGTGATATACTTCCGACGTTAACGCAATACAGAGATGCAGTAATGACGCGAGTTGAAGACCGTATTCTCGTTCAGGAACATCTGGCACACCAGGCGGAGCCAAAGACCCTGAGCGACGACGAGAAAGCCAACCTTGAGTCCCGTATTCGAGCAGCGCTGAAAGCGCAGGATGCGGTGCTCGTGGCTCATTACTACACCGACCCTGACATTCAGCGCCTGGCGGAGGAAACCGGCGGCTGTGTTGCCGATTCGCTGGAAATGGCCCGGTTTGGCAACCAGCACAAAGCGTCAACCGTGGTCGTGGCAGGTGTCCGTTTCATGGGCGAAACCGCCAAGATTCTGAACCCGGAAAAACGTGTGCTGATGCCCACGCTGGAGGCCACCTGTTCACTGGATATTGGCTGCCCCGCGGACGAATTCTCGGCCTTTTGCGACCAGCACCCCGACCGTACCGTTGTGGTCTACGCCAATACCTCCGCAGCGGTGAAGGCAAGGGCGGACTGGGTGGTTACCTCCAGTTGTGCTCAGGCCATTGTGGAGTCGCTGGATGCCCGTGGTGAAAAAATACTCTGGGCCCCGGACAAGCATTTAGGCCATTACGTGCAGAAAACCACCGGTGCGGATGTGTTGCTCTGGGATGGTTCATGCATCGTACATGAAGAGTTCAAGTACCGGGGGCTGGAGGATCTGAAAGCGCTGTATCCGGATGCGGCGGTTCTGGTGCACCCTGAGTCGCCCAACGCGGTGGTCGAGATGGCCGATGTTGTCGGTTCGACCTCTCAGCTGATTCATGCGGTACAGACGCTGCCCAACGATCAGTTTATCGTTGCCACCGACAACGGCATTTTCTACAAGATGCAGCAGTTGGCCCCCAACAAGACCTTGATTGAGGCGCCAACAGCCGGAAATGGCGCCACCTGTCGTAGCTGCGCCCATTGCCCGTGGATGGCGATGAATGGCCTCGAGAACCTGCTGTCGGTGATTGAGAACGGTGACCAGGAGGTTCATGTGGACCCGTCGTTGCGGGAGGATGCGTTGAGGCCGCTTCAGCGAATGCTGGATTTCACCGCCGAGATGAATCTGAAGGCCGCCGGCAACGCCTGACGTCAGCTGCGGCGCTGGTTCAGCCGCTCTGACACCTGCGACAATCGTTCGGTCACGATTTGGCGCAATGGCGCTCCGGCGGGGAGTCTTTCCTGGGCCTGTCGCAACTGGCGCTGGGCTGCCTCAAGGTCGCCCATCAGGATATCGTATTCGGCCCTCGCCCGGTGCACCCCAACGATGTTGCGCGCCAACCCTTCGGCTTCCGCCAACCTCAGCCAGAGATGCTCTTTCTTCGGCAGTTCCCGCGTCAGTCTGTGGAGGTATTCGGCGGCACGTTCGCCGTTACCCGCCGCGGTTTCCAGGTGTGCGAGCATGTCGGTAATCGGGTAGTTGCCGGGATTTCTTGCAAGGGCTTCGGAAAGCAGGCTGCGAGCTTCGTTGAGCTTGTCCTGCTCAATCAGCGCCTCTGCGAGTGTCACCTGATAGGTGATGCGCCCCGGTGTTCCATCGAGCAGCCTTTCAAGCTCAATAATCGCCTCACTCTGGTTTCCATTTCTCAGCAACGCCACCGCCAGGCCGTAGCGAATGGCATCCGGCTTTTCGGTGTCCGAACGGTTCAGGTAGTCATTGAACGTTTCCACAGCGATGTCTGCGGACTTTGCGTATCGAACCTGAAGCCGGGATCGAACCAGATGATACTCCTGGGCATCGGCCACATCCCTGCGAGGGTATTGTTCGGCGCGGTTGCGGGTGTCGGATACACGATTCTGCGTCAGCGGGTGGGTGGACAGGTACTCCGGAACCCGGTTTCCCTGCAGGCGGTTCTGTCGCATCATGATCTCGAACATTTCCGGCATCCCTCTCGGGTCCATGCCGGAGCTGGCCAGTATGTCCATGCCAACCCGGTCAGCTTCCTGTTCATGGGCCCGGCTATAAGCCAACATATTCTGTACTGCCAGTGCCTGGGTGCCTGCGATGGCCGCTATGCCGACATCCGACTGGGTAACCGCTGAGAGGATGATGCCGGCGATCATGCCGGCAATGGTCAACGGGGCGCTGGTTTCCTGTTGCTCCAGGCGCCTGGCGAAATGGCGCTGGCTCAGGTGCGCCAGTTCGTGGGCCAGAACCGAGGCAAACTGTTGCTCACTCTCGGCATTCAGGAACAGGCCGCCATTAACGCCGACGACATTGCCGGGGACCGCAAAGGCATTGATGTCGGGGCTGTCGATGATCGCCAGCGTGAGGTCGCTGCTACTCAGAGGTGCCGAGGGTACGAGGCGATAAATGATCGAGTTCAGGTAGTCCTGGACCAGGGCATCGGTGATCTGAGGGGCGGATCGCCGGATGGATGTCATCACTTGACGCCCGATATCCGTTTCCTGGCGCTCAGAGATAAGCCCACCACCGGCGCCACCAATGGACGGCAGTGTGCTATCCGACGATTGTGCCGAGGCCTGGCTGACCGTCAGTGAAAACGCCAGGGCAAAGGCGGATGCCAGGGTGCCTGGCCGTTGAGTTCGGCGGCGGTTTGTTACAGTCATGAATAGGCGATGTCCGTTGTCATGGGGTTCTCTCTGACAGCATTGTGCCACCGAAAGTTCTATCGGGGTTCGTCTGTTACGATTGAGGTGCAATACAGTACCACTGTGGGCATAATGCCGGCTCCTGTTTTGAACATACGGATGCCTTATCGCCATGGCTGATCGAACACTGGACGCATCGGGCCTGCGCTGTCCGATGCCGCTATTGAAAACCAAGCTCGAACTCAACAGCATGTCTCCCGGCCAGGAACTTGAAGTTATCGCCACAGACGCCGGTTCTGCAAGGGATATTCCTGCGTTCCTCGAACTGTCGAGTCATGAGCTGGTCCGCACATCCGAACAGGGTGGCTGTTTCACCTTTGTGATAAAGTGCGGCGGTTAAGCCCGTAGTAATGACCCTCCGGAGTCGTTGATGATCAGAATTTTACGTGGTCTCGCCCACAAATACTTTTCAGATGAAGAAGCCGTCATTCTTTTCCTGCTGATACTGGCAGGCGTCGTCTTCATCATTTTTTTCGGCTCCATGCTGGCGCCCGCGATTGCGGCGGTTATTGTTGCCTTTATCCTCCAGGGGCTGGTCACCAAGCTTAATCGGCTCGGAATTCCGGAAATCGTATCCATCATAGGCGTGTTCTTTGTCTTCCTGGGGCTGTTGATTGGCGTCCTGTTCGGGCTGTTACCTCTGATCTGGACCCAGGTGACCGGGCTGGCGGGCGAAGCGCCTCGTATTTTCAGAGAGATGCAGTCCTATCTTGAAGTGCTTCCTGAGCAGTATCCAACGCTGATATCCATGGAAGGCATCAACACCATCTACAATCAGGTAACCACCGAAGCCGGCCGCATGACCCAATGGCTGGTGTCCTTTTCACTGGAAAGCATTCCGGATCTGGTGGCGCTGCTGATCTACATGGTGTTGCTGCCGATTCTCGTATTCTTCTTCCTCAAGGACCGCCGGGTGCTACTGGGTGCGATCGCTCGCATGCTGCCATCCCAACGCCCGATGATGGTCCGGATATGGCATGAAGTGAATCTTCAGTGTGCCAACTACGTGCGGGGAAAGGCGGTGGAGATACTGATCGTTGGAGGTATCACCTACGTGGCCTTCAAGGTTCTGGGTATGCCCTATGCGGCCCTGCTGTCACTGATGGTGGGTCTGAGCGTGGTGATTCCCTATATCGGGGCGGCTGTTGTCACCATTCCGGTCGCCATGATCGCCTTGTTCGCCTTCGGGTGGGGCAGCCAGTTTATCTGGGTCATGGTGGTGTACGGTGTGATCCAGGCGCTGGATGGCAACGTTCTGGTTCCCATCCTGTTCTCGGAAGTGAATAATCTGCACCCTGTCGCCATCATCGTGGCTGTGTTGTTCTTTGGTGGCATCTGGGGTTTGTGGGGTGTGTTCTTCGCCATACCGCTGGCGACCATGCTCAAGGCGATCTTCTCGGCATGGCCGGTCAAGTACGGGCAGGCAGAGACGTTGCCAAAGGAGTCTTAAAGACTCCTGACGGCCTCCAGCACTTCGTCAACGTGGCCTGGTACTTTCACGCCTCGCCACTCCCTGCGAAGGACCCCGTCCTTGTCGATCAGGAAGGTGCTGCGGTCAATGCCCATATATTCCTTGCCATAGAGCTTCTTCAGCTTGATGACATCGAACTGTTGGCAGAGGGCTTCGTCCTTGTCGGAAATCAGGTGGAAGGGAAATGCCTGCTTTTCGCGGAAGTTGTCGTGGGCTTTCAGGCCGTCACGTGACACGCCCAAAATAACCGTATCGAGTGCTTCAAACTGGTCGTGCCGATCGCGGAAATCCTGACCTTCAGTGGTGCATCCGGGGGTGTTGTCCTTGGGGTAGAAATAGACCACCACATTCTGGCCTTTCAGGTCCGATAAACGAATGGTTTGATCTCCGGTAGCCGGGGCCTCAAAATCATCAACAGGACGGTTCAGTTCGGGTGCTGACATGACATCTCCTTTAATTCCCTTGTGTCAGTGGGTGCCCAACATTACCATATCGTTTTTATTCGTACGGAGTTTTTATGATTACGGGGAGCCTTGTCGCACTGGTCACGCCCATGCATTCCGATGGCAGCGTTCATTGGGAGCACCTTGATAAGCTGGTGGACTTTCATCTCGACAACGGAACGCACGGTATCGTGGCCGTTGGAACGACGGGTGAATCCGCCACGCTGGACCCGGAAGAGCACATGCGGGTGGTGGGGCATATCATAAAACGCGTCAATGGCCGCATTCCTGTGATTGCCGGTACCGGCGGTAACAGTACTCGCGAAGCCATAGAGCTGACCGAAGAAGCTCACAAGCTGGGTGCCGATGCCTGTCTGCTTGTCGTCCCGTACTACAACAAGCCGACCCAGGAAGGGCTCTACCAGCACTTCAAGACCATTGCTGAGGCTGTCCCGGTCGATCAGATTCTCTACAACGTTCCCGGCCGAACGGCGTGCGACATGCTGAACGAAACCGTTGAGCGCCTGGCAGATATTCCGAACATCATCGGCATCAAGGATGCAACCGGCAATATTCCCCGTGGTGCAGAGCTGGTTGAAGCCGTTAAAGGCCGCCTGGTGGTCTACTCTGGCGACGACGCGACGGCCGCCGGACTGATGCTTGCCGGCGCCAAAGGCAACGTCTCCGTTACCGCCAACGTGGCGCCCAAGGGCATGGCTGCGTTGTGCGAAGCCGCCATCGCCGGAAATGAGGAGGAAACCGAGCGGCTTAACGAGTTGCTCATGCCTCTGAACCGCAAACTTTTCCTCGAGGCCAATCCCATCCCCGTGAAGTGGGCTCTCTATCATATGGGTATGATCGGGGAGGGCATTCGCCTTCCGCTCACCCCTCTGAGTGACAGGTTCCACGGCGAAGTGGAAGACGCACTGAAAGCCTCTGGCGTACTCTGAGTCAGGCTGTACCATCTATCGTAACTGGAGTCGCCTGATGGCGTTTAGGTTCAGGACAGAAATCGAAAAAACCGAAAAATGCATCAGGCCCCTGGCGGGCCTGATGTTTGTTATGGCCCTGTCAGGCTGTAGCTTGATCGAAGACCGCTCAGAGCGCTATGTCAATGCCTCGGAAGGCACGCCTCTGAAACTGCCGGAAACGGCGGATGAAGGCGAGTTTGGTCAGATCATGCCGATACGCGAAGCGACCGCTGCCGACTCGGGCCGTATGTATCGGGGAAGCATACCCAGGCCGCCGGATATGACCTCCGATATCCTTGACGAAAATTATCTGGTTGAGGAACTGGATGGCCAGATATGGCTGCTGGTGAATGATGTTCCAGGTCGCCTTTGGCCTGCAGTCACCTCCTACATGAATGAGAACGGTCTTGGTGTGGCGTACGACAGCCCCCAGCTCGGCCTGATGCAGAGTGAGTTGGTTAACTTCAGCAAGCAGGCGAGGGAATTGCTGGAGCTGCCGGAAAACCCCGACGGACCAGAAGCGAAAGTGGTTGTCCAGGCCCGTGTTGCGCCCGGTGTGCGCCGCAAAACCACAGAGGTTCAATTCCGTTCCTTCGAAGTTGCTGATGATCCGAACGAACTGATGGCTTGGGGCGGTGGGGATACCCGTAGCCGCGAGCAACTCGATACCAGTCGGAAGCTGCTCGAAGACCTGGCCCAGTATTTACGCAACCGGGAAGACAGTAAGTCTTACTCCCGTGCGGCATTGGGCATGGCCAGCGAACCCCTGGTCAAGTTGGTATCGGACGACGAAACGCCCAGGGAAATTGTAATGAGCCTGGATTACGGCCGGGCTTGGGCGGAGGTTCGCCGAGCGGTGGATGACGCGGGCATACCGGTGATCGACCTGAACCGTGAAGACGGATATTTCTTTGTGGATTTCCGGCCGGAATCCGAGCGCGAGCCGGGATGGTTCAGCTGGTTCTCCGACGCCCCGGAACCGGTACATTCGTTTGATATACGGCTTGAGGAGCGTGACGGCGACATTGTCGTTTCCACCGCCATCGCCGAGAGTTACGATGGTGAGAATCGCTCGACCGAGCTGCTTTCAGAACTGTTCGAATATCTTTACTAATGCAAGCAGTGCCTGCACCGAGCGGGCACGTCCGGAGATCTGACATGGAAAAGCGTGAAGAGCTTTACGCGGGCAAGGCCAAATCCGTATACCGTACCGACGACCCCGACCGGTTTGTGATGGTCTTTCGCGACGATACGTCGGCTTTTGACGGCGAGAAGAAAGAGCAGCTCAACCGCAAGGGCATGGTGAACAACCGCTTTAATGCCTTCATCATGGAAAAACTGGAAGCGGCCGGCGTTCCCACGCACTTTGAGGGCCTGCTTTCCGGCACGGAATCGCTGGTCAAGAAGCTGGATATGATTCCGGTTGAATGCGTGGTTCGTAACATCTCCGCTGGCAGTCTGTGCCGCAGGTTGGGTGTCGAGGAAGGGCTGACGCTGAATCCGCCCACCTTTGAACTGTTCCTGAAGAACGACGCCATGCATGATCCCATGGTCAATGAGTCACTGGCGGTCAGTTTTGGCTGGGCGAAAGCAGACGAGCTTGCCAGAATGAAAGAACTGACCTATCAGGTAAATGACGTACTGAAGGCGCTGTTTGAGGAAGCCGGCATGCTGCTGGTGGATTACAAGCTGGAATTTGGTCGTTCGGGTGGCCAGATTGTCCTGGGTGACGAATTCAGCCCTGACGGCTGCCGTATCTGGGACAGGGAAACCCGAAAGAAGATGGATAAGGACCGTTTTCGTCAGGGACTGGGCGATGTGATTGAGACCTACGAAGAGGTTGGTCGTCGTCTCGGCATCCGTTTCGACTGATCAGTCAGGTACAACAACCAGAAAACAGGTGCACTATGCGTAAACTGATTCTTGCCATCGGCGGCTCTTTGGTCATCGCCGCCCCAGTCGCAACCGCTGATGTGGTTGGTGTGGGCGCCAATGTCAGCTACTGGGATTCTGACCTCTCGGGCAAAGCCGGCAAAAACAACGACGTGGTCGACGTCGAAAACGACCTTGACCTGGAAAGCGACACCAATGCCAACCTGAGTGCCTACCTCGAGCACCCGGTGCCGGTATTGCCTAACGTGCGCCTGAATTACACCCGCATTGAACAAAGCGGTAGTGGCGAAGTGTCCACGCAATTTGATCTGGTGTCCGGCGACGTCGATTCGGATCTGGACCTGAGTCAGTTTGACGTCACCCTGTATTACGAAGTGCTCGACAACTGGGCCAATCTGGATCTGGGCGTGACCGCCCGCAATCTGGATGGCGAACTGATTGTTCGTGAGCAGGCCACCAATGGCCAGGTCAGTAAGACTGAGGTCGACGGCGTGATTCCGATGGGTTATCTGGCTGCCCGCTTTGATCTTCCCTTTACCGGTGTTTCCGTCGGTGGCGAGGCCAATCTCATCAGCTTCGACGGCGATTCCATCTATGACTACAACGCTTACGGCCAATACGAACTGTCGTTGTTACAGCTGCGCGCCGGATACCGTCAGATCAGCATTGATTACGAAGACAGCGATGACCGTCTGGACATCGAACTCGGTGGCCCGTTTGTAAGTGCCGGGCTGACGTTCTGAAGGAACAGGAGAGAACACGTTGAAAATTCTGGTTACGGGCACGGCGGGCTTCATTGGCTCCCATCTGGCGCATCGGCTGCTTGACCGAGGTGATGAAGTAATCGGCGTAGATAACGTCAACGATTACTACGACCCCACTTTGAAGGAAGCGCGGCTTGAGCGCCTGACCTGTAAACCAGGATTCACCGAGGTTCGTAAGGACGTGGCCGACAGGCCCGCCATGGAGGCCCTGTTCCGAGAGCACAAGCCAGAGCGTGTGGTTCACCTGGCGGCCCAGGCGGGCGTGCGGTACTCCCTGGAGAATCCTCATGCCTACATCGATGCCAATTTGGTGGGTTTCACCAACATCCTGGAAGGTTGTCGTCACAATGATGTGAAGCACCTGGTATACGCCTCCAGCAGCTCCGTCTACGGCGCGAATGAAACCATGCCGTTCTCCATCCACGACAACGTGGACCACCCCCTGAGTCTGTATGCGGCCTCCAAGAAAGCCAACGAGCTGATGGCCCACACCTACAGCCACCTTTACAACATGCCCACCACCGGCCTGCGCTTCTTCACCGTCTATGGCCCATGGGGCCGACCGGATATGGCGCTGTTCATCTTCACCAAGAAGATCCTGGCCGGTGAACCCATTGATGTGTTCAATCATGGGCACCACAGGCGCGACTTCACCTACATTGACGATATTGTGGAAGGCGTTATCCGGACCCTGGACAGTGTCGCCACCCCCAACCCGCAGTGGAGTGGTGAAACGCCAGACCCCGGCACCAGCAAGGCGCCATATCGACTGTATAACATCGGTAGCAACAATCCGGTGGAGTTGTCCCGGTTTATTGAGATCATCGAAGAGCGCGTTGGTAAAAAGGCTGAGAAGAACCTGCTGCCCCTACAACCCGGTGACGTGCCGGCTACCTACGCCAATGTGGATGACCTGATTGAAGATGTGGGCTACAAGCCATCCACCACGGTGGAAGAGGGCATTGCCAACTTCGTGGACTGGTATCGGGATTTCTACAAGGTCTAGGTTTTTCAGGCGCACACAAAACCGCTGAAGGGCACCTTCGGCGGTTTTTTTATGCCCCCATTACTGGGGGGCAGTATTTAGCGTAACGCAATCAAGCGTTTACCGTGTCGAGAGCTTGCTATGTAGTTTATTGCTGTTATTCTGAGATTGGATTCACAATTATTCAAAATAAAAAAGGAAAGATGATGAATAAACTCGCCTGCGTTACTGCAGTACTTGGCCTCACACTTGGCCTGACTTCCTCGGTCTTTGCCGATGACTTTTCGGATATGGATCCCGTCACTTTGCGCCTGGCTCACGTCGTTAACGAGCAGGATGGCTTCCACATCGCCGCTGTAAAATTCCAGGAGCTGGTCAGTAAGCGCACAGAAGGTGCGGTGACCATCGAACTTTATCCCAATGCTTCTCTCGGCGACGAGCGCACCCTACTTGAGGGTATGCAAATTGGTACCGTGGATATGGGCGTCATAACCAATGGTCCGGTCGCCAATTTCGTAGAAGAAATGGCAGTATTTGAACTGCCCTTCCTGTTTTCTTCCCCGGAAGAAGCCTATGCCGTGCTTGATGGTCCCATTGGCCAGGAGTTGCTGGACAAGTTAAGCGAAGTCAACCTCAAAGGCCTCGCATATGCGGAGCGCGGCTTCCGTAACCTCACCAACAGCGAGCGGCCGGTCAGTCATCCGGATGACATTGACGGTTTGCGCGTGCGTGTCATGGAGAATCCTGTTTACGTTGATACGTTCCGTGAGCTGGGGGCAAATGCCGTTCCCATGGCCTGGACCGAAGCGCTGACAGCAATGCAACAAGGCACTATTGATGGCCAGGAAAATCCTGTCAACGTCGTACACTCCTTTAAGCTCAATGAGACTCAGAACTATATGACGATGTCTCGGCACACCTACGCGCCGGCGATATTTGTCATGGGGATGCCAGTATGGAACCGCTTGCCGGAGGCAGCTCAAGGCGTAATCAAACAGGCGGCCCAGGAAGCTGCGGAACATGAGCGCAGCGTTAATGCTGAAATGGAGTCCAAGCAGTTGGCGGAGCTTCGAGCATCGGGGATGGAAATCGTAGAGGATCCTGAGATTGATGCCTTCCAGGCTGCCGTCGCCCCCGTCTATGAAAAGTACGGTAATCAGTTTGGTGATTACCTGGAGCGGATTCGTGAATTCCAGCAGCAATAGTTAAAGGACCCGACGACGTTATGTTGGGAATTCTGAAGAGAGTTGAACGTGCAATCGATGCCATCATGCAGCCTATGGTGTTTGCGGCGATGGTGGCATTGATCGCCGTGATCACGCTGCAGATTATATCCAGGGTTTTCTTTACAGCGGCGGGCTGGACTGAGGAGTTAGCCAGGTTCCTGCTTATCTGGATCACTTTTATGGGGGCCACCCTCGCGTTTCAGCGTGGTCGCCATATCGCTGTTACCTTCGTCGTCAATGCGCTGCCAGGCAGGCTGCGGCAAGTGACGCGTATTCTGGCTGTGGCCATTGTTTTGGGATTCATGATTGCGTTAGTGCTTGTTGGCTATCGCTATATGCAGATGCAAAGCTTCCAGACCTCGGCCTCTCTTGGCTGGTCAATGACCTACGTTTACGCGATTATCCCGGTCTGTGGAGCGCTGATGAGTTGGTATGCATTTGTTGATCTGGTTGAACTGGTGTCCGAAGGACCTGGCGCCGCCGAGACTGCTTCTGATATAAGTGACCCGCCACTGTGACTGGTCTGCTGTTCCTACTTTTTTTTCTGTTCATGCTCATTGGCGTACCTATTGCCGTGTCAATCGGTGCCAGTACGATGGCAGCGCTATTTTTTCAGGGTGTGCCACTGATGGTGGTTACCCAGCAGATGTTTCAGGGGATTAACTCCTTCGCCCTGGTTGCGGTACCTATGTTCATACTGGCCGGCGACCTCATGGCCCAAGGCAAGGTCAGTGAGAAGCTGGTCAGTTTTGCGGACTCGCTGTTTGGGTTTCTGAAAGGTGGGCTTTCTATCGTAGCCGTACTGGCAGGCATGTTCTTTGCGGCTATATCCGGCTCAGGGGCAGCCACAACGGCAGCTGTTGGCTCCAGCCTGGTGCCGGAGCTTCGTAAAAAAGGGTATGACCCGGCGGCGGCAGCCAGTTTGATTGCTGCCAGCGGCACTATTGGTGTGGTGATCCCGCCATCAGTGCCGATGATTATCTATGCTGTCATTGCTCAGCAATCGGTTTCCAAGCTGTTTTTAAATGGTTTTATTCCCGGCCTTATCATGGGTTTGGGGCTCATCGCTATTGCCATTACCCAGGGTTACCGTCGGAATTATCCGCGTGGGACAGCATTATCCCTCGCTACTATTTGGGGCACGCTTAAGAGCGCAAGCTGGGGGTTGATGACACCCGTCATTATTCTGGGTGGAATATTCTCTGGCATCTTTACACCCAGCGAAGCGGCAGTAGTGGCGGTCAATTACGCACTGTTAGTTTCATTGTTTATCTATCGCGACCTCAAGCTTCCGGATATCTATCGGATATTGATCCGCTCTGCGATTACAACCGCCGTTATCATGTTCGTCATTGCCACATCGGCCGTTCTGAGCTGGACACTATCAAGTTGGCAGGTACCCGGCGCGATTGCTGAATCGGTCCTGTCACTGTCCACTAACCCTTACATCATTATGCTACTCGTCGTCGGTATTATCCTGATAACGGGAGTGTTCATCGAAACAGCGAGTGCCCTGATAATCTTGACCCCGGTTCTGTTGCCGTTAGTCATCCAGCTAGGAATCGACCCAATCCACTTCGGTCTCATAATTGTGGTGGGACTGGCCATTGGTATGATTACGCCTCCAGTCGCAATCAACCTTTATGTGGCGTCCTCTGTCACCGGTTTGCCGCTCGAGCGCATCACCCGCGCTATCATTCCCTACCTGCTTGGCTTAATTGCAGTGTTGCTTCTGGTGGTTTATATCCCGATTTTTACAGGCATATCAGGTTAGGCAGGAATCGCTGCGTCTCAGTTGTCGTGATGAAACGGTTTGACATCAGATGGGGGTGAACTAGTGAGCGATCTGGCCCGGGAGCGGTATTAAGAATCTTATTGGAAGAGCTTTGAAACAATATCGGGAAAGAAAGACGGTATAGAGAAGGGAACTGCAAGAAACGGATCGTTAAGCAGGAATGGTAGGACCAGGCAGATTTGAACTGCCGACCTCTGCCATGTCAAGGCAGCGCTCTAACCAACTGAGCTATGGTCCTATGTCCTGCAACGGGGTGGAAATATACTGATTCCGATGGGCGTGGTCAACCTCTTTCAGGCGGTTTTCTGCTTTCTGGCCCAGCCTTTTATGGCCTTGCTGAGCACTCCCCACCGATTGATCAGCAGTGCGAGGAATATCAGGCCGCAACCGGCGAGTTGTGTGGTGGACATGGATTCGCTGAACCAGCCTGCAGCGAACAGTGCGACCCATACCGGCTCCAACACAAGGATTACAACTCCGTGGCTGTGGGTAGCCAGGCTTTGGGCATAGGTCTGCAGCAGGAAGCGGCCTGCCGTGCCTACCACGGCACTGGCAATCACCCAGCCGGCGAGAATGCCGGAGAAGTTCTCGAGAGTCGGTGTCCAGGGTTCCAGCAGCACTGACTCGGTCAAGGTGACGGTGCCTACGGTGAGCAGCGCAATGGTCGTGAGGGGCAGGGCGGGGACGCGGTGTTTTTCCACGGACTCTCCCCGGTGGTTGATCACCGTGCGCTGGTTGGCCGCGCGGGTGTTAAGGGTGAAATACAGCGCAAAGATAAACGCAGCCACCACGAAGAAAACCTGACCGATTTCGGGCCGGAATCCATTTTTGAGCGACAGCAGCGCGAGCCCGCCCACCGCGACCGGAATTGCAAACCAGGTGCTCAAAGGCTGTGCCTCCTGGAAGATCACCCGGGCAATCACTGGCACGATGACCACGCCAAGGCTGGTCAGGAAGGCACCTTCACCTATGTGGGTGACGTGAAAAAGCCCCATCACCCAGAAGCTCATGGCCACTCCGAACACCAGCCCCACGCCAGCACTGCGCTTGAATTGGTCCAGGCTTAGTCGTTTCAGCGAAGGCCAGGCTATGACCGCCAGTACCGAACCGGCCAACAGGAACCGAAGGGCCATGAACATCAGCGGCGGCATCAGTAATACGGCTTCCTTGGAAAATATCCAGCTAATGGCTGCCATCAGGGTGACAACCACCAGTAACAGGTCGGATTTATGAGTGTTCGAGAGGGGCATTCAAGACCGCCATAGAGTGGATAGGCTTTAGAGCGACAGCGGCGGAGTTTATCACGGGCAGGTAAGAATGGCTCTTCCATGAGCCGGTTGGTGCTCCTTCAGACGGTTGGGTCCATCTTGGTATTTTTAGTTGTTGAGTGTGTTGTAGACCAGTGTCGACATATCGGTCTGGTCCGAACCGGGTACTTCAACATATCGGTCACCGGAACCCCACCACTGCCACCAGGCGCGCTTGTTGTAGGTGCGGCTGGCGAAATCGACACGCAGCCCATTGAGGGTTGTGTCATTCACTACGGGGACGGAAATATTGCCGGTTTCCGAGCCCAGAACGCCGCTGTGGGAAGCACCCTCGTTCATCAGGATCGGAAAGTGATTGTAGTACAGGTCCGACGGCCCGTTCTGGCTGGACACCTTGCCCGCCAGGCTCAGGTTCGAGCTACAGGAGTCGATACCGTTGCTGGTGGTGGCGCCACAGGCCGAGTGGGTTGGTACCACGCCATCATCGGTGCCGGCAATGAACGGCTTGGTGATGCCGCCGTAGGAGGAGCCGCCGGCCACAAACCGCAGGCGCGGAATATTATTGGGACTGACGGCGAGGTTGCGTGCCGTGTTGGTTTGCAGGTCATTGACCACGCCAAGGCTGCCTGGCTCAGGGGTGATGCCGGTGAAGGCACGTACCGCCTGTTTGAGCGGCCAGTTGTACCAGCTGTCGTTGTAGGCAACATTGAGGGCCAGATCGGCCAGTTCTGTACCGCCGCCGGCACCGGAGTAGTCGATCGCAGCGAGTATTTTCAGCGGCTGCAGTCCGTCGGCCTGAAGCCAGCGTGCCTGGTTTTCCAGAAGATATCGGGTAACCAGGTCACCGGTGGAATGGGAAACCACAATGCAGAAATCGTTGCATAGCCCCTGCTGGCTGATGTCACGTAGCTGGTGATAGGCCTGCTGGGCGATGTTGCCCTCCACACGGCCATCGCTGCCCCAATCTACACGGGCGTCGGAACGGGACAGCCAGAAGGTACGCCAGTAGTCCTCGCCAGCACTTTTTACCTCATTAAGGTTGGCAGGTGGATTGGCCAGGTCTTCCTGCTGGAAGCCGTGAACCAGGATCACGTTGTGGCCCGCAAGCTGGGCGTGGGCGGTGCCGGCGAACAAGCCGCCGGCGATGGCCACCGCAAGGGCGGTCTTACAGGCACTTCTCTTTCTTGTTTTCATAAAGGCTCCGTCTTTGTTTTATTGTTGTATCAGAACTTGTCTGCCAGCCTTTGCAGCAGCGCAGCACGTTGCTCTGATTCGGGGTCACCTGCCGGGCTGTCGGTCAATCCGTCCATGTCCGGTGGCGAAAACGAGTAGCCATCATCAGGGCCATAGCCATAGTCGGTGCGGTCTCCGGGCGAGGCCGGCAGGCGCCGGATCTGCAGGTTGCGCAGTTCCAGGTTACCGCTAATCTCACGATGGGCGAGCACCGAGCCATGGGCTTTGAGCTCCAGGGTGTCGGTGGTTCCGTCGAGTCGCTTCTCCGCCTGCAGCTGCGCGAGTGCGCGGCCGTTGTGGTAGAGCTGGGCAGAGAGGGCATAGAAGCCGGGGTCTTTGGCGTCGAAATGAACCGGTATTATCAGGTCGTTGTTGGTCACCTTTGGGTCGCCCAGGCCGTCAAACTCTCCCAGGACGGGCTCAATGGTCAGGGTTGAAACGTGGCGTACGGGTTTGCCATCAATGGTTGCCTCAACGATCAACCGATATTCGCCAGGCTCTGCGTCGGCCTCAATGATGCCTTCATAGTAGGGGGCACCGGCCTCGTTCTGGAGTGTAGTACTGGCAATCGCCTGGCGAGACTCGGGGGACTCCAGGGTCGCGTCCAGGCTTGGCCCTACCACCTGGGAGCCAGTAATGCTCGCTGCCACAAGAATGTCTTCTTCCTGTACGAAGCGGTATTTCTCAAGTGTGACGGTAAATTGTCCGCCCCCGTCCAGCGGCAGCTCCACAGGGTCGAAACGGTTGCCGGCGTAGGCCTTGGCCTGGTCGTCAGAGATTGGAATGGAGTACGTCGGGTAGCGGATGTTCTGGCTGTATTGGGCTGCAGCACTGGCCAACATGAAGCCGATCGCATTCTCAGAGGGTTCCTGCTTTTCCGTGGTCGGCGATTCGGCCGGCCCGGGCTTGGAGCGGGTGGTGTCTGTTCCGGAAGGGGGCGGGCTCCTGCCTTCGCTCTCACCGGTTATCCAGGAGAACCGGACTGTATTGTCGGTCGACAGTAGATATCCCAGGCCGACGGCACCGGACACAACGAACGTTAGGGCCAAGAGCAACCGCAGTGGCATCTTTGGATCCTTGTTGGAGGCATTCTATGGCGCGAACGCCATTATTTTTGTTGTTGTATTAACATAACGGGCCAAACTGACTTCGCGCAAAAAAATGGCCCGAATGTGTAACAGAATGTGTCCAGGGTGTGATGTTGTTCACACTACCTCATAACCAGCCGGACTCTTTCACAGCTTCGAGGCCGAACCTGAGGCGAACGTCATCACCCACCAGATCCTGATCAATGCCGTAGGTCATGCCCCAATTGCTGCGCTTAATGGTGGCCTCGGCGGTGACGCCGAGGGTGTAGTCCTCGTGCCCGATGGGGTAGTCGGCAGATTTGTTAAGGGTTACATCAACATCCACCGGGCGGGTTTTGCCCAGAAGGGTCAGGTCACCGGTCACAGTGCCGGTGTTTTCGCCGGTGGTTTCGAAATTGGTGATCTCAAAGGTGATGTCCGGGAACTTTCCACTGTTGAGAAAATCCTCGTTGCGCAGGTGGCCATCCCGTTTATCGTGATTGGTGAAGACGCTTTTGCTTTTGAACGTCAGTGTGCCGGAGGTGAGCTGTTGAGTCTCCTCGTCGTAGCCGAACTTTCCTTCCACATCCCGGAACATGCCCATTACCGGGGCATAGCCGATGTGGTTCACCTCAAACGACATCGAGAAATGCTCATCGTCGATAACGTAGGTCTCCGGCTCGGCCATGGCAACGGGGGCGGACAATGCCAGTGAGGCGGTTAGTGCAGCAGTGGATAGGAACGCTTTCATGTCTTTCTCCCTGTTTGATAAAGCCAGCGCAGGTCTGTAAAAAACGAATAACAGAGCAATAACAGCGCGATAGCGAGTGTGGCAGTCGCGAAGCCGGTCGGCGTAATCGGCAATATGGCAACCATAAGGGTGACTATTTGCCATACGCAGACAGTTTTGCGTCGAAAGCTGTCGGGTAGTGGTCTGTCCATGAAGCGAAACCAGTGGCCAGCGATCACAAAGGCGTAACGCATCAGCCCCAACGCGAGAACCCATGGGCCGGCTTTGCCCTGGGCCAGGACCGCAACACACAGCCCGAGGATGAATAGCGCATCCAGTTCCATGTCGAATCGGGCACCGAACGCCGTTGTTGAACGGGTGGCCCTTGCTACTGCGCCATCCACGCCGTCAAGAATCAACGCCAGTAAACACAATGACCCGTACAACCACAGCCAGTTCCCTAACCCGGAAGTGAACGGCGCCAGGCTGATGAGGAGTATGACGAGGGAGGCGCGTACCAGGGTTGCCCGATTGGCCCAACCGAAGTCCTGTTCCGCGGGCCAGAAGCGAATAACAGGCACCGCAATTGCCAGGCAAAGCAACACGGCGAGCGCGTAAAAGCTGGCAGGGGGGTGGAATCCGATGCCAGCGGCGGTCACCATGAGCACCGTCAGTCCGCCGGACCAGGCAAGATCGGCAGCCAGGGGCAGGCGGAACGTGTGAGTGTGGGAATCCATCATCAAACCCCAGCGTATGATTGAGCGTGCATCCGGTCGTAACAGGGCCTTACTGAAAATATGGATGCGCCTGTATGCACTATAGCTGGCAAGGCCGCGTGTACTATAGCCTGCGTATACTATAGTGAGTTACGTGCGCTGTAAGGAAACAGACGATATGACAAACGCATTTTGGGTGACCGGGCCCGGGGAAGGGGCCATTCTCCCAGCAACCTACGATCATTGTTCGGCGACCGACGCTGACAGTCCAGCGGTGTCTGTGCGAGCGCTATACTCGGGCGTCAGTCGTGGAACCGAGTCATTGGTTTTCAACAACCGTGTGCCACCGTCGGAATACGATTCGATGCGTGCCCCGTTCCAGGAAGGCGATTTTCCCTTCCCGGTCAAATATGGTTATGCCAGCGTAGGCCGTGTTGTTTCGGGCCCCGAGGCCCTGACTGGCCAGTCGGTTTTCTGCCTGTTTCCTCATCAGGAGCACTACCAGGTTCCTGCATCCGCCGTGGTACCTCTTCCATCCGGTCTTCCGGAATCCAGGGCAGTGCTGGCCGCCAACATGGAAACCGCGGTTAACGGCCTGTGGGATGCTTCACCACGAGTGGGAGAGCGGGTCGCAGTGGTTGGCCTTGGCGTCGTTGGTCTGCTGGTTGCGTGGCTTGCCAGCCGCATACCAGGTACCCGGGTTACCGCCGTGGACACCAATCCACAGCGTAAAACGGTTGCGCACACCCTGGGGCTGGATTTCCAGACCCAATGCCGACAGGACGATCATGACTTGGTCATCCACGCCAGCGGCCACCCAACGGGTCTTGAAACCGCTCTTGCGCTGGCGGGACAGGAAGCGCGAATTATTGAGATGAGCTGGTACGGCGAGCAGCCAGTGCCGGTATCCCTGGGCCGGGCATTCCATTCCCGTCGGCTGACGATACGGTCTAGCCAGGTTGGTAACCTGCATCCTGAGCAGCGGCCACGCTGGCGCCATCGGGATCGAATGGTGCTGGCCCTGGAGCTGCTGCGGGATGATGTCCTGGACTGCCTGATCAGCGGCGAAACCACCTTCGAATCGCTGCCGGAGGTTATGCCGGCACTTGCTGGAAACAGAGCTGGCGGAACGGCCTCCGACACTCTCTGTCACCGTATCGTATACCCCGACAATTGACTCCCATCATCCGTATCGAGGACCCAAAACCCATGTTCAGCCTTACCGTCAGAGACCACATGATGATCGCCCACAGCTTTAAGGGTGACATTTTCGGCCCCGCCCAGGGCTTGCATGGCGCCACCTACGTGGTTGATGTCTCCTTCGAGCGGGAAGCCCTCGACAACGACGATCTGATCGTCGATATCGGGCTGGCGTCCGAGGTGTTGTCGTCGGTGATTGCCGAGTTCAACATGAAGAACCTGGACGATATCGAGGAATTTGCCAATCGCAATACCACCACCGAATTCATGGCGATGACGGTGTTCGACCGACTGGCCGCGGCGATCCGCCAGGGCCGGCTGGGTGAAACCGGCAAAGGCCTGTGTTCGATGAAGGTCACCCTTGGCGAATCCCATATTGCCTGGGCCAGCTACCATGGCGAACTCTGAGCCATTAACGTCGGTGTTGTTCGTTGTCCCGGGGGATCCTGAACAGAAAACCGGAGGCTACCGGTACGTTCAGCGTGTTGTCGCAGGGCTCAGGGATAACGGCGTGGATGCCTTTGTTTCCGGGCTCTGTGGCAGCTTCCCGGTGCCAGACCGGATGGCGGAAGCATCCATGAACAGGTTGCTTGCCGACCTTGCGGATGATTCGGTGGTGGTACTTGATGGCCTGGCCATGGGCGGGCTTCCGGACGTGATCGCCAACCATGCATCCCGTTTGCGGGTTGTGTCGCTGGTCCACCACGCCCTGGCGGATGAAACGGGGCTGACGCAAGAGTTGCAGGATTGGCTTTTCCGGGTAGAGCGTCGGGCGCTGTCAAAGGTGGCCGGGGTAATCACGACCAGTGCCCACACCGCGCACCGACTGAAAGACTACAGCGTACCGGCCACGGCCATCCGCGTGGTTGAGCCGGGCGCCGACACCATTGCCGGTATTGGCGCTGAAACCCAGCCAACAAGAGCCCAGGGCCCCACGATTCATCTGCTCTGTGTTGCCCACCTGTCGCCGCGCAAGGCACAGCACCATCTGGTTGAAGCGTTAAGTGATCTCCGGGACTGTTCATGGCACTGCACCCTGGCAGGCTCGCTGGATCGCGACGAGCGCTATGCCCACGAGCTTCGCGGTATCATTGCGAACCTGGGGCTTGAACATCGGATCAGTCTTTTGGGGGAGCTGGACGACCTTGAGCTTGCCGGCGCCTATCGTAACGCTGATGTTTTTGTGCTGCCGTCCGTTTACGAAGGGTATGGAATGGTGATTGATGAGGCGATTGCCGCGGGGTTGCCGGTGATCACCACGGATGGGGGTGCCCTTTCCACCACAGGCCTGCGGCCTGGCGTCCGGCAGTATCAAACCGGCGATGTCGCAGGGTTGCGGGCGTGCCTGGAAGACTGGCTTACTAACCCCGGCGCGCTTGGCGAGGCGGCTACCCAGGCACAGCAGGCGGCGCGCTCCCTGCGAAGCTGGCAGAGTACCGCCATTGACTTCCAACGGGCACTGGAAGACCTGCTGCCGCCACCGGACCCTACCACCTTCGACAGCGACTGGCTGGCACTGCGTGAGCCGGCAGACCACCTTGCTCGTAACAAGAGGCTGCTCTCGGAGGTGCTGGTTTGGGCGGAACAGGACTATTGTCACCCGGGCGTTCTGAGCGGTCATCACGCACCACCACTGCTGGTGGTGGATCTGGGTACCGGCACTGGCTCCAACGCCCGTTACCTTGTGCCGGCCATGACGGTACCCCAGCGCTGGGTGCTACTGGACCAGGACGAACACCTGCTTGCCCTTGCCGGAGAGAGACTGCAACACCTTGATGTCCCGCTGGAAACCCATGCCTGTCACTTGAACGCCAAGCGGCTTGCCGGGCAGATTCCGGATGGCACCCGGCTGATCACAGCTTCGGCCCTGATAGACCTGATGTCGGAAGACTGGCTAGAGGCATTGGCGGTAGCCGCCACCAGACACAATGCCGGCGTGTTTATCGTTCTGAGTTACGCGGGGAATGTCGAGCTGTCGCCGGCAGACCAGGACGACGACTGGATACGCGAGACCGTCAACGAGCACCAGCACAACGATAAGGGGACTGGTGCCGCGCTGGGGCCATCGGCGACGAATTACCTCAAGCAACAGCTCGAATTGCGGGACTATCAGGTGTCTGTTGCTCCAAGCCCGTGGCGCCTGACGCCTGCTCAAAGTGCACTTCAGCGCGCCTTGCTTGAGGGCTGGCGTGACGCGGTGATGCAACAGTCGCCGAGCGAACGTCAGCGGGCCGAGCGCTGGTTTGGCCTGCGTCTGAAGCAGGCTGATGAGCAGAGCCTGTCAATCCGCGTGGAACATGAAGACTTGTTTGCCCGGCCAGCCAGAGACGGCGTTGCCTGACGTGCGACGCCTGCTCCGAACCCGTTACCTGCGCTGGGGTTTCACCCTGCTGTTGCTATTGGCGACTGGCTACTTCCTGGATCTGGGCGTGCTCTGGCGGGAACTGGCGCAGTTCTCATTACTGTCGTTATTGGCAGCCATGGTGGTATCCGTTGCGCAGGTGGTGCTTTCAGCCTGGCGCTGGCGTTACACCGCCCGGCGACTTGGGTTGGTCTTGCCCATGGCTGTTGCGGTGCGGGAGTACTACCTTGCCACTTTTCTCAATCAGGTGCTTCCTGGCGGGGTGATGGGCGATGTTAATCGGGCCTGGCGTCACAGTCTCGACTCCGGTGAGCGCCTTGCGTCCGCTCACGCCGTCATGATTGAGAGAATGTCCGGGCAACTGGTGATGATAGCTGTGGCGCTGAGCCTGGGTGTTTGGCTTGTCTGGTACCGATACGGAATGCTCGAAGCCCTCTCGGAATATGGCGAACGGGCGCTGCTGTTGCTGGCAGGCCTGACGGCCACAGTGGTATTGGTTACAAGTATTTGGCAGCGCGCGAAAGACTATGTCCATACGCTGCGGCGGGACTTGCGCAAAGCCTTGTTGGAGTGGCCGGCCGTGGGTGTCCAGTTGGTGTCTTCCGCCGGTGTGGTGGCCAGTTACCTGGCCGTGTTCTCATTGCTGGCTCTGGGCGCGGGTTATTGGAGTGACCCGCACATGGCTTTGGTTCTGACGTCTCTTTGCAGCCTTCTGCTGCTGGTCATGGCCATTCCGGTCACTGTTGCAGGCTGGGGGGTGCGCGAGGGTGCTGCGGCATTGCTCTGGCCCATGGCTGGGATTCCGGCAGAGCAGGGTGTTGCACTCAGTGTCGGCTATGGGTTGGCGGTTCTGTTGTCGAGCCTTCCGGGCGTGCTGTTCGTGTTCACTCGTCGACAGTCGAACGAGTGAAATCCAGGTCAAACAGCATGTCACTGCCCAGGTCCACCATCTGGGCCTTCGGGCGCAGGGCGCTGTCGAGTTTCTTGATCTCCGGCAGTGAAAATGCCGGGCGCCCACTGCCGATGATCATGGGGGCGACCATGACATGCAGCCGGTCGAGCAGGTCCGCATTCAGGAATTCAGACACGGTAAGCCCTCCGCCCTCCACAAAAATCCTGCGAAGGCCAAAGTCCGCGAGAACCGCGAGTATATGGGCAGGGTCCGTGGTGTCATCCTGCCCGAGGCAGGGCACATCTGTTACGCCGTGGCGGGGTGTCAGCTTGTCGCCGGCGTGGTAGTCCCCTGCGACGAGGCGGAGCGTAGGGGATGCTTCGTCGCTGAACAGGTGATGGCTGTCCGGAACCCGATGGTTGCGATCAATCACCACCCGGACCGGATTAATGCCGGACGTCTTGCGGACTGTCAGCCTGGGATTGTCGGTGGATGCGGTTCCGGCGCCGACAATGACCGCTTCCGACACAGCCCGCAAGCGGTGCAGGTGGGTAATGCCATCCTCGCCATTGATGAACTTGGAAGCGCCGGTCACCGTGGCGATACGTCCGTCCAGGCTCTGCCCCATCTGGCCGACAACCCGCGAGCGCGAGCCTTGAGCAACCGGGCAGCACAGAGGCAGGAAAACCGACAGCAGGTTGCGTGCGTCGAGCTCTGCTGGCAGTCGAAGTTCCCATTCGCCGTTCTGGCCTATATCCAGTGCTGGCTTGTCACTGCCCGGCAATGAGAGTGTCACATTGCTGCGGTTCACTGCGTCCAGTACCAGCTCCCATGCGGTGTTCTTATCCAGTGCTTTTGCCGCCATACCAAGTTATTTCCGTTGCTTATGGATTCATTATAGGTAGATTGTGTGTAAAGCTATATGTACGTTACATTTCCGGTTTGATTCACCGAAAGTGCCATCAGGCCACAAGACTAACCACGGCAGAGAACACTCCTATGCGGTACCTGCAAACCTTTAACCGCCGCCTGCGGCAGATTCGGGAAGCCGGGCAGTTGTCGTGCGGGGACGTGGCAGAAATGTGCGGAGTGGACGAGGCGCGGGTGGTGAGTTGGGAATCGACTGATGCGAGGCAGCGGGCATGGCCGGGTGTCACCGAGTTACTGGATTTTTGCCTGAAGACGGAAACCCCACTGGAAGACCTGCTGGATCTGGACGACGCCGGGGACACCGGCCAGTTGGAGTTGCCAGGCCTGGCGTTCAGCCAGGGCGATGACCTGTCAACGGCCCTGAAAGAACTGGAGCGTGAAATCAGCCGGATTCAACTTTCAGAGGAGGAAATGGAACTGCTGCGCCGGTTCCGGAAAACCTCCGGCGAAAACCGGCGCATGATCCTGCAAATCCTCGGCAAATAGGCGCCTACTTACCTTTCTTGTAGATGTTTTCGTAAACGTAGTTGGTTGCTTCCACAAACCCGTCAATACTGCCGCAATCAAACCGGCGGCCCTTGAATTTATACGCCAGCACACAGCCGTTCTTCGCCTGTTCCAGCAGCGCATCCGTTATCTGAACTTCACCGTTCTTGCCGGGCGCCGTGCGCTCGATGATGTCAAAAATATCGGGCGTGAGGATATAGCGACCGATAATCGCAAGGTTGCTGGGGGCGTTCTCCGGCGATGGTTTTTCGACCATGTCGGTGATGCGATAGAGGCCGTCTTTCATCGACTCGCCCGCTATGACGCCATATTTGTGGGTCTCGTCTTCCGGTACTTCCTCAATGGCAACGATGGAGCAGCGGAACTGGTTGTAAAGTTTAACCATCTGGGCGAGTACGCCTTCTTCGGCGCCGTCAGCCACGCAGAAGTCGTCCGCCAGTACAACCGCGAATGGGTTGTCGCCAACAAGGTTGCGACCGGTGAGAATGGCGTGACCGAGACCTTTCATTTCGTTCTGGCGGGTAAAGGCGAACGAGTTATTGTCGATCAGATCCCGGATGGAGGTAAGCAGGTCTTCCTTGCCCGAGCCGGCAATCTGGTGCTCAAGCTCATAGCTGATGTCGAAGTGATCCTCGATGGCCCTTTTACCACGACCGGTAACGAAACCGAACTCGTGAACCCCCGCTTCTGCAGCTTCCTCCACACCGTATTGAACAAGGGGCTTGTTCACAATGGGCAGGATTTCCTTGGGCATGGCTTTGGTGGCTGGCAGGAAGCGGGTGCCGTAGCCGGCAACAGGGAAGAGACACTTCTTGATCATAACGTTCGTCCTTATTTCGTTTCGGTCACGGCCTGTTTGAAGTCAGTCGTCCGTGTAGGCTGACTCACGAATTGTGCCAAGTGTAACCAAGTTAGTGACCCAAATGGAGGCCTCGGTAGCGAAATGTAGAATTTGGTAATAAGTGGCACCAGTTCTCAATACCTCCGGCCTGTTGAAATCTATAGAAAAAACTTTCAGAGGTCTTTGTAATCATCTGTTTTCTTTGAAGATTAACTTTGTAAATTTTGGCAACCAGTGATGGATTTAAGGGCGTTAATGCAATACATTCCGCAGTGACGATTTTTTAAGAATAACCGGTATTCGCAGCGACAGGCGGTCGGCGCTCACTGGCAGGATCAGAAACATTGAGACATTCCCTGTTGTTCGCACTGATTTGGTGCGTTCTCAGCCAACCTTTGTACGCGGAATCATCGGGTTCCTGGTTGCGTAATGGCTGGAAACCCTACGCCGATAATTTTGAGGGCACCGTGAATGCGTTCCGCGATGAGCGTGAACACTGGCTAAGATCCCGATTGAAGTTTTCCGGCAAAACCTCCCTGAACAGCGACGGAATGGACGGGGACATCGGTGTGTCTGCTGACAGCCTGGTCGGTAGCAGCGATGCAATCGGGTTTCATTATCGCGATGCCCGGTCCCACAAGAACCGCTCGGACGTCAACGCCACCTCGTTTCGCTACCGCTTTCCGGCCGGCGCCAACCAAGTAACCGTGGAAACCGGAAGTTCTTACTACAGCCACGCCGTTACCAGTGGTGACAGGCGCTACAATGCCAGTGGCGAATCCAGTGTTGTGGGTGTCGGGGCCAGTCGGCCGCTGTTTTCACGGTTTGGTCTGGCGTTTGATGGTGTTGCCCACCATACCGGTCGAGACAGTCGCGCTATGGAGAAGGGGAGCCTGGTATCGGAGAGCCGCTACGAGTTGTCCTCAGTCGGTCTCAAGGCGCAGGGCGGTCATGAGCTTTGGGATGGTTTGCAGGCCAGCACCGGTCTTCTGGCGGTGAGCGGTCGCGAGTACAGTTCGACCGATTATCGGTTGCAGGACGATGTTGGTCGCGAAGACGCCTTCTATAAAGTGGCGATGTCCGCTTCGCTGGAACAGGAGCTCTATCGGTGGCGCTGGCGGATTCACGGACGCTACCAGTTCGCTGATGAAGATCTTCCGGTGTCGGAGTATCTGACCGTCGCAGGCCCCTCCATGATCGCCGGTTTTAACGGGCAATCCGTATCGGTTGTTCGGGGTGGCTGGTTGCGCCTGGATACCGCCAGCCCCTCCTGGCAGATGCCGTTTATGGACGGTGTGCTTTCCAGCGTGAATTTTGCGGTGTTGCACGGCTGGGTTCCATACTCTGAGACCCAGTCCGACCGCCACGGCCGGGCATCTGCTGGCCAGGTGTCATTGAAGTTCGAGGGCCGGGCTTTCACAGCGAATGTCAGCGTCGGCCGTATGATTCGTGCTTCCACGATGGCCATGACGATGCCCGAACGCCCGGACGTTCGGTTTTCCCTCACCATGGGTATCTGATTGCTTGCCAACGACGTTCTAGCTCCCTCCTGAAGCCTCTCGGGCCCCCTGCGGCCAACCTGCCTTACGAAGATGTCACTTGAGACGGCGCCGGTCGCAAGTGCTACATTAAAAAGTCGATGGACATTTTTGAGGTAGGAGCTACATGCATTCAGGGAAACGATGGCTGATCGGCCTGATATTGCCGGGGCTGCTCTACGCCCATGCGGCGGGGGCGCTTGAGTTCAGGGAAATAGTGGACAAGGCCAAAGCAAGAGCTGAAGGTGAGTATCAGCCACCACCTTCGGTGCCCGGCTTTCTCAGGAACCTGAGCTATCGAGCCTACCAATCCATCCGCTTCAATCCACAAGCCAGCCTTTGGCGGGAAGGGCGCTCCCGTTTCCAGGTGATGATGGTGCCACCGGGGAGCTATTACACCCATACCGTCAAGTTGAATGAAGTGGATGCCGACGGTGTAAAACCCATCCCGTTTGATAAATCCGGGTTCAGCTTCCCGGACCCGGAACTCGCCAAAAGGGTTCCCGCGGACCTGGGCTATGCGGGCTTCAAACTCACGTACCCGATGGGCCGTGGCGACGAACAGAATCAATTTCTGGTCTTCGCCGGCGCAAGCTACTTCCGGGGCGTGGGTGCCGACAATCACTTTGGCCTGTCGGCGCGGGGTATAGCGATAGACACCGGACTGCCCTCCGGAGAGGAGGTGCCATCGTTTGTTGAATTCTGGCTTGAACGGCCGGGAGGTGGCAGTGAACGTATGCGGGTTTACGGCCTGTTGGACGGCCCTAGCGTCGCCGGCGCCTACCGTTTCGATATCCAGCCTGGCAAAACCACACGTATCGATGTCACTGCTGAGTTGTTCTACCGCAACCCGGTGGACCAACCGGGCCTGGCGCCACTGACGTCGATGTTCTACTACGGCGAAAATACTGCCAGGCCCCGGGGTGAATGGCGGCCCCAGGTGCACGACTCAAGCGGACTGCTGATTCATGACCAGGGCGCGGGCGAATGGTTGTGGCGCCCTCTGACGAACCCATCGCGCCTCCGGCTCAGCTACCTTCAGGTTGATCGCCTGGCTGGCTTCGGTTTGATGCAGCGGGATACCCAGTTTGACCAGTTTGAGGACGCCGAGGCTCGATATGACAAACGGCCCAGTGCGTGGGTTGCGCCAAGGCAGGGATGGTCGAACGGCGAGGTCGTGCTGGTTGAAATCCCCACCAACGCGGAAACCAACGACAACATTGTTGCCTTCTGGAAACCGAAGGAGCCAGTAAAGCAGGGTGACCATCGGGCGTTTGCCTACAGCCTTCGTTTTGGCGACAAGGACGTATCCGGGCAGGACACCGGGCGTGCACTGCAAACGTTTGTTGGAGATGGCAATCGTCCCGGAGGCGGCACGGAAGAGGGGGCCTACCGAATCATTGTTGATTTTGCAGGAGGGCCACTGGACGATCTCAAGCCTAATGCAGCCATCGTCAGTAAGGTCAGTGAGGGCAGCGGAAACAGCGATGCCGTTGAGATCATAGAGCATTTCGTTGAGTACGTTGAGGCGGATGGCACCTGGCGACTGTCGATGCTGGTGCGCCCCGTCGGTGAAAAGGCTCCGGTGCTCCGAGGACAACTCCTGCTTGATAATGAGCCACTGACCGAGACCTGGACCTATTCCATCGGCCCGGATTCCGGGCTTGGCCAGAAACAGTAGAGCGGAGATTTGTTCATGCCGGAAACCTTATGCCAGCAGGCAATCGAGAGGGTCATGACCTATCTGCGCGACGATGGCGTGGAACTGGACGCGGAAACCTGTCGACAGGTGTTGCGTTTGGTTGACGGTGCCATGACAGAAGGTGATGGGCCAGACTTGCCCGCCCGGTGTATTGAACTCGTGCCGGACTACTTCAACTTGCCGGGAATGGACATACCGGCGCCCATTCCACCCCTCATGCGCGGCCACCTGGGGTACTACCCCCATGACTGAGGTCGTTAATGCAGCCCCAATCGAGCGTTCGGGAACCTGGCGACGTACCGCCACAGTGCGTCGTTTTTTCCTGACACTGTTTGTGGTTGGGCAAACCGTTGTTGCCAGTTACTTCCTGCTCTGGATTCTGCCGTATCACGGCGGCACATGGGTGGAGCTCGGCCTGCTTTCGCTTTTCATCCTCCTTTATATGTGGATTGCAGTGGGGTTCTGGACGGCCGTGTTTGGCTTTGTGCTCAGGCTGGTAGGGGGAGATCGCCACAGTCTTCTCAAGCGCCATCCGGAGTCGGAACTGGAAAACACGGCGTTGGCCAAAACCGCCATCGTTATGCCGATCTACCATGAGCCGGTGCAATGGACACTCAGTGGGTTGAAGGCTGTCTATCAGGATATTGAGCGGACCGGGCACCTGGACCGCTTTGAGTTTCATATCATCTCCGACAGCAGGGACCCGAACGTCTGGCTACAGGAACAGGCCGAGTGGCATCGGTTGTGCGAAGAGTTGGGGGCCGAGGGGCGGCTGTTCTATCGTCGACGGCGCGTCAATCTCAATTTCAAAAGCGGCAACGTTGCGGACTTTTTGCGGCGTTGGGGCCGTCGTTACCGCTATATGGTTGTTCTGGATGCCGACAGCCTGCTGAGCGCGGGAACCATCGTGAAAATGGTGCAGCTGATGGAGCGGGAACCCAACGTGGGTATCTTGCAGACCGCACCCACCATTATCAACGGTGAGTCTCTCTTTGCCAGAGTGCAGCAGTTCGCGAATCGCCTTTACTCGTCGTTGTTTGCCACCGGTCTGGCAGCCATACAGATGGGAGACGCTGCTTTCTGGGGCCACAACGCCATTCTGCGTGTCGAGCCATTCATGGCGCACTGCGGTCTTCGCAAACTACGGGGCTTCGGGCTTTTTCGCGGGCCCATCATGAGTCACGATTTTGTGGAAGCGGCCTACATGGGGCGCGCGGGTTATGAGGTGTGGCTTGAGCCTGAGCTTGGGAACAGTTTTGAAGAATCACCGCCCACCATTTCGGATGAGCTTTCCCGGGATAATCGCTGGTCCAGGGGCAACCTCCAGCATCTCTGGATCCTTCTGTTCGGTCGGAAGCTGCGTCTGGCCCACCGGATGGCGCTGCTGAACGGCATCATGGCGTACCTGGCGTCGCCGCTCTGGTTGGCGTTTCTGATTCTGACGACCGTTGAAGCCGTGCAAATGACCGTCGCCAGCATCAATTACTTCCCAGAAGGGCACCAGGGGCTATTCCCCCTATGGCCGGAATGGCGGCCGGAATGGGCTATCGGGCTTGCGTTGAGCACTCTATCGCTGCTGTTCCTGCCAAAGTTTCTTGCCATCTTTGATGCTGTAATCCACGGCCTTGTGCGGGGCTTCGGAGGTGTCTGGCGGCTATTTCTGAGTGTGATGCTGGAAATCGTTGTGTCCGTGCTGCTGGCTCCGGTCAGGATGATGGCCCACAGCCGATATGTTCTTGGCGCTCTTCTCAACGTCTCTTTGTCCTGGGCAGGGCAGAACCGTACCGAAGAAACGACATGGCGGGACGCTTTTCTGACCCAGTTTCCCGGCATGCTCGTGGGCGCTGGCTGGTCCGCCTTCGCCTGGAGCCTGGACCCCATGTTTTTCCTCTGGTCCCTGCCCGTAGCGGTGCCGCTTGTGTTGGCAGCCCCGACATCGGTGGTGCTCAGCCGTGTAGGGCTGGGGCGGGCCTTTCGGAAAAAAGGATTACTGGTGATACCGGAAGAGCTTACACCAGTCGCGGTATTGAACGACGCCAGACGCGCAAGGGCCGAGAGTGATGAGGTTCCGGTGATTACCGCTGTGGAGGCCGCCGTGATACGGCCGCGACTGAACCAGCTTCATCTCACTTTGGCGCGCGCCGATCGCCAACCCAGAAGGGCGGAGTTGCTGGCGCCATTGGTACGACGACTCGCCGACAAAGGGCCGGAGTCATTGTCCCGGAACGAACTCAGCCAAGTGTTCCGTGACCGCACGGCACTGGCGGAACTGCACCAGCTTGCCTGGCGTTCATCGCCGGACAGTTTCTGGGGACGGCGAATATCCAGTCTGGGCAAGACAAAACCTGAAGAGTAAAGGCTTCAATATTAGACGGGAGCATGACATGGACAGACGCACACTGATCAAAACCTTCGTCAGTCTGGCGGGAGCCCAGGCACTGCCCCTCTCGGCATTGATGTACAGTGGTTCCAGCGTGGCGGGCGAGGTTGGTGAGCCCAAGCCATTCAGTTACGCGTGGCTGAAAGGCCATGCGCGGGCCTTGGCCGGTGAACCCTGGGTGTCACATGAAGGGGAGTTGCCCGGCTCGTTGAAGAATCTGTCCTGGGACGATTACCAGGCGATCGGCTTTCGCCCCGAAGAAGCGCTTTGGCGTAACGACGACAATGCGTTCCAGGTGCAGCTTTTCCATCTTGGCCTCTACTTCAAAACCCCGGTGCGCATCCACGAAGTGGAAGATGGCGAGGCCCGGGAGCTTGCGTACAAGCCGGAATACTTCCGATATGAGGGTGAACAACCCCTGGGAACCCTGCCGGAGGATCTTGGCTATGCCGGGTTCCGTGTTCACTTCCACACGGACTACGAGCGCGACCTGGCCGCTTTCCTCGGCGCCAGCTACTTCCGGGCGGTTGGGTCAGAGATGCAATACGGGCTCTCCGCCAGGGGCCTGGCGATCGACACCGCACTGGAAAGCGGGGAAGAGTTCCCGCAGTTTTCGGCCTTCTGGCTGGAGAAACCGAAACCGGGCAGCCAGAACATGGTGGTCTATGCACTTCTGGATTCACCCAGCACGACCGGTGCCTTTGCCTTTACGTTGACCCCGGGACGGAACATGGTGATGAGCGTGGATGCGGCGATATACCCGAGAAAACCCATTCAGCGGGTGGGGGTCGCGCCACTGACCAGTATGTACCAGACCGGTGAGAATGATCGCCGTATGGCCTATGACTGGCGCCCGGAAATTCACGATTCGGACGGGCTGTCGATCCTGAACGGGCAGGGCGAATGGCTGTGGCGGCCACTGGTCAATCCTCGCTCCCTGCGGGTAAATACGTTTGTTGACAATAATCCTCGTGGCTTTGGCCTGCTGCAGCGCGACCGCCGGTTTGCCAACTACCAGGACGACGGCGTGTTCTACGAGAAACGTCCGAGCACCTGGGTCACGCCTCACGATGACTGGGGCAAAGGCAGCGTGATGCTGGTGGAGATTCCCACCAAGGACGAGACGTTCGACAATATCGTCGCCTTCTGGCACCCCGAGAAGCCCATGGAGCCGGGGCAGGAGTATCTTTATTCCTACACGTTGTCATGGGGGGGCGAGCCGCCGATGGAGCCAGAGGAGCTGGCCACGGTCCAGGCAACACGTACGGGATTGGGGGGCGTTGTCGGGAAGGAGCGAAAATATTTCTCCTGGCGGTTTGCCGTGGACTTTGCCGGCGGCGCGCTGCCGCTGGTGGGGGACGATGCAGAGGTAGAGCCGGTGATAACGGCCAGCCGTGGGGAGGTGGAAATCACCTCTGCGCGGCCATTGGACTCCATTGGTGGTTATCGGGCGATGTTTGACCTTGTGCCCGACGACTCCCTGGAACCGATTGACCTGCGTCTTCAGCTCAAACTCGGTAACCAGGTGCTTACCGAAACCTGGTTGTACCAGTACACGCCGCCTCCGAAGGACGAGCGCACGCTCTATTAGCCTTGCTTCTGGGCGGTGAAGGCTGCCGCTCTGTCAACAATTACGCTGCCAGGCAATCCTGGATTGTTGACAATAATCGAGTTAGGGCGTAGATTTCCGGTAATTCCAGTCACTATTGTTGACAAAATATGCCGGAAGCTATCGCCCAAACCTATACCCGTGCCGATGAAGCCTTCGATTGTCTGCAAACGGCCATCGTTAAGGGCGACCTTGCCCCTGGCGAAAAGATCGGCGAAGTCGAACTTTGCTCCCGTTTCAATCTTACCCGTGGCCCGCTTCGCGAGGCGCTTGGCCGCCTTGAATCCCGAGGGTTGCTGGTGCGCCGGCCCCACGCCGGGGTAAAGGTGGTCTCAGTCAGCGCTGATGAACTCATGGAGCTCTACCGCATTCGCGAAACCATGGAGGGGCTCGCCGCCCGTCAGGCCGCCGAGCGGATGACCGATCAGGAAATCGCTGACCTGTCCGCCACCCTCGATAGCCATGAGCGAATGATCGAACAAGCCCAGGGCCAGGCCTACTATCAGGCGGAAGGCGACTACGACTTCCATCACCGAATTGCCACCGGCAGTCGCAACACCAAACTCGCGCAAATGCTGCTGGGTGATCTTTACTATATGGTCCGGATGTATCGTTACCGTTTGAGCACCTCATCCGGGCGCCCTCACATGGCGCTGGGGGAGCATCGCAGGATTGTTGAAGCCATCGCCCAGCGTGACGGCGAGCTGGCGGAATTCCTGATGAAACGACACATCCATGCGGCCCGCAAAAACATCGAGAAAAAGATTCAGCAAGGCGATTTAACGATCTAGAACCGTCACCCCAAATAACGAGGTTACTCATGTCCAAAACACTATCCCCAGGCGCACGCTTCCGCAAAGCCCTGAAAGAAAACCACCCCCTACAGATCGTCGGCACCATCAACGCCTATACTGCGATGATGGCGGAAAAGGTCGGTCATCAGGCCATCTACCTGTCCGGCGGCGGTGTTGCCAATGCGTCCTATGGTTTGCCGGATCTGGGCATGACCACTCTGAACGATGTGGTCGAGGATGTCCGCCGTATCACTGCGGCCACCGACGTCCCGCTGCTGGTAGACATCGATACCGGGTGGGGCGGCGCCTTCAACATTGCTCGCACAATTCGCGAGATGGAACGCGCTGGCGCAGCGGCAGTCCATATCGAAGATCAGGTGGCCCAGAAACGCTGTGGTCACCGACCGAACAAGGAAATCGTCTCCCAGGAAGAAATGGTGGATCGCATCACGGCCGCCGTGGATGCCCGTCAGGACGATGACTTCTTCATCATGGCTCGTACCGACGCGTTCCAGAAGGAAGGTCTGGACGCCGCGATTGAGCGTGCGAAGGCTTGCATAGAGGCGGGCGCCGACGGCATTTTTGCCGAAGCGGTGACCGAGTTGGAGCACTACAAGGCCTTCTCTGAAGCCCTGGACGTGCCGGTGCTGGCCAATATTACCGAGTTCGGTGCCACGCCGTTGTACAATCGCAAGGAGCTTGCAGAAGCCGGCGCCGGTATGGTGCTGTATCCATTGAGTGCCTTTCGCGCCATGAACAAGGCTGCACTGACGGTTTACGAAAACATCCTCGAGAAAGGTGACCAGAAAGACGTGGTTGATCTTATGCAAACGCGGATGGAGTTGTACGATTTCCTGAACTACCACGATTTCGAACAGAAGCTGGACGAGCTGTTCCAGCAGAAAAAGGGTTAATCAAAATCCAAACATTGATGAGGGGGAAAACCATGGCTGAAGCAAAAAAACTCGGAGGCGCAGGTCTTCGCGGCCAGGTGGCTGGCGTAACGTCGCTGTGTACTGTTGGCCAGTCCGGTGCCGGCCTGACCTATCGTGGCTATGACATCAGCGATCTGGCGGACCACGCCCAGTTTGAAGAAGTGGCTTACCTGCTGTTGCGCGGCAAGCTGCCTAACCGGCAGGAGCTTGAGGACTACAAGAAAAAGCTTGTGAGTATGCGTGAACTGCCATACGCCGTGAAATCCGTACTGGAGCATATTCCCAAAGACGCTCACCCCATGGATGTGATGCGCACCGGCTGCTCCATGCTGGGCAACCTGGAAACGGAGACCGACTTCAGCCAGCAGAACGACAAGATCGACCGCATGCTGGCGCTGTTCCCGGCCATCATCACCTACTGGTACCGCTTCGCCCATGAAGGCGTGCGTATCGATACCGCCAGCGACGTGGATTCCATTGGCGGCCATTTCCTGGAACTGCTTCACGGCAAGAAACCCAGCGAACTGCATGAGCGCGTTATGAACGTGTCGCTGATTCTTTATGCAGAGCATGAGTTCAACGCCTCTACCTTCACGGCTCGTGTGTGTGCTTCCACCCTGTCGGATATCCACAGCTGCGTGACCGGTGCCATTGGTACCCTGCGCGGCCCGCTTCACGGTGGCGCCAATGAGGCGGCCATGGCGCTGATCCAGAAATTCCAGACCCCGGACGAAGCCGAGAAAGGCCTGCTGGGCATGCTGGAGCGCAAAGAGAAGATTATGGGCTTCGGCCATGCGATCTATCGGGAGTCTGATCCCCGCAACGCCATCATCAAGAAATGGTCCGAGGAGCTCGCCAAGGAAGTGGGTGATACCGTTCTGTACCCGGTATCGGTTCGTTGTGAGGAAGTCATGTGGCGCGAGAAGAAGCTGTTCTGCAACGCCGACTTCTTCCATGCCTCCGCCTATCACTTCATGGGTATCCCGACCGAATTGTTTACCCCCATCTTCGTGATGTCACGTGTGTCTGGTTGGACCGCCCACGTGAAAGAGCAGCGTGAGAACAACCGCATCATCCGCCCAAGTGCCGATTACGATGGCCCGGCGGATTCGAAGTGGGTGCCGATCGACGAGCGGCCGTAATCCGATAAACCAGAATTTGAGTACCGCCCATGAACATTGATTACCGCAAACCTCTCCCGGGCACCGACCTGGAGTATTTTGACACCCGTCAGGCTGTGGAAGACATCCAGCCTGGCGCCTACGACAGACTGCCGTACACCTCCAAGATCCTGGCGGAGCAGTTGGTTCGTCGTTGTGACCCGTCGGCACTGACGGATTCCCTCAAGCAGCTGATCGAACGCAAACGGGACCTGGATTTTCCCTGGTACCCGGCCCGCGTGGTCTGCCATGACATCCTTGGCCAGACGGCCCTGGTAGATCTGGCTGGCCTGCGCGATGCCATCAAGGAAAAGGGTGGTGATCCGGCGAAAGTCAATCCGGTGGTGCCCACCCAGTTGATCGTGGATCACTCGCTGGCCGTTGAGCATGCTGGTTTCGAGAAAGACGCGTTCGAGAAAAACCGTGCCGTGGAAGACCGCCGCAACGACGACCGTTTCCACTTCATCAACTGGACCAAGACGGCGTTCAAGAACGTAGATGTGATTCCTCCGGGCAACGGCATCATGCACCAGATCAACCTGGAGAAGATGTCGCCGGTGGTTCAGAACCGTGACGGTATTGCGTATCCGGATACCTGCGTGGGAACCGACAGCCACACGCCAATGGTAGACGCCCTTGGTGTTATCTCCGTGGGCGTGGGCGGCCTTGAAGCCGAAAGCGTGATGCTGGGCCGCGCCTCCATGATGCGCCTGCCAGACATCGTGGGTGTGGAGCTCAAGGGCAAGCTGCAACCAGGAATCACCGGTACCGACATGGTGCTGGCTATCACTGAATTCCTGCGTAAGGAAAGGGTGGTAGGTGCCTACCTGGAATTCTACGGCGAAGGCGCCGACAGCCTGACCGTAGGTGACCGGGCTACCATCTCCAACATGACTCCGGAATACGGTGCCACGGCGGCGATGTTCTATATCGACGGCCAGACCATCGATTACCTCAAACTGACCGGTCGTGAAGACGAACAGGTCGCCCTGGTTGAGAGATACGCCAAAGAGACAGGCCTGTGGGCCGACAGCATGAAAAACGCCGAATACGAGCGAGTGCTGACGTTTGACCTGTCCAAGGTACACCGTACGCTGGCGGGTCCGTCTAACCCCCACGCGCATCTTCCCACCTCCGAACTGGCTGAGCGCGGTGTTGCCGGCAAATGGGAAAAAGAAGAGGGCAAGATGCCGGACGGCGCGTGCATCATCGCCGCGATTACCAGTTGCACGAATACCAGTAACCCCCGCAATATGGTGGCCGCAGGCCTGATCGCCCGTAATGCCAACAAGCTGGGCCTGACTCGCAAGCCTTGGGTAAAGACTTCCCTGGCGCCGGGCTCAAAGACGGTAAAAATGTATCTGGAAGAAGCCAGCCTGATGTCCGAGCTGGAAGAACTCGGCTTCGGCGTAGTGGCTTTCGCCTGCACCACCTGTAATGGCATGAGTGGCGCACTGGACCCGAAGATCCAAAAGGAAATTGTTGATCGGGACCTGTATTCCACCGCCGTGCTTTCGGGCAACCGGAACTTTGACGGCCGCATTCACCCCTACGCTAAACAGGCGTTCCTGGCATCGCCGCCGCTTGTGGTGGCCTATGCGATTGCGGGCACCATCCGCTTCGACATCGAAAAAGACGCCCTGGGGCACGACAAGGATGGCAACCCCATTACCTTGAAGGACATCTGGCCGGATGATGCGGAAATTGACTCCATCGTGAAGTCCAGTGTGAAGCCGGAGCAGTTCCGCAGCACTTATATTCCGATGTTCGACATCACCCGGGATGCGCACGCCAACACCAACCCGAACTACGACTGGCGCCCCCAGAGCACCTACATTCGTCGCCCGCCGTACTGGGAAGGTGGCATGGTAGGCGAGAAAACCCTCAAGGGTATGCGCCCGCTGGCAGTGTTGCCGGACAACATCACCACCGACCACCTGTCGCCGTCCAATGCCATCCTGATGGACAGCGCAGCCGGCGAATACCTGCATAAAATGGGCGTGCCTGAGGAAGACTTCAACTCCTACGCCACCCATCGGGGCGATCACCTGACGGCTCAGCGCGCCACCTTTGCCAACCCGAAACTGTTCAATGAAATGGTCCGGGACGAGAATGGCAAGGTGAAGCAGGGCTCCCTGGCGAGGGTTGAGCCGGAAGGCAAGGTCACCCGCATGTGGGAAGCCATCGAAACCTACATGGAGCGGAAGCAGCCACTGATCATCATCGCTGGCGCCGACTATGGTCAGGGTTCCTCCCGCGACTGGGCGGCCAAGGGCGTGGCCCTGGCGGGTGTGGAAGCCATCGTTGCCGAAGGCTTTGAGCGCATTCACCGTACCAATCTCGTCGGCATGGGCGTTATGCCCCTGCAGTTCGAGGAAGGCACCACGCGGCAAACCCTGGGTATTGATGGTACTGAAACCTATGACGTAGAGGGCACAGCTGCACCGCGTGCGCTACTCACTCTGGTTATCCATCGCAACAATGGCAGCACCGAGCGTGTGCCCGTGATCTGTCGTCTGGATACAGCGGAAGAAGTGTCTATCTATAGTGCTGGTGGCGTGCTTCAGCGCTTTGCCGAGGACTTCCTGCAATCGGAGGGCGCCGCATGACCCACGCGCCCCAGATAAAAGTTCCCGCTACCTACATGCGTGGCGGCACCAGCAAGGGCGTGTTCTTTCGGTTGAAGGATCTGCCGGAAGCGGCACAAGTCCCGGGCAAAGCCCGGGATAACCTTCTGCTGCGTGTGATCGGCAGCCCGGACCCTTACCAGAAGCAGATCGACGGCATGGGCGGTGCTACCTCCAGCACCAGCAAGACCGTGATCCTGGCCGAGCCGACACAACCGGGCCACGACGTGGACTACCTCTTTGGTCAGGTATCCATCGACAAGCCGTTCGTCGACTGGAGCGGGAACTGCGGCAACCTGACCGCCGCCGTCGGCGCATTTGCCATCAATGGTGGTTTCGTCGCTCAAGAGCGCATTCCAGAAAACGGTATTGCCACGGTTCGCATCTGGCAGGCCAACATCCGGAAAACCATCATTGCCCGCATTCCCATCACCAATGGTGAAGTGCAGGAAACCGGTGATTTCGAACTGGACGGCGTGACCTTCCCGGCGGCCGAAGTCCAGGTGGAATTCATGGACCCCGCCGATGGCGAAGGCGCCATGTTCCCCACCGGCAACCTGGTTGACGACCTGGAAGTACCCGGTGTTGGCACCCTCAAGGCCACCATGATCAATGCCGGCATTCCCACCATCTTCCTGAATGCAGAAGACATTGGCTACAAGGGCACGGAACTGCAGGACGATATCAACAGCAATCCCGAGGCCCTGGCGATGTTTGAAACCATCCGCGCCCACGGTGCTGTCAAAATGGGACTGATTCAGTCCGTAGAAGAGGCCGCCAGCCGCCAGCACACGCCCAAGGTGGCGTTTGTGGCAAAGCCTTCTGACTATGTGTCTTCCAGTGGCAAAGCCATTGGGGCAGGGGATGTGGACGTGCTGGTGCGGGCCCTTTCCATGGGTAAGCTCCACCACGCGATGATGGGAACAGCCGCCGTTGCTATTGCTACCGCAGCTGCCGTACCGGGAACTCTGGTTAACCTGGCCGCTGGCGGCGGTGACAGAACCTCCGTGACCTTCGGCCACCCATCAGGCACCTTGCAGGTTGGTGCGGAAGCCAGTCTGGTCAACGGCCAGTGGACAGCCACCAAAGCCATCATGAGCCGCAGCGCGCGAGTGCTTATGGAAGGTTGGGTGAGGGTGCCCTTGATATAATTGTGACGCTGGTTGCGACAGGTTTCACGATTCCAGAATTCAGCGCTTGTAAGCTCTTTGGATAAAAGGGATAAACGCTTAAATTTCAACGGAATGTGAAAAATGTCGCAACCATTCGGTCCGTCTGGCCTTCCTCTTATTGTTTGTTCAATCGCCTTGGCATTGGTTGGATGTGGTGACGGTGGGTCCTCCTCATCATCGAATTCTTCGCAAGCTGGGCAAGACAATGCTGGCCCCGGAGTGAGGGCGAAATCCCTGCCTGAACTGGATGGCTATATTGAGCACGACTATTCCTTACGAGGCACGAACGAGAACCCACGGGTTTATCGTCGTAATCTTGAATCTCACTCGCTGGCTTATGTGCAGGCAGGGGATAAGGTGGGTGGGCAGGTATTTGCCGGGGGTGTCTTTACCGACAATCTGTTCGCTCCAGCCGCCGTAACCGCAAGCTCAACCAGCGTGTCGATTCACAGCCGCGTTGATGGAACAAGTGTCAAACTGTCGAATATTGGTGGCGGGCAGGAACCTTGTTCCGTTAAGGGTTTCGTGAACAGTGACCTGTCGACAGGACTTGTCAATCTGGCGATGTCCGGCGGTAATCTGACATGCGACCTCTCGGTTGATTCCGACGACACGCATTACTGGTGGACATTGGGAGCCAATACGTTCGAGGTCTGGGAAGCGGATGGGGTGTCATCCTACACGGATGTATTCTTCAACGGCGACGGCGATATCGATTTTGTGGTCGCCAATAACTATGCCGAAAGGACGATCATCCTGTATGGAGAGTCAGGCGCTGAGCTGAAGCGGGTGGCGGGAAGCACCTGGGTGCCGAGAGTCTACCCCATGGCAGAACCCGGCCCCACACGGGATGAGACGTTTGTGGGTGTGCTCAGTGACGGCGAGTTTTTGATGACCTCAGTTGCGATGCTGTTGGACTCCGGTCTTGCAGGCGCACAACCTGTGCTGTCGGGACTTTCTGAGTCTGCCCGGTTGGCGTCACTCTCTTTGATCGAGGACGACAAATACACAATCATCGCGGACCGTGGCGTGTTGCACAAGGTCGATGAAATCAATCGATCTGCCTCTTTGTTTGCTGATTTCTCAGATAAGTTTGCGGATGGTTGGGCGCTCGACGATGTTGTCGTTATGGGCGACAAAGCCATCGCTTTATGGACGACTTTTCAGGGTGCTGATCGCTCAGACCCTCTCGGTGAAGTCTATACCGTCGATCTGAGTTCGGGTGAGGTCGATTTGGTTCTGGCGGTGGAATCTACGTTTGTTGCTTCTCGAACGGAATCACTGCTTTTCGTCAATTTCCTGGATTTCTCAGGTCGTAACAGAACCCTGATTGTAGGCCGGCCCGGTGGCCCGGTTGTGCCTAACGCGGAAACCTACTATGCAACGTCGATGAACCTGACTCGTGGCGGAGACCGAGCAAAAGTGCTGGCGATGAGCTCTTCCATCGAGAGGGATGTGCTCAGCCCCGCGGGATTGCTCAACCCCGACATATGGGCCGTCAATGAAACCACCGGGAACATAACAAGCAAGGTAATGACGCTGCCTTACAATTGTTACTCTATGGACTCTCTTTATGCGATTAACAGTCACCTCAGCGTCGTGTCTTTCTGTGAGGATGGGTTCGCGATAGAAGAGCTGGAGCTAGAGAGAGGGACGTTGAGTTTCGTCACCTCGGATCTACGGGCAATAAACTGAAGGGTAATGGTTGGAAAGCTAAAAGCCCCACCAGCTTGAGCCTGGAGGCCCACGTTCCGGCTCCGCAAAACACCTGTCGAGCTTGCGGAGCCGAAGCGCTCTACTTATGCCTTGCGACTACGGCGACGCAGTCCAAAACCCAGGGCGCCAAGCCCCAGCAGGGCCAGGGTGCTGGGCTCCGGAACCGGGTTGGTCGGAGTAATCGGGCTACCGGCGTCGAAATCGTTGTTGTCAGTATCGCTCAGGAAGCTGAACATGCCTGAGAACAGGCTGCCATCGAAATCGATAGCCATGGTTGTAAACAGGTCGTCGTAAAATACACCATCGAGGGAAAGCTTGTCGGAGTATTCAACGTTCACGGTTGTGCTATCCGTCAGATCGCCGGAATTGGACAGTCGAAAAGGCTTGCCCAGGGCTGAATCTGGTGAGCGGGAGTCGCTACCAACAATGTCAAAGATCGTGTTTCCCGGGCGCCCGTTCAATACGATGCTGGTGACGTCTTGAACGGAATTGAAGGTAAACGGGGAGCTGTAGGTGTCTCCATTGATAGACAAGCTCCAGCCACTACCGATGGCTTCGCCGTATGAAGAGCTGCCGACCGTACCGTCAAATGCCACGGTTTCACAGGTCGCGCTGGCAAAGCAAGTAGTGACTTCCATGCCGTCCATCAGCGAGCCGTCGGTTGAATACCCGGTCAGCATTTCGGTGTTGTAGAGGTCGCCGTCAGAGTTGACGACGTTTACGATGGGGGCTGCGTAAGCGTTCCCAGCCATTGCAGCGGCCAATCCCAGGCCAATCACTATTTTGTGGTCAAATCCTTTCATACTTCATTCTCCTTGCGTTTTTACAGATATCCATATTCACCCCGCGTTTCCTGCGGAGTGGTCTCCGGACTGCGTTTTTAGCAAGAAAAAAGCCAGCTTGGATATTTTTCGGTTAAAACAGCCGGTTGCCATTTTCTGAATGCTCTGGTCACCGGTGAGGCATTGAAAAGTGTATAAAAAGTCAACGCTTAAGATCTGGATGGCTGTATCCCGGCCGGGCCGATGTACTAACCTGTTTGGCATGACTGTTTTTCGTTCTTAGTCTCTCACTGAGATCCAAAACCAATAAGGGATTCGCCATGAGCTCCAACGCTGATCAGAACATTCGCCCCGACTATGACGACGTCCTGCAGGCAATCGCCGACTACGCTCTCGGCTATCGGATAAAAAGCAAAGAGGCTTGGAATACCGCGAGAAACTGCCTGATAGATACCCTCGGTTGTGGCCTTCTGGCCCTGCGTTTCCCTGAATGCACCAAGCACCTTGGGCCGCTGGTTGACGGCACCGTTGTACCCCATGGCGCCCGTGTTCCGGGCACGCCTTACAGACTCGATCCGGTAAAGGCGGCCTGGGATATTGGCTGTATCGTGCGCTGGCTGGACTACAACGATACCTGGCTGGCGGCGGAGTGGGGCCACCCCTCGGATAACCTGGGGGGCATACTGGCCGTGGCGGATCATCTGTCCCAGAAGCGGGTGGCGGAGGGCAAGGCGCCCCTGACCATGCGGGATGTCCTGGAGGCTATGATCATGGCCCATGAAATCCAGGGGGTGCTTGCACTCGAAAACTCGTTTAACCGGGTGGGGCTGGATCACGTTGTGCTCGTCAAGGTGGCCTCAACCGCTGTTGTCGCAAAACTGATGGGTGCCAGTCGCGATCAAATGCTGTCGGCCTTGTCCCATGCCTGGGTGGACGGCCAGGCGCTGCGAACCTACCGTCATGCGCCGAACGCTGGCTCCCGAAAATCCTGGGCGGCGGGAGATGCAACGTCCCGCGCCGTGCGGCTGGCCGATATTGCAATGCGGGGAGAAATGGGTATCCCGGGGGTGCTCACGGCGCCCCAATGGGGCTTCTACGACGTTCTGTTCAGCAAAACCAATAAAGATCAGAAACTGAAACCTGAGGACAAGCGTCAGTTTACTTTACCCCAGGCTTTTGGCGCCTACGTGATGGAAAACATTCTGTTCAAGATTTCCTTCCCGGCCGAGTTCCATGCTCAAACAGCGGCGGAAGCAGCGGTCATACTTCATCCCGAGGTAAAAGACCGCCTGGATGACATCGAGCGAATCGTTATCACCACCCACGAATCTGCCATCCGTATCATCTCGAAACAGGGCACATTGGCAAACGCGGCCGACCGGGATCACTGCCTTCAATACATGGCTGCTGTACCGCTGATTTTTGGGGGGCTGACAGCGGAGCATTATGAAGACAGCTTCCATGAGGCCAATCCGATGATCGACCAACTCCGAGACAAGATGGACGTGGTTGAGGATGAGCGATACACGCGTGAGTATCTGGAAGCAGATAAGCGCTCAATTGCCAATGCGATTCAGGTGTTCTTCGCCGACGGCACCAGCACGGATAAGGTGGCAGTTGAGTATCCCATTGGCCATCGCCGTCGCCGAAAGGAGGGGATTCCCCTGCTTGAGGATAAGTTCCGCCATAACCTGGCGACCCGGTTTCCTGGTCAGCGCTGCGTGAAGATCTTTAACCTGTGTAAAGATCAAGCGCTATTGGAGTCGACCCCCGCACACGAATTTGTTGATCTGTTTGTTATCTGAACTGATTGGAGCGCCTGCTCTCCGGGCATAGCGAGGGGTTGTCGAAAAACTTTACATTGAGAAAATGTGCGGGCTTCTAACTGACTGAAAATGAACCAGTTGAAGCCGTGGCACGTCTTATGCAGCAGTTACTCCCTATCGAAGACGATTCTGTCAGCTTATATGGAGTACTGATATGAACACACTACAAACAGTCGGCGCCATTGGGGTTCTCCTTGGCGCCTGCAACTGGGCCAGCGCTGCGCCCATTCTCAGCATTAGTAGCCAGGGCGCTACAGCGGCCGCCTCCGCGGAACAGGACTTCCTGGACGCTGCGCATTCCGGTTATCTCACCGAAACGTTCGATGATAATTCTTTTTACACCGTTGGAAGCCAGGCTGGCACCATCACCTCCTCAGTGGGTGTTGGGGCCTTTACCAGTGCGGTGCCAGGTTCAGGCGGGTTGTGCGATAGCGGTCCCTATAACTGCAATGGCGGTCTTGCCGTATTGAACGCCGGCGCCAGTCCCTTTAGCGGGCGCTATTCCGTATCCGGGGATAACTGGTTGGACAGTATGGATGCACGCCAGATGGTTATTTCTCCAGCGGCTGGTTTTAACGCCATGGGTTTCTATCTGACAGACCCCAACGATGCTGGCGGACGCCTCTCGATTGGCGGGTTCGATTTCAGCTTCAACGACATATTTGGGTCTGCTCTGGGCAACGGCAGAGTTTTCTATGTCAGCCTCTATGACGCAGCGGGTTTGGGGGATGTCAGTATTTTTTCCAACAACCCCAATGATGGGTACGGCATCGACAACATAACAGTCGCCAATGTCACAGAGCCGGGTACGCTGGCGTTGTTCGCGCTGGGACTGCTAGGGATTGGACTTTCGCTTTCGCGGAAGTCAAAGCGCAATCGCTGAGGATCAATGGCGGTGTGTCAGTATATTTTACGCAACCCAAATATTGCCAATGTAAGTTATTGTTTAATAATGAATAAATAATTGGCACGACAACTGCATTGTTTTGGGCGGTTGATGAGAATCATAAGATGTAGACAAGGAGCAGTAAAATGAAAATGACTTCAAAGCTGATTGCAGCGGCGATGCTGGTGGGAACGTTCTCGGTAGCTCAGGCCGCTCCAATGGACGTTTTCGACCTGAAAACAGACGGTGGCGCGGACGTGTTTACCGATTCCCTCGGTGAAGGCGCGTTCTACGACAACGGAGCCTCTTTTGCAAAACTGAACGATGTTGATGGTAACCAGGATTCAGCCGGTGCCTTCCTGCTGTTTGAATTTGCAGGTTTTGCGAACATCAACAACTTCGGTATCTATAACCTGAACGACACCAACGAAACACTTCAGGTGTTTTCAGGGTCAGAAGGCTCTGGCGGTCGCCAGGTAGAATTTGACCTGGACGCCGGAACGGCTTCCACTCACTTCGGAACAGCCAACATTGGCTCTACGTTCGGCTTCTATCTGCAGCGTGGCAACACCACGTTCTATTCAGATGCCAGCCTGAACGGCGGCGTTGACATGACACGGATCTTTGACGTGACTGGCAGCCAGAACAGCAGCTTCTTTGGCAGCTCACTGATTGTGGCCTTCGAAGACCTGATTGATGGTGACTTTGATTACAACGATCTGATCGTTGGTATTTCAGACGTGCAAGCGGTGCCCGAGCCAGGAACGCTCGCTCTGTTTGGTCTTGGCCTGCTGGGCCTGGGTATGACTCGCCGTCGCAAGTCAGCCTGAGCTAAGTAAGCCATCGAACACCCTGCCTTGATCTCCGGGGCGGGGTGTTTTGCGTTTCTGGCGTCGCGTCGGGTGCCGTCCTTCTACTGTCCCTGATTGCAGTATCATTAAAATGCAGTAAACTCTGTTCATTGTTAGATCTGCAGCATGGGATGCGCAGGCGCGTTTACAGTGAACAGCAAAAGGAGTTGGCGTGGCCCACGTCAGATTGTTCAAGCACTACATTCATGTTCCCTTCGTCATTCTGGGCCTTATTGACTTAATTGTCCTGGCAGTTAGTTTCTGTATCGCCGCTTTTTTCCGCCATTTCGGCGATTCTTCTTTTTTCTTTGAAAGTATTCAGTTCCTACTACCTTCAGCGTTAGCCTTCGGTCTTGCAAATCTTTTGGTTATGGTTGCTCTTGGCGTTCATCAGTCACGCCTCGAAGAGGGTATGTCCGGGATGATGCTTCGCACCATTTTTTCACTCATCATTGGTGTGCCGGCATCAGCGTCTATTTATCTCTTGGCCGATCAATGGTTGTGGTATCTAGGCTTTACCGACTTGCTCACTTCAGCCTCTGTCCTTGGTTTCTTTTTTCTAGGGATTTATCGGTCAATATTCTTTGCATTTACCGGCAAGGACTCTTTCAAGCGCAAAGTGCTGGTTCTTGGGTCCGGGTTTCGTGCAAGGCAGTTGCTTGAAGACCTGACTACACCTTTCAATCGCAAAGGTTTCACGCTGTCGGGTTTCGTACCACTACCGGATGAGTCGTCGGAGATTGAAGAAAAGCACCTCATCAGGCTTCCCAATACACTTCACGACTATATACGGAAACACCCGGTCAGAGAGATAGTTGTGGCAGCGGATGACCGCCGCAAAGGATTGCCGATGGAGGATTTGCTTGAGTGCAAAATGGAAGGCGTAAAGATAGTTGACGCGGCGTCTTTCTATGAGCGGGAGTCACGTAAAGTTGCCTTGGAGATGGTTACCCATGGTTGGCTGGTGTTCTCTGACGGGTTTTCAGTCTCATCTGTATTTGGATTTGGAAAACGGTCTCTCGATATACTTGCCGCGACGATCTTATTGTTGGCCGGTCTGCCTTTGATGGCGCTTACCGCTATTGCGATAAAAATTGAAGATGGGTTGGCAGCCCCGGTATTTTATAGTCAAGAACGTGTCGGTCTTAACGGCAGAGTTTTCAGGGTTCACAAATTTCGCTCCATGACCACGGATGCCGAAAAGAATGGGGCAGTATGGGCGAGTAAAAATGACACCCGAGTTACGCGGGTTGGCGACTTTATCCGAAAAGTGCGTATCGACGAATTACCTCAAATATTCAACGTGATCAACGGAACCATGGCATTTGTAGGGCCTCGTCCGGAGAGGCCTATATTTGTCGAGAAATTGTCCGAGAGGATACCGTTCTATAGTGAGCGTCACCGGGTCAAGCCTGGTCTGACAGGCTGGGCCCAGCTTTGTTTCGCTTATGCTGACAACGAAGAGGACACCAGGGAGAAGCTTCGTTACGATCTTTATTACATCAAAAACCAAAGCCTTTTGCTGGATTTGTTGATTATAATTCAGACAGTGGAGGTGGTATTGTTCAAAAAAGGATCAAGATAATTCCAGCCAGTTACGTCGACTGATAAACGGAATACAGCATGGATATCTCAAGAGGAATAAAAATGTCACGGATCACTACTTTGCCAGGACTTGCTCTGTGCATCTCGCTGATGGTTATCGCTTCCGGTTGTGCAGGCCCCACTGCTTCATCCCCCGAAAAAATACAGCAGGCTCTATCCGCTGGGCCGTCAGGTAGTGTGAATAGCTATGTCCTGGGCGCCACTGACGTCGTCCGGGTGTCGGTATGGCGAAACGAGGATCTTAGTGTTTCGGTCCCCATTCGTCCTGATGGCAAAATCTCGGTGCCACTGATCGGTGATGTTCAGGCAAGTGGCAAAGAGCCGGAAGAGTTGGCAGACGACATCCGGGTTGAGCTTACCGAATATATCAGGGAACCCCAGGTAAGCGTGGTGGTGACCTCAATGGGAAGCCATGAGTTCACTGATCGTGTTCGGGTGACGGGAGCTGTGCGTCAGCAGGTCTCGCAGCCACACCGGGATGGGATGACGGTATTGGATATGTTCCTGAGTGCTGGCGGCGGAAACGAGTTTGCCGCACTAAACCGGTCAATGCTTTACCGGAAAATGAACGGTGAAGTGGTAGCGATCCCTGTAAAGCTTGACGACATTCTTAACCGCGGGAAAATAGAGACAAACTACGCCATGCGTCCGGGGGATATTCTGAGCGTCCCCGAGCGAAATTTCTGATCACGTAAACCCTGTAACAGTCAGACTGTTGGATTGAGCTATGGCACTTCCATTATCCCAGTTACCAGTTGAAATGCTGCGAGAAGTCCGGTCAAAGAAGTGGCTGGCATTTCTGGTGTTTGTACTGGTTAGTTTTGCGGTGCTTGCCGCCGGCTTTCTCTGGCCGTACAAGTATCAATCCGAAGTAGTGATATTCGTTGATGACAGCAATATCATCCGCCCGTTGATGGAAGGCAGTGCCGTTACCACTGAGATTAATGACAGAGCTTCTGCGGCGCGGGAAATGCTCCTTGGCCGCAGTATCATGGAAACGCTCGCGAAGGATAGTGACGTGTACGATAATGTCGATTTGCCGCCTGAGCGCCTGGAAAGTCGAATATCTGGCATTAGGGGAGGGCTAAGCGTACGCACACGTGGTGACAACTTTTTCAGTATCGGTTTCACCTCGTCATCCCCTATGGAAGCGTTCAAGGTGGCTCAGCGGCTTGGGCAACTGTTCATCGAACAGAGCAGAGATCGAAAGCGTGCCGAGAGCCGCAGCGCCTATGAGTTTATCGACCGCCAGGTCAAAGCCTATGAACAGCAACTTGCAGAGGCGGAGCGCCGGCTCAAGGAGTTCCTTTCAACGAACAAGGATGGGACCGAAGAAGACGCCAACAGAAGGATGGCCAATCTCCGCAGCCAGCTTGAGCTGGCCGAGTTGGAGCGCGCTGAGCTCACTACCCGGCTGGAATCGCTGCGAAACCAGCTGTCCCAGGTGCGTCCGACCATCTACCAAGGGCGATCTCAGGACGAATTTCAGGAAAGAATCTCATCGTTGCAGTCTCGGCTCGATAGCCTCCGTCTCCAGTACCACGACTCCTACCCCGATATCATTATCCTGCGGGAGCAGTTGGCAGAGCTGAAGAAGCAGCGCAATGCAGCGCTGGCGGATCGGGAAAATAACGGTGAAAGGTCGCTGGAAGGCAATGAGATTGTTAACCCCTTGCATCAGGAACTTAGTGCAAAACTCTCAACCACCCGTGCTGATATGGAAACGGTTGAGACTCGAATCCGCTCTCTGAAAAGGCTCATGGCCGAGCAGGAGGAGCGGATGGAGCGAATACAGGAAAACAAGACAGAGTACTCGCAGCTCACAAGGGATATGGAGGTCAACAAGGGCATATACGATGATCTTCTGAAGCGTCGTGAGAGGGCGCGTGTGTCAATGTCCCTGGACATTGAAGGGCAGGGCATGAATTACAAGATCAATGAAACCGCCCAGTACCCCACGTCGCCGGTTGGCCCGAAGTTTCCGATGTTTGCAATGGCAGGGCTGGTGTTAGGGCTTGTCGCACCGTTTGGCGCCATAGCCGGACTGCTACAAATTGATCCCAGGATTCGCGCCCGTGCGCAACTTGAGGAAGACATTGGCCTGCCGGTGCTTGCTGAAATTCCTGATGTGCGCACGCCCTATGAAAAAAGAAAAGACAGACGTCTCACGATTGCCATAGGGTTTCTCTCTGTTATTGCGATAGCTTTTTACGTTGCTATTGTTGTGGCGTCTGAATTGGGAGCAGTTTGATGTCGGAATCAAGGAATCGAGATGACGATGCGGTAGAACAGAAGCAACGTGCCGGTGGTGAAAGCGGCGACGGGCAGTCCAGGGAAGCCGGTTCCGAGCAATCGTGGTTCACTCAGCGTGACATAGCGAAAGAGGCGGAGAAGGGCGGGTTGCCATACTCTGAGTGGGAAGACTCCAGAATGTTGGTGCCCAGTTCGCTGGAGTTGGGGGCGGGTGCGGTTGACAAATATGTCATCAGCAAACAGATCGTAAAGATGCAGGAGCCACGTCGGCTTACGCCTGATGATCTTGACGAGCGCAGGATAATCTATCCTGAGTCGAAGAACCGCAACCTGGTAAACCGATTCAGGGCATTACGTACCAAATTGCTTGAGAACTCTGGCGGCAACAATTTTACTTTGGTTGTAACGGGTGCTTCAGCGGAGGCAGGCGCCTCATTTGTGGCTCTGAACCTGGCGGCCGCGTTTGCATTTGACCAGTCGAAAACCGCGTTAATCATCGACTGCAATCTTCGCGAACCAACGCTTCATTCCACCCTTGATATCATGCCTGAAACGGGACTGACGGATTTTCTCGATGATTCCGACTACGACATCAGCCGGATTCTATACCCCACCGGCATTCCTCGGCTCAGGCTTATTCCCGCCGGTAGTCGCAGGGAAACACCGGCTGAGTTTTTCACATCATTCAGGATGAAGCAGTTTCTGCAGGCCATACGGCGTAGATATCCGGATCGCTTTATCGTGTTGGATACCGCTTCCGTGGCGGATTCACCAGACGCCCGGATTCTGTCCGAGCTTTGCGACTACACGATGCTCGTCGTGCCCCATGGGAAGGTAACAGCAGGCACGGTTGAGAATGTCGCCACTGCGTTCAAACCGGAGAAGTTTGTTGGAGCGGTGATCAATGGTTAGAACGATCCGCTCAGCGATACGCTGGAAGCGAGAAGCCTTTTTACTCTTCGTTGTTGCCGCAACCGCGGTGTCCTCGGTGGCAACCGCTGAGCCTTTAAAGGTGTCAGCAGGCATCGACAATCGGCACAGCGATAATGCCCGAGAGGCGCCATCCAACGAGGAAAGTGACACCGAAACGCGTTTGAGAGTGAGCGTGTCCCATCAGAGTGATCCCGGCCGCTGCACATCGAACCTCGGAGCGACGTTGGGTTACGGTTACTGGCACAGTGATACCTTTGATCCGGAAACCTACACTAATGCCGATTTTTCCGGGGAGTGCGAGCTCGCTCACCAGCTCAACTGGGCTGTTTCCGATAATGTGAGGGATGTTAGCCAGGATAGCAGAGGGCCGTCCACGCCTGACAACACCACTCGAAAAAATGTTTTCAGAACCGGCCCCAACTACACTATTAAACTGAGTCCTCGCGACAGTATTCAGTTGTCCGCCGAGTACGAAAATACGCAATTCGAAGAGGCCGAGGAAACCGACAGTGATCGGGTCATCGGCATAATTGCATGGAACAGGCTGTTCAGTCCGACGTTTTCCGGTGGGGTCAGCGCCAGCACAGATCGGGCGGAACTGGATACCGATGAGGAGATCGATAAGGATACCCTCAGCCTTGTTTTCAACAAGCGTTGGCCAGCGATGCGAGTGTCCGGTTCGGTTGGCAACAGCCGAATTGAAAGCAGGTTTCGCGGCGTGAGCCAGGAATCAGATGGGGTCGTCGGTGACCTGATGCTCGAGCGAGAGCTCAATCCTTCGTCCGAAATCTATCTTCAAGCCAGTAGGCAGTTAACCGACCAGACCTCTGACTTTGACATCCAGTTCGATGATTTCGAATTCAATCTTCGAGAGACGACAACGGTTGAAGTAACAGCGCTGGAAGCCGGACTGGGTAAGCGGTTCAGTGATGCGAGTTCGGTCAATATCGGGCTTACTGCCAGCCGGTCTGACTACCTGCAGACGACCGACAAGGAAGAAAGGGCCGGGCTATCTTTGCGTTACTCCCGCCCGCTTGGATCCAGGCTTGATTTCAACGTCGGCGCGTCAATGACGCATTACCGCTACGAGGATGAGGGCGAGGATGACGAACTGTTCAATTCCAATGTGGGGTTAACCTACAAGGCAAGCAGAGATCTCAGTGTGTCTGGCCAGATTGGTCATAAGCAACGGACCAGTGATTTAGTCTCCAGAGAATACACGGAGAACTGGATAGCGCTGGGGCTCACCTATGCGATCTTTTAAACCTGGCCACGGAATATCAAGAGGAGGCGGCACCGTCGCTATGACTCATGAACACCATCAGTAACGCACTTACGATCGATGTAGAAGATTATTTCCAGGTAGCCGCGCTCGCCGAAGCCGTCGACCGGAAAGACTGGCACGATATGGAATATCGGGTTGAGGCCAATACCGACCGTCTTCTTTCCGTATTGGGTGATCACAACACGAAAGCCACCTTTTTTACCCTTGGCTGGGTTGCGGAAAAATCGCCCGCGCTGGTCCGTCGTATACACGATGCCGGCCACGAGGTGGCGAGCCACGGTTACAGCCATCAGCTTATCTACAAACAGACGCCAGAGGTGTTCCGCGAGGAAACCCGGAGATCCAAGGCTATCCTCGAAGACATTATTGGTGAACCGGTTACCGGGTATCGCGCTGCAAGTTATTCCATCACCGCCCAGTCACGCTGGGCGCTGGATATTTTGTGTGAAGAGGGGTTCACATGGGATTCCTCTATTTTCCCCGTTCACCATGACCGGTATGGAATGCCAGGTACACCCAGATGGCCGCATCGCCTGAAAACCGACAACGGTTCGGAGATCGCAGAATTCCCGCTGAGCACCTTGAAGTTGCCGGGCTACACTCTTCCAATCGCCGGAGGTGGCTACTTCCGTTTGTTCCCCTATTGGTTCAGCCAGTGGGGGCTTGGCTCGATCAACCGTATGGGCAAGCCCTTTGTCTTTTACCTCCATCCTTGGGAAATCGACCCTGGCCAACCGCGGCTCGACGTAAAGTGGTTCTCTCGTTTCAGGCACTACAATAACCTGGAAGTGTGTGAGCAGCGGCTGGTTAACCTGCTGAAAAGGTTTCGATTCACCACGATGAGTGACGTTCTCGTCGAGCAGGGTGTGCTGGGCCGGGATGCCAGCCCCCGGCAGACCGAGATGGGCACTGCCCGTTTGCTTGGGGGTTGAACGAAATGACCTTCTTCACGGATGAGACATCATGCTAACCCTGGTTTTCTGGCTTTCGCTGGCGCTGCTTTTCTATATCTATCTGGGCTATCCGTTACTGGCGTCGGTACTGGCCCAGATACGAGGCTTGCCAATCTCTACCGACGACTCCTATCAACCCACAGTGACCATTGTCATCGCGGCCTATAACGAAGCGGACAGCATTGAGGCAACACTGAACAACAAGCTGGAACTTGCCTATCCGGACGAAAAAATTGAAATACTGGTAGTGTCTGACGAATCAGACGATGGCACAGACAGCATTGTCGAACGGGTTGCTCAGTCATCCAGTCGCAGCATAAAACTCTTTCGTCAGGTACCCCGGCAAGGCAAGACCGCTGGCTTGAACACGTTGGTTGCGAACGCTACAGGGGACATTATCCTGTTCTCGGATGCGAACTCCCAGTGGGACCAAAACGCAGTGAATCATCTGGTGAGCAACTTCGCTGATGACGGTGTTGGCTATGTGACCGGAAAAATGGTTTACGTGGCCGCTGATGGTTCACTGGTGGGCGATGGCTGCAGCACCTACATGAAATATGAGAATTGGCTGCGGGTAAAGGAGTCTGCCATTGGCTCCGTCGTAGGTGTTGATGGTGGTATTGATGGCATTCGGAAGTCGCTCTATCAGTCCCTGCGAGCAGACCAACTCCCGGACTTCGTGCAACCGCTGAAGGTCGTTGAACAAGGGTATCGGGTTATCTACGAGCCCAGGGCACTGTTGAAGGAAGATGCCAACGAGGACAGCGTCAGCGAGTTCAGTATGCGTGTCAGAGTGAGTCTGCGAGCGTTGTGGGCCCTGAAGGACATGGCACATCTGATGAACCCCTTCAACTACGGACTGTTTGCGCTGCAAATGGTATCTCACAAACTGCTTCGCTATCTGGCGTTTGTTCCGCTGATAACGTTCACGGTGGCTGCCTTGCTGTTGGCCCCCCGGGGAGGCTTCTACGCATTGTGTTTCTTCGGCCTGGTGCTGCTCTACGCCTTTGGCTGGTTGGGACGTAAGGGCGAGGAGCGCGGCCGCAGTAGCTCCTTTGTTTATGCCGTTCCCTATTACTTCCTCTTGCTGAACATCGCATCGCTAAAAGCCACAATGGCGTTTCTGAAGGGAGAAAAGAAAGTAGTCTGGAACCCAAGGAAAGGTTGATACCGATAACATGAGAGTTCTTCACCTGATTGACAGTGGCGGTCTCTACGGGGCTGAGAAGATGTTGTTGACGCTGGTTTCCGAGCAAATGGCCGCAGGTTTGTTACCTACCGTTCTCAGTGCCGGTGAGACTGGTATTCAGAACAAGCCCATTGAAGTAGAAGCTAGGCGTCTTGGTATACCGGTAATTCCCTGGCGAATGAACCCGGGATTCAATCTAAAGGCTGCCCGCGACATACTCCGTTGGGCACAATCCGAAAACTACCAGATCCTCCATTCACACGGTTATAAGTTCAACGTGCTCATGGGCCTTTGGCCCGAATCGATCCGGAAAATACCTTTGATCGCTACACTGCACGGTTACGTAAGGGCGAAGCGATTCACAAAGGCCTGGGTATACGAAACGATAGATCGCCTGATCCTGGCGCGGTTGCGGCGTGTTGTGCTGGTCTCCGAAGCAATGAAACGTCAGGTTCCGGAGAAAATTGCCCGTTCTTCGAAGACTGTAGTGATCCCCAACGGGATGAGCATAGGTTCAATACGTGAGTCTGCGTCGAGTGAGCCCGCTGAGGCTGTGTTCGGATTCCTGAGCCGTTTTGATTCGATAGTATTGGGAGTAGGGCGCTTGTCCGCAGAAAAGGGGTTTGTCCGCCTGCTGGATGCATTTGCCGTGCTCAGGCAGAGCCATGAATTATTGGGCCTTATTATTATTGGCGAAGGTAAACAGCGGGCTGCGTTGGAAAGGCAGGTGTCCGATCTCGGCCTGGAGGATTTCGTTCAGCTACCGGGGTATGTCGACGAGGTTCCAGCGGTAATGAAAAGGAGCGATGTGCTCTGCATGCCGTCACTGACGGAAGGCCTCCCGATTACGCTGCTGGAGGCAATGGCCGTGGGAATCCCGATCGTCGCGTGCGACGTTGGTGAAATCGACAAGGTACTGGGCCATGGTGCGGGCGGACGAATAGTCCGCTATGAAGGGGCATCCCAGCTTGCAGGCGAATTGGCAGCCGTACTTGACCACAAAGACAGCGTCGACGAACAGGTCGAGTGGGCCCGGAACAGGGTGGAAACTGACTACTCGGCAAATGCGATGATGGAAAGCTATCTCGCTGTTTACAGACAGGTCACCCAATGAAGCTTAGTATTATCATGGATCGATACGATAATCCTTACGCCGGCACCGAAAGCCAGGTACTGAAGCTTGTCAATGGATTAATGGAGCAGGGATGGGACATACAGTTCGCTGTGCTTCGCGGAACGGATTACACCCGAAGCGGGATGTTTCCGGTGCCGGTACATGATCTCGGCGTGGGTAGTATTTCCAGCCCCGGCAGTTGGTTCAAAATGTACAGGTATGCCCGGTTATTGCGCAAGCAGGGGTTCTCCGTGGTCCATGCTTTTTTCAACGACACTTCCGTGATCGCTCCCCCCATGATGCGCCTTGCCGGCCTTAAAACACTCATCTCCAGAAGAGACATGGGCTTCTGGTACAGCGGGACCTATCTCAAGGCGCTACGCCTGACGGGTCGCTGCGTGCACGCGGCCGTATGTAACAGCAAAGCGGTAGCTGAAATCACGTCCCGATTTGAGAAGATGCCACTCGGAAAGATCCATGTGATCTACAATGGATACCCCGACATTTCGTCTGGCGAGCAGGTAACAGCCTCCGGGGAAAGTCGTTTTGAGGCCGAGGTTGTCGTGGGTATCGTTGCGAATCTTCGCCCGATTAAGCGTATTGAAGACCTGATTGAAGCGATTGGCCTACTGGCCAGGGAAGGCTTGCATCTCAAACTGAACGTAATCGGCGGCGGTGATCCCAGTGCCTATATGGAACAGGTAACGCGACTCGGGCTTGAAGGGCGCGTCCATCTGTTGGGGAGTCAGCCCGAACCTGAACGCCACATCCGTGACTTTGATATAGCCGTACTTTGTTCGGAAACAGAAGGCTTTTCCAATGCCATCATTGAGTACATGCGATGTGGAAAGCCGGTGGTCTGCACGCGTACCGGCGGCAACCCGGAAATTGTTGAAGAGGGCCTTAACGGCTACCTCGTGCCCGTTGGTGATGTTGAGGCTCTGGCAGACCGAATACGGAAACTGGCGGAAAATCCGAAGCTGCGCGAAAAAATGGGGAAAGCCGCTCAATCACAATTGGCTGACAAGTACTCCATGAAAGCGATGGTAGCCAAACACGTTGAACTTTACCGCCAAATTGAACCAGGGATGGTCGAGATATGATGCGAACACTCTCCAAACATATTTTTTACCCGCTATGGGACTTGAAAGACCGTAGCGGGCGACTTCGGGAATGGAAAACTCTCGAAGAGCAACAGTGGTGGCCACGCCAGAAGCTGCTGGACCTTCAGTTCAAGCGACTTCAGGACATGTTAATTTACGCTTCGAACCACAGCCCTCATTATAGAAAGCTGTTTGCCGAGCAAGGTATTGAGCCGGGCGCCATCAACTCGAAAGCGGCTTTCGAGGCGGTTCCGGTAACCACCAAACAGGATATCCGCAACAACCTGGACCAGTTTGTAAGCGACGAGTTCAGCAAGACCGATCTGGTAATGGCCAAAACTGGTGGGTCCACCGGTGTTTCACTGAATCTGTACTTCGACGAAGCCTGCCAGGAACGCCGTAATGGTGCCCAGTTGATGGCTGATCGATGGGCGGGCTGGGACCTTGGAATGAAGAAGGCCTCGGTTTGGGGTAACCCTCCCGTTGCGGAAACGTTGAAACAGAAACTGCGTCTTCACCTCCTTGACCGCACAATCTATCTCGACACCATGGACCTGAATGACAAATCCATGGGAGAGTTTGTGGAACGATGGCGCAGAGAGCAACCAGGCGCCGTATTTGGGCACGCTCATTCAATCTTCATCTTTGCGAACTACCTGGTATCCAATCGCATTGAGGATTTGAAGCCGGACGGGATTGTTGCCACATCCATGATGCTACTCGACCATGAACGGAGAGTGATTGAACAAGCCTTTGGCTGCCCGGTGACGAATCGCTATGGTTGCGAGGAAGTTGGACTGATTGCCTGCGAGTGCGAACAGCACCAGGGTATGCACCTCAATCTACCGCATGTGTATGTGGAATTTCTGGATGCCAATAATCGCCCGGTGAAGCCTGGCGAACCCGGTAAGATCGTTGTAACGGACCTGAATAACCGCGGCATGCCACTCATTCGTTACCGGGTTGAGGACGTAGGTGTGTACACCGAGAAAACCTGTAGCTGTGGACGGGGGATGTCTATTCTTGAGCGCCTTGAGGGGAGGGTAGCGGATTTTCTCAAATTGCCTGCAGGCGGGCAGGTAGCCGGCATATCGCTGGTGGAACGTACCTTGACCAAAGTGCCGGGCATCGAGCAGATGCAGCTCGTTCAGGATGCGCTGGACCACGTGATTATCAATCGCGTCAAAGGTCAGGATTTCAACGAACATACGGACACGGGACTTATAAGCGCCATGCGGGAAGTGTTTGACGACAGCGTAGAACTCGAGATCAAAGATGTCTCAAATATCCCTCAGGAAGCGTCTGGTAAGTACCGGTTCTCAATATGCAAGGTATAAGAATGAATGATCAGCCTCTGGTAAGCGTTGTTATAGCGACATACAACATGGGCCAGTACCTTCCAGAGGCTATTGACTCCGTACTAGCTCAAAGGTGGGAAAACCTGGAAGTGATAGTAGTAGACGACGGCTCAACGGACGATACGCCAGAACAAATGAAGCGGTTTGAGGGCAATGGCCGAGTGAGGTACCTACCTACGGAAAATCGCGGCCAGCCCAAAGCAAAGAATCGTGGCCTCAAGGAGGCAAACGGCGATTTCATTGCATTCTGCGATGCCGATGACATCTGGCACCCAGAGAAATTGAGCGTACAGATGCCATTGTTTGAGGTTCAAAATACCGGGGTGGTCTACAGCGAGGTTTCGTACATAGACCAAAACGGCAAGACAATTGATAAACCTCAGCCTTATGAGCGATATAGTGGCGAGGTAACCAATCACCTGATTATAAAAAATTTCGTTCCGTTTGGCACAGCGGTTATACGCAGGGAGTGTCTGGAGAAAAATGGGTACTTCGACGAAGATCTGCCAATGGGAATCGATTGGGACCTTTGGCTAAGATACTCCATGGACTGGAGGTTTCAGTATACGGAGGAAAAAACCTATATCTATCGTATATGGCCAGGACAGATGTCTAAAAACTATCGTGGTCGTTACGATAATGCTTTTCGAATCCTAAAAAAGTTCATAACCAACAATCCTACTGCAGTACCGATCAAGCTGCAGGCTCGTGCCTGGTCGGATATGTATGTAAGTCGTGGCATGTCTGTGGCACATGGCGAAAAGACGTTTTCAGAGCCTTTCAAGGATATCCTGATGGGCTTACGCCATGACTTTTTCTATATGTTCGCATGGAAAGCCCTGGCGAAGTTGTTGCTAAGACGGATCTAATTATGTACTTAGTCGGGAAGGGGTTATGGGCCTAAATCAACTGATCTATCGCGTTTGTAGGCCGTTGGGCGGCCTGGCGGTAGCTAGATATCTTACACGGTGGCACCCGAGAGTTCTCATGTACCATAGAATAGGTGCATCCGAGAACAGAACCGGTATGACCGTTGATATCTTTCGCCAGCAAATGAAAATGATAAAACAGTCATTCAATGTGATAACTTTGGATGAGCTCGTTAATGCAAATGACAATGCTTGCTTGCCAACAAATGCTGTCGTAGTAACCTTTGATGATGGCTACCATGACTTCGCTGACTATGCTTTCCCGGTACTTAAAGAACTAGATATACCAGCCACTCTCTTCGTGACAACAGGGTTTGTAGAGGGAGATCTCTGGCTTTGGCCAGACCAGATACGTTATGCACTCGATAATACAAGAATAAGGGAATTCTATTTACCTAATATCCCCAAGGTATTGAATATTGCTGTGGAGCCTGAACAATGCTGGCACCAGATAGCAGATCACTGCATGGTGATATCGAACATAGAGAAGCTTGAACTGATAGATAATCTTTTCCGGCTTCTGGACGTTGAAAAGCCGAATAAAGCTCCAACTGTCTATCGGCCATTAACCTGGGAGCAAATTAGGGAGATGGTCGCAGGAGGGTTGGATATCGGGAGCCATTCACACAGTCATCCAATTTTAACACAGCTGGAGGGTTCTGAGTTACAGAGGGAGTTATTCTATTCACGTAGTTTGATAGAAAAGCGATTGGCTTGTAACGTTCGAGCATTTTGCTACCCCAATGGGCAACAAGTTGATTTCAATGAGAGGATAAAGTCCGAGGTTCGTGATGCAGGCTATGAGTATGCAGTTGCCGCATTTCCAGGTGCGGATACTTTGGGCGACCGATGGGCCATCAATCGCTATCCCGTAAGCTCCTCGACCAGTTCACTCGAGAAGACCCTATTTGGCTTAACGTACTTAAATTCCAACCGATAGGAAACTAAAATCGCTTTTTGGGAACTGTTGAGCGATCTAACACTGTATACATTGAGTCCACTAGTAGATTTTTACGAAAAGTTAAAAAATAAAAGACCGAAAGTACAGATTTATAAGAACCATTTAACTAGATTTCGATAACAGGATATTACGGGCAATGCGGAGACTGCGGTATTTACTTAGTAGGTTTTTTTTTATTGCAATGGGGTTGTCCGTAACGAAATGGCGAAAAGAAGTAGAGGCGTTATGGGCGCTTCCCGAAACTGAAAGGTTGAAAAAAGTTGAAAATCAGCTCAAGGTTAACCGTCCACTGAACGCTTGTGGTGACGAGGTTACGAGCTTGACGCAGCTCTATGAATCCCCCCCTCTTTCAAAGAAAGCTCTGAGAGAACAACGTGACAGTAAAGGCCGGTCCACCAGGCATTGGTCATTTAACCGCCATACTGCCGGGACGACAGGAGAGCCCACCCATATTACGGTTAACCGAATAGAACTTGGCCGGATGCTCGGCATTCGGGATTATTGTTTCCGGCATTATGGTGTGAAACTTGGAGAGAGAGAGGCGAGGCTATGGGGGAGACCTGAATCTGGTTTAACGTCACGGCTCAAAAGTGCCGTGATGAACAGGCGGATTTTTCATCCCGTGGGTTCTCATGCAAGGGAAGAAATTGTCAGCATGATGGAGTGGCAACCAGATTATATATATGGCTATTCGTCACTATTGCTTGAAGCCGCTAAGACTCTGGCTGATACGAATTTTGACTTTTTGCCTCCTAAATGTGTGGTTTGTACCGCGGAGACGATTCTCCCCGCTCAAAAATCTTATATCTCCCGAGCCTTTAAGGCGCCTGTTGCCGAAGAATATGGTTCTACTGAATTTGATGTGATCGCATTCGAGTGCGCAGACGGTCATAGGCATTTAGTCAATCCTTGGCTAATTTTAGATGAGCACGAGGGGTTAGTTTCCGATGTATCTAGAGCCACTCAACATATAATTCGATACCAATTAGGCGATTCCTTTTCCATTGACAAAGTTTCTTGTCGAAAAATAGGTAGCATTGATTTCATAGAACAATTGCACGGTAGGACGTCAGACAGGTTTTTTTATATTACGGAACGCGAAAAAATTCATGCTACCGTATTCTCTAAGATAATTGATGGGTATACAAAAAAATCAAATGAGGCTTTTATATTTTCTCTTGTTCAGTCCAAGTATTCTGAGCTTGATGTGTTTATTAGTGGTGTTCGGGAGAGTGATGTGAGCGATCTAGAAGTTTATATTGAGAGAGAGATTAATCGTATCGAAGGTGTTAGAGTTGACATTAACGTATCATTATTCTCTGAATTGAAAGCGAATAAAAAGAGAAATTATTTTACACAAAATATTATTGTTTGAATCTGTGAAATTATATGTCAGACAAACGTAAGTGCACTTTAATTCCGATATCTTAAGGGGTCACTAGTAAGTTGTTATCGAAATTCAGATGGTTAACGAAAAGTGCATAGAGAATAGATGAAGGCTGTTGTTCTTAAGATAGTAGAGTTGGTAGAGTGCTAATCACAGGAAAATTAGTTTTCATAACCTGTTGGATAAACTAGTCGAAAATGGATAGTGAGTAATGAGTGAGTCGCAATCAAAGGTTTGGATATGCTGGGAAAATCATAGACGATCTCGAGAGCTCGCAAAAGGTCTAGATGCAGAATTTTGCTTATTTTCACTGAATGCATCTAGGTTTATTCGTTATCCATATTTAATATTTAGAACTGTTTTTTTTGTTCTTAATAAGAATCCCGATATTGTTTTTTGCCAGAACCCTTCTATTGTTCTCACGTTTTTCTTATCACTTATGAGAAAAATAATGAGATTTAGGCTGGTAGTGGATCGACATTCGAACTTTAAAATGGAATATTCTCGCTCGAATAACATAAAATGGAAAATATTTCATTGGCTTAGCCGATATACTGTCAAGGCCTCGGACCTAACTATTGTGACAAATGGATTTTTGAAAGAATTAGTTGAGAGGTTAGGTGGTGAGGCTTTTATCCTAGAAGATAAAGTGCCAGATATGTTTTTAGCTAGTACGCAGAACCCTCCTTACTTTATGGACTATGACACGCCTTATTTTCATGTGATGGTTGTTTCAACTTTCAGCTCAGATGAACCGATTTCTCAAATAATTGAAGCCTCTCGAGAATTGCCGAGCGACTTTAGAGTTTATCTAACAGGAAACTATCGAAAAAAATTTAGTGTATTGGACGTGGAAAAACTCAAAGAGAGTGGAATAATATTAACGGGTTTTATCAGTGAAGAAGAATACCAAGCGTTAATGCACTACTCAGATGTGATCGTTATACTCACACTAAAAAACGATATATTAAATTGTGGCTCTTATGAAGCTGTTGCTCTAGAGAGGCCTATGATTCTGTCTGATACGAAGATAATCAGAAATTATTTCAGAAGTGGTTGTTTATATACCAGGCCTACAAAAGATGATATTTTTAAAAATATTCTCTTATCAAAAGAAGTCAACAATGAACTAAAATCTGATTTGGTTGAATACAAGCCATATTTAGTGGAGTCATGGTCCAAGAAATTTGATCGCTTGAAATATAAAATAGGCTGCTTGGATTAATTTCAGAATGCCTCTTCTAGAGATATCGATGTTATTCCTCCAATAACGATATGGCTAATTAGAGTTTAGAAATATTTTTTATGTATATGGTTTTCATTCATAAAGACAAAAGCGCTTTTGTCTTTTAAACGTTTGTAGGTTGAAATTTCGCCGCTATGGAATGGAGTCTGCTACTGACCTGCAAGAAGGAGGGGGGCAAGGCTTTTCCTATGCCCCCATTTTGAGCTATCGAGTTATGATAGCTATAATCTAAGCTCTATCCGCGCAGGGCATTTCGGACAAAGGGTGACACCGTTTTGGTTTGCAGCACCTGATTGATCTACTACATATAGATAGTAGCTCTGCCCATCATCCAAAATTTCTTCTGCGTCTACATGTATTCGCGTCGTTGTCCACTTTCTTGGGAAAAGTGCTAAATGCTCTGATTTTGCTCTATCCCAAGTCTTATGTAGCGAGGCTACCACTCTTGTTGGCTTCTGGGAGACGTATATATTATCGATGTGGAACTCCAAATTCTGATATGGGTCTGACACGCTCGGATCAAATCCAATAAGCTTAGCGTTAAGTCCTTTGTTTATCGGAGACTTTCTGAAATCCTTCACGTTGTGAAGCAAATCTCCGTTTACCCAAGTTCTTATAGAGTTGTTACTTGAGTCGACGTAAATCTCCATTAGATTCCATTTGTTTTCGTCGCCGGACCAAGTGCCCCATTCCACGCCTTCTAGCCCCAAGTCGCCAGTCGAATATGTTAGGTGCATGTTCGTCCATGAGATTCTTGTGTTATTTCCGCCGTCATCGTCCCATATTCTAATGAATTTATTAGATCCGCCAGCAGCATTTGGGCTTTCGGAAGGTTTGAACCACCAAGACACGTACAGAGAGTTATTGTTTTCGTCTTGGAACGGTGTGAAGTAGCGGTTGTAACTCTTTCTTTTTCCGTAATAAAGTCTATTTGATTGCTCTCCTAAGGGTCCGGTACCCGATACTACTTCAAGGGGTGTGGCCCACGCAGATCCCTCTTCAGACCAAAGTTCCGAAGGCGATAGCGTGCTGTAACTATCGTTTTGCTGAACCACCTGCCAGTCATCTGCAGTATCCAGAATTATTGGAAACTCTGCAGACTCGAAATTACTGCCTGTAATAATCAATGTCTGACCATCTGCTTGATCTGTAGTAACACTTTGCACATTCGGTGCACCAAAAGCTAAAGCAGGTGCCCAAGCAAGTGACGCCAAAATTACCAGGTTGGTTATAACGCTATACCTGAGTCTCATCTCAATTCCTCATTCTCATAGTAAGGCAACTATGTCTGTGTATCGCACCAGCCACTTAGCCTATCCTTAGAAGTGCCTAGGCATCTGGAATTACGTACCAATCTCCGGTTTCCGCCTGTAACGCTTTGTGTGTTTTTGTTTGCATTAGGACTCGAAATTAGACATACCGTCAGTTTAGTCCGGATTTTTTGCTCACTCTACTAATTGAAAGCTTTTTGCATATAACGTTTTGCGGTAAGAGTGGATTCAATATTACTATTCGATACATCGGTATGGCTGTTTTGGTCATTTATGCGATATATTGCAATAGATATACCTAATGAAAACCACCAGTAGATTTCGTAGGTGTCCATCCCAAACAATCCCAAAAAAAGACGAGCATATATGAACGCAATGATGGCTCTCGACATTGCTTTTATAAATGGTGATTGGTTCGGCGTATTGGCGATTTTTTGATTAACTGCAATTATTCTACGCACAAAAAGGAAAAAGGCAGATATTCCTAATATGCTCATGTTGGTTAATAGCTCAAGGTATAGATTATGGGTATCTTGAAACCTTCCAAACATATCAATTCTTACGCTTGGAAATGCAGCGACCCCGACGCCCCAAGGATTAGATAAAAAAACTAAAATTGCATCTTTCATTATTTGGATTCGGGCGTCAGATGACGAACCCTCTGCTTCTTCTAGTGTAAAAATCGACTGAATCCGTCCTACATAGGCTTCAGGCAGAGCAAGGTACGCAACTAATATTACAAGAAGCCCTATTAAAGTGTACTTAAATTTGTGTAAGCGTAGCTTTTCACGCCAGAAATAGAGTCCTAGAAGGGCTGTGGCTACGTAACCAGTTCTTGAGCCGGTAAAAACTATAATGGTTATCGAGAATACCAACAAAAGGCCTAGAAGGGCCTTTTGCCAGCGGTTCGCGATAGGATAGAGGTAGAAGATGAATGGCAAGCAACCAACAGCCATACCACTGTATGAATTTGGATGCCTATAAAGAGGGGTTACTCCATGCAAGCGTGGAATACCTTGATTTTGCCAAACCATCCCACCTGTCAATGTGCCCATAAATCCTTCTTGGCCCATCTTTAGCATCGCTAGAAGAAAGGCACCTATTATTAATTTTAGAGCCCACTCGGTGCGAACAAATGCGGCGATAAACGCAGCAAGCATGGAGAACTTCACTACGCGGTTGAAGAAGATATTCCAAGACTGAGCGTGATCGTAAGAAAAGGCCGTATAGAAGGCCACAACCGAGAAAAAAAATATTACTGGTCCTTTTAGAGGAGTAGACTTTTTTTCATTTAGTAGTTTAATTGCTGCGCAAACGCTTAAAAAGGCTCCAAGAATAAACTCGAATCGAATGGTTCCGAGGAAATCTACGCGCAGCCCAATTTGAAGATACCAAGAAAAAATGTATATACAGGTTAAATAAACAAATAGCCTTTGTTCTTTTGGTTTTGCGTTGTAGCTTTGTTGAGAATTACTACTCTCTGCTACTTCGTGTGAGCTTCTATACTTTGATTTCATAAGTAGATCGACAATTGGTGACTTCGGACTTATGTCTTTGGAAAGTATCTATGTCGGAATCGCTGAAGCCATGAGCCGTTGTAGTTCTGCCAAAATTTGGTCGTCCAAATTACTTTCTTTCTCCTCAGATACCAAAACAAAGGTAACGTTACTCGATAGAATGCCATTTCGACTCGATCAGTAGGGCTGGGCTTAGGGAAAAACTGTTCCAACCAATCGTTTACGCCGAGGTCCATGACTAGATGATAGCGAGGCGAATCGCCGTCATTCATCACGTAATGCAGCTTTGAAAAATTAACATAGTAAAGTCGACCAGTATCCATTTTGATCTTTTCGCCATCGACCCAGAAATAGACGCCGGAGTTTGTTTCGATAGGGATATGGAGACGAACCTTTCGGAATGCGAGATTTGCCACTTCATGGCCGATGTCACGATGTTTATCGATCCCAGAGCCAGGATCCAGTCGGGTAATACGGATGCGGCCTTGAGGGCAATGAAAAGAATCCAGAAGCGAAGAGAATGCCGGGAGGTCAGCGCAAATCTCAGTCCGTTTCATCTCCTCATATGGAGCGGCACGTTGTGACTCTGGTCCACTTGCTTCCCCGTTTTTAGAAACTAGTGGTATGGATTTCCAGCCTCGTGAGAGGGTTACATCATAGTGCTCCAGCCAGCTGTCATCCTTCAGCTGATCAAGCTCCCGCCGCAATTCGTCGATGTTGATGGCGAAAGGCAGTTGTTTGGTCAGATCGCACCAAGTGTACATGTTCAGCTCCTTCGAACTCGCAGGGGTGGTCTATGGAAGTAAGTCTATCTCAACCTCTGTGGCTTTCGCACTGTCTGCTTTTGTTTTTGTTGTAGACGTCCGCAATTCATAGTTTCTCTCCAGCCTTTTAACCATTAGTGTAGAATTCCGTCGTTCACAGGGAGTTAGCGCACGTGAAAGAATTCAGTTTCAGTATCATTGTTCCAAGCTTCAATGCGGCGAATACTCTACCGGAGACTCTGGCGAGCATCGTCCCGCAGCTGTCCGAGCATGATGAAATCATTGTGGTCGATGACGGATCGACCGATGAAACTCCCGATGTTATGGAGGGCTGGTCTACGTCACGAGTCCGCTATGTAAGACAGGCTAACAGCGGGGGGCCTGCAAGCCCGCGAAACCGCGGAATAAGGGAGGCAAACGGCTCGCTCATCGCTCTTTTCGACTCAGACGATATCATGCTTCCGGGAAAGTTGGAGGCGACCCGTCAGGCTTTTTCACACTATCCGGATGCTGGTCTGCTGTTCACCAATTTTTCGACAATTGATGAACTCGGAAATGTTTTGAGTTCCCGGTTCCTGGATAGTTATACGTTCACCGGTCCGTTTTGTGCAAAAGATGAGGCGTGCGTGAGAATTGAACCTCCGGAGGCCTATCGTGCTCTCGGGAGCGAGAACTATATTGGTACATCGGGGGTCGTTATTCCCCGAAAGGTGTTTGATCGGCTTGGGGGGTTTGATGAATCGCTGACCAATGGGGATGACAGGGATCTGTGGTTCCGGGTGACGCGCCAAGAGGTGGTCCTGTTTTTGCCTGGCTGCTACCACGCTTATCGTATTGGAAGTTCAAGCATTTCCAAGGGCAGTGCAAGAAAACGCACCCCCTCGAAAATAAAAGTTTTGGAAAGGCAATTGGACAATCCACTTGACGATGAATTTGCGCGGAGTATCCGTTCCTTGGTTTCAGACAACTACTGTGCGTTGGCCTACGAAAGCTTCCAGAAGAGTGAAATGGGACGATGCAGAGCGGAAGCCATACAGGCACTGAATGCTTCTATTAACTCCACGGCTTTGAAGCTCTATCTGCTGTCCTTTCTTGGCTCCAGATTGGCTGCAAGAATCAGGCAGCTCAAGAATTGGCGGGCTCGTTAGCGGATCGACCGAGCTTTTTGGTCGTCAGCTTTCTTTACATTGAGCTTTTTCATAACGACCTTTTGCGGCTTTTGTCTACTGTAAGTCCGAACCTTTTGTTTTAATGGTACAGGCTTTGCAGCGATCCTTTGGAGATGAGTTTTGTCCAAAGGAGAGGCTAGGGCATGGGCGCAAAACGGAACACCTTCAAGCCAACGATCACATTTATGCTGGCGCTACTCTGGACGGGAATCACAAGCGCAGCTGATTTTGGCGAGCCGCTCATCTGTCTCAACGCTGGGGGAGGCGCCTACACCTCGTCTCAGGGCTTCCAGTTTATCGCCGATGCCCATTTCTCTGGTGGCAATATTGCGGCCCACGCTCACAACATTGCCGCTACGGACGACGACCCGCTGTTCCAATCGGAGCGATACGGCAATTTCAGTTACCAGATTCCCGTACCGACCGCGGGCAGCTACATCACGACACTTCATTTTGCAGAGATTTATTACCAGTCCACCACCACAACCGGTGGTGTGGGTAGCCGGGTTTTCGATGTCTACATCCAGGGCGAAAAAGTAGAATCCGAGCTCGATATAATCGAGCAGGCTGCAAGCGTAACAGCGGTTTCCCGGAGCTATTTTTCTCAGGTGGGCGGCAGCTCTGTAAACATCAGTTTCGGCGCAATTTCAGATCTTCCCAAACTGTCGGCCGTGTGTGTTTTCCCTAGCAACGGTGATTTCGATGGCGACGGCTATAGTGACAGCGACGACGTATTTCCATTTGATGGTACGGAATGGCTCGATAGCGATGGGGATGGTATTGGCGACAATGCAGATGCGTTCCCATTCGATGCCACAGAATCTGCGGACATGGATGGTGATGGCGTAGGGAATAACAGCGACCCTGACATGGATGGTGATGGCTTCGCTAATGATAACGATGCGTTCCCGGAGGATCCGTCGGAGTGGCTGGATAGCGATAATGATGGCATTGGTGACAACTCTGATCCAACTCCCTCCCTACCGAGTGTTGCGGAATGTGTGAACGTTGGGGGCCCAGAGTTCACTGCTCAGGACGGCACTGTTTTCAAGGCTGACACCCATTTCCTCGGGGGCAGAACCGGCACTCATAAGCAATCCATAGCCAATACATTGGATGATGTCCTTTATCATACGGAACGTTGGGAGAGTTTCAGTTACAACATTCCTGTTCCTGTTTCAGGTTCTTATCTGGTCGAACTTTACTTTGCCGAAATCTACTATCAGGCGAGGATTTCATCTGGCGGGGTTGGTAGTCGGGTATTTGATGTGTTCGTAGAGGGTGAAACCGTTGCGGAACAGTACGACATAATTGCGGCAGCAGGCAGCAAGTCAGCAACCCAGCTTGACCATGTGGCTGTTGTCGAGGATGGTGAAATTGATGTCGATTTCGGTGCTATTACAGACTGGCCAAAGCTTTCAGCCTACTGTGTAACCGAAATCGTGGGCGCTGACTCCGATGGTGATGGTGTGCCCGACGCTCAGGATGCGTTTCCCTCTGATCCCAATGAAACCGTTGACTCGGACGGAGATGGAGTTGGTGACAATTCGGATCTCTTCCCGAATGATGCGTCAGAATGGTCCGACCTTGATGGCGATGGAGTGGGAGATAATTCGGACCCGGATCGCGATGGTGATGGTGTTGCCAATGCCGATGATTACTACCCCGATGACCCCACCGCCTGGGAGAATCCAGGAAGTGATGGTGGAGACAACGGTGGTGGAACCGGCGGAGATGAGCCTCTCCACCAGATGTGTATAAATGTGGGTGGGTCGGAATACTCCGCGGCTGATGAAACCCTCTATATTGCCGACAGCCATTTTAATGGTGGCTCGAAAGCCAGTCATGTGTATGAGATAGACCGTACGGCCGACGATACCCTTTACCATTCAGAGAGATGGGGCGACTTCGCCTATTCCATACCGGTTCCTGAGTCCGGAAACTACATTGCGTCATTGGAGTTTGCAGAGATTTACTTCCAGTCCACGGTCGCAACTGGCGGTGCTGGCAGCCGGGTTTTCGACATCATTGTTCAGGGCAATGTCCTGGAGCCCGGGTTCGATATCCTGGCGGACGTGCCTAGCAGGACGGCGCTAACAAGGCACTATCTCACCAGTTCAAGCAGCGGCTCAATCAATATCTCGTTCAATGCAGTTGCCAACGAGCCCAAGGTGTCGGCCATTTGTGTCAGGCAAACCAATGGCGATTATGACGGCGATGGCACTCCGGATGACCAGGACGTTTTCCCGATTGATTCAACTGAGTGGTTGGACAGTGATGAAGATGGCGTTGGAGACAATACCGACGTGTTCCCGGCCGATCCGGCAGAGTGGTCTGACCTGGATGGCGACGGTATCGGTGACAATAGCGATCCTGACCGTGATGGAGATGGCTACAACAACAATCAGGATGCATTCCCAGGTGATCCCACCGAGTGGCTTGATAGCGATGGTGATGGCGTCGGTGATAATGCTGACCCCACACCCTTCGGTGACATTGATGGGTTCCAGATGTGTGTGAACGTTGGTGGCGGAAGCTATGTGGCGACCGATGGCACAGAGTTCATTGCGGATGCCCATTTTTCTGGCGGAGATATTGGCGGCCCCAATAATTACAGTATTGCTGGCACCGACGATGACAAACTGTTTAGAAGTGAGCGTTGGGGGGACTTCAGCTACGCAGTTCCGGTTCCTGCAGTGGGAGACTACGTTGTTGAGTTGATGTTTGCGGAAATCTATTACCAGGTTGGAACGCCCTCAGGTGGCCCTGGCAGCCGTGTTTTCGATATCTATGTCGAGAACGAATTGACCACCAGCGGTTTCGACATTATTGGTGAGGTTGGCCCGAAAACAGCCATAACCAAGCGTTATCTCGCCCAAACCACTGACAACGCGGTCGGAATTGGTTTCGGTGCTATAGCAGATTGGCCAAAACTCTCAGCGTTTTGTATCTCACCAAGTACCGGAGACTTCGACACGGATGGTGATGGTGTTCCTGACAGCGAAGACGCATTCCCCAACAATCCAGATGAGTGGTTGGACAGCGATGGAGACGGCTTCGGGGATAATTCAGATGTGTTCCCCAACGACCCGACGGAATGGGCGGACGTCAATGAGAACGGAGTCGGGGACAACAGCGACGCGAATCTGGATTCCGATGGCGACGGTATCGCCGATATGAATGATGCGTTCCCGTTTGACCCAACGGAAGCCTCTGATTCAGATGGGGATGGCGTTGGGGACAACAGTGACGCTTATCCTAACGATCCAACCCAGCAGTATTACAGCAGTCTCTACCAGGTTCAGTTCGTGAAGAGCGATGATGTTGTGGATAGCCTGGCGGATGCCCAGGCCTTGATTGATAACGCCACTCAATACGAAAGCGTCGCTTTCGAGACTCATGAGATCAGCTTTACCGACGGTACTTCCGGCAGCGAGGCCATCTTTGCTGCTGGCGAGAGCTTCCCGTTTGTAAACAACTTCGCGATGTTGGCGACTCGGGAGGTTTACGCCCCTGAGTCAGGAGAATACAGCCTGCTTGTCAGAAGTGATGATGGTGTACGCCTGACGGTAAATGGCAACGTTGTCGTTAATGACGACCTGACACGCGCGGTGGACCACAGCGAGGCAGTGCTTTTCCTCGAAGAAGGGTTGCATCAGATTGAAGTTCTCTACTTTGAGAATACCGGCGGGGCTGTTGTTGAGTTCGCTGGCGTCAAAGGTGTCCAGCAGTACTCATTTGATATTGCGGAGTTCTCAGCTGTAACGGATCGCCTGCACGGAGAGGTTTCCACCCCGGTCGTTTACGAGCCGCACATCGGCGGAGAGTGGGGAGAGGTTATTCAGTGGCCGGAAATACCGGTTTCGGCAGCACATCTTCCTGACGGCAAATTGCTGACCTGGGTTGGTGGAACCGAGATAACCGATACGGGTACAAAGAGCACCGCAAGCCTTTACGACCCCGAGACTGGTGTGTTCGTGGGTGTGGACAACGAAACACATAATCAGTTCTGTTCCGGTATTGCCCTGACTGAAGACGGTTCAATCTTCAATTCTGGCGGCAACCCGGACACCAAGAAAACCAGCCGGTTTGATATTGAGACCATGTCCTGGGTACCTCTGGATGACATGGATAAGGCTCGCTGGTATCCGACGACATTAACCATGCCGGATGACCGGGTGTTCACAACCTTTGCCCGAAGTGCGGCCAATACGTCGGAAATCTACTCCAGCGTGACGAACCAATGGACAAATACCCCGGGTGCGAATATGCAGGGCCTGGTGGATGAGCAGAATCTGGTGAATAGCCAACAGCATTGGCAGAACCAGACGGCTAGCATGCAATGGTATGCGTTTATGCACGTGGCGCCGGATGGTAACGTTTTCCAGTCTGGCCCCATGGAAACCATGCGCTGGTTTGGCACTGAAGGGCAGGGCTCCGTGGAGGAAATCGGTGCAAGGCTTGGTGGCGATCAGGCAAGGATGTTCGGTTCCGCTGTCATGTACGACGTGGGCAAGATTCTGATTACCGGCGGTAACGATCCATCGAGTGATGATCCGTCTTCTGATACCGCCATCATGGTTGATATCAATGGGCCCGCACCTGTGGTGACGGAAATCGAACCAATGAATTTCAAGAGGACCTTCCACGATGCAGTGGTTCTGCCAGACGGAAGGGTACTCATAATAGGTGGTACCACAGAGGGCAAGCTTTGGGATGATTGGGGCTCGATTCTTCCTGCAGAGATCTGGGATCCGGAAACTGAGGCCTGGACAGTTGTAAACAGCCTTGAGATCCCGAGGAATTACCACTCAACTGCGCTTCTTATGAAGGACGGACGGGTATTTTCTGGTGGTGGCGGCGCCTGCGGACCTTGCGATGCAAATCATCAGGATGCTCAGTTCTATTCCCCTGATTATCTTTTCAACACGGATGGAAGCGCTGCAAGTCGCCTCGAGATAGTTTCAGTTGATAGCACAGTGGTCAGCGCCGGAGAGACCTTATCGGTTCAGGTTTCATCCGGTGCGACGGCTTTCAACATGATTCGCTTGCAGGGAACAACCCATTCGATAAACACCGATCAGCGGTTCATTCCTGTTGAGTTCACCCAGCAGGCTTCTGGATATCAGTTGGAGCTGAATCCGAATCCGAATGTTGTGATCCCAGGTTACTACTGGCTGTATGCGCTGGATGAAAATGGTGTGCCGTCAGAGGGCTATACCATCCAGGTGGTGCGTGATACTTCCAGCGACCCGGGCGATGGTTCTGGGGACCCTGAACAACCCTCTGACTGGGCTGTTCGTATGCCGGCGAGCGGGTCTGCGGATGCCCGTCATGAGAACGACTACATAGCGTTCAAGGAGCGGTTCTATCTGACGGGGGGGCGCGGTAGCCGCTCAATAGACGAGTACAATGCCATCTCCAATACCTGGACCAAACATGGTGTACCGGTCGACGAATCCCAGCAGGAGCTCAGGCTGCATCACTATCAGAGCGTTGAGGTGGGCGGTCGCATCTTCGTTGTTGGTGCGCTTGAAGGTGGTTTCCCTGCAGAAACCGGTGTGCCTGAAATCTACAGCTTTGACCCTGACCAACCAACTCAGTGGAAAACTGAGTTTGTGATCCCGGCGGAGCGCCGGAGAGGCTCGGTTGCCGCGGTCAATTATCAGGGCAAGATTTACGTAGTCGGCGGGAACACCCGCGGTCATAACGCGGGCTGGGTCCCGTGGTTTGACGTTTATGACCCCGTCAACAAAACGTGGACGCAGCTTCCGAATGCCCCGCGCGCAAGGGACCATCACAAGGCTGCTGTGGCCAACGGTAAGCTATACGTAGTTGGAGGCCGGCGTTCCTCGGTGAACCTCGGCAACCCGGTAAGCGATACCATTCCCGAGGTGGATGTCTTTGATTTCGAAACCGGGCAATGGAGCACTCTGGACAGTGATATTCCAACGCCAAGGGGTGGAATAGCGATGATCAAGCAGGGCTCTGAACTGATTGTTGCTGCCGGCGAGAGCGGTGCGGGCGCTCACTCCAATGTTGAGGCTCTGGATGTGGTGACCGGAAACTGGCGCACCCTGCCCAGCCTGGGCATCGCACGGAATGCCCCCGGCGGTGCCCGCTACGGAAACGAACTGTTCGTGGTTGCCGGTGCCCTCAATAATGGTGCTGAAATCAATGCCCAGGAGGTCATGACGCTTTACCCACGGGACTTTGCAGTGGACACTGATAATGACGGCGTACCAGACGCGTTGGATGCCTTCCCGGAAAATTCCGGTGAGTATGCAGATAGCGATGGTGACGGTGTTGGAGATAATCGTGATGTCTTCCCGAATAACTCTGTGAACTGGGCCGATACGGATGACGATGGTGTAGGAGACAATACTGACGCGTATCCGAATGATCCTTCCCGTTATGCGGAGAGTGCGCCCCAGGTACTTAACTCCACCACGCTGGTGACCGAACGCGATACGGGTTCACGGAGAGTCTGGGTGGTCAATCCGGATAACGACTCGGTGACGCTTGTCGATGACGGCGATGTGGTTGTCGAAGTGCCCGTCGGGGACAAGCCGAGCGCGGTTGCTGTTAATCCTGTTTCAGGTGACGTCTGGGTTGCCAATAAAGGTGACAGCACTCTGAACGCGATTGATCCTGACACCTATCAGGTTGTCAGGACGGTGACTCTTCCGATGGCTTCCCAGCCTCATGGCATTGTGTTCCGCCCGGGATCTCATGAGCTGTACGTCGCCCTTGAGGCGTTGGGGCAGGTATTGAGGTTAAATGTTGCAACGGATCAGACGTTGGGTTCCGCCATGCTGGATGGCAGGGTACGGCACCTGGCGATTGATGTGGGCCGTGACCGGGTTTACGCCACCAACTTCGTAACGCCGTTTGTTCCAGGAGAGGATGGACTGTCTCCGGATGTACAAAACGCCAATGCGGAAATATTTGTGTTGGATGCCGCCTCCCTGGCCCATACATCGACTGTCTCCCTGGGATATCTGAACAAGGGTGTTTCTGAGAGCTCTGGTCCGGGGCTGCCCAACTACCTGAATGCTCCTGTGCTGTCACCGGATGGTAGCTATGCCTATGTTCCCTCCAAACAGGACAATATCCTGTCTGGCGGTCTGAGAGGCGGCGCCGGTATGACCTTTGACCAGACTGTCAGGGCCGTTACATCCCGGGTTAATCTTGCGAACCTGACCGAGAACCCTGGCGTTCGTATCGATCATGACAACGCCAGTGTTGCGACCGGTGCCGCGTTTACCGGCGATGGCCGTTATCTGTTCGTTGCACTTGAAACCAGTAGGGAAGTGGTTGTTTACGACGTAATCAGTGGGTTCGAACTGACCAGGCTGGATACGGGGCGTGCACCGCAGGGCGTTGCGCTGTCGCCGGATGGTGAAGTGCTGTATGTCCATGACTTCATGGACCGCGCGCTGACAACCTTTGACCTGAAAGCCATTCTCAACGGTGACGTAAGTGCGACTGTTGCCGTTGGGTCAACGTCATTGGTCTCGCAGGAAGCGCTTTCCCCAACAGTACTTCTTGGAAAACAGCTATTCTACGATGCCGCCGACGATCGTTTGGCCAGGGACAACTACATGAGTTGCGCATCCTGCCATAACGATGGCGGTCAGGATGGCCGGACGTGGGACCTGAGCACCTTTGGCGAAGGGTTGAGGAATACTATTGGTCTGCTGGGCCGAGGCTCTGGCCACGGGCGTTTGCACTGGACCGGCAACTTTGACGAGGTTCAGGACTTCGAAAATCAGATCCGCTCACTGGCCGGCGGCACGGGGCTCCTGGAGGACGGGGACTTTGCTGTTGTAGAGGATCCAATGGGTGCACCCAAGCAGGGCTACGATGCTGAACTGGATGCCGTTGCAGCGTACGTGGAGTCGCTTACCGCGATTCCCGCTTCACCCTACTACGACGGAAATCTGTCGGCTGCAGGCCAGGCAGGTGAGGGCGTCTTCCAGAGAGAAGGATGTGCAGGCTGCCACTCTGGTAGCGAAGGCACAGACTCTCCCTCCGGAGTAGTGCATGATGTCGGAACTATTACAGCTGTCACCGGTAATGCCTCAGGAGGACCGGTTTACGGTCTTGATACACCCACACTGAATCACTTGTGGGCGACAGCACCCTATCTGCATGATGGCTCTGCGCTTACGATAGCGGAAGCAATCCTGCGACACAGTAATGTAACGGTCACGGAGCAAGAGGCGGTTGAACTGGAGATGTATCTGCTTGAGATCGACGGTGGCCGCTAAGACAATCGGTTCAGGATGAAGCGAGGTAGCCAATTGGGCTTTGAGATTAAGTGGCGTTGGCTGGTTGTTGTGCTTCTCCCGTGGGCCGCAGTCCTGTCCGCGTCGGAAGGAGTTTGCCAGCCTGCGTGCGAGGTAATGTCTGCCAATGGGCATTTCCATCTTCGGGTTCTTCCCGAAGATGGGAAAGTACCGTTAAACAGCCACCACAGTTGGATCATTGAAGTAGAAAGTGACGTTGGTGATCCTGTTGAGCTGAGAGGGTTGGCGGTTTCAGGTGGAATGCCCGCCCACGGCCATGGGTTGCCTTCACAGCCGAGAGTGACTGAGTATCTCGGCGGTGGCCGTTACAGGGTAGATGGCTTGATGTTCAATATGCATGGGGAGTGGCAGTTGAATTTAAGTCTCTTCGATGGCGTAGCGCAGGACCACGCGACGTTGGTCTTTAATCTGGATTATTGATGCTCTTCCGGCTCTTCACCAAGTGTTTGCTTCTGTTGGTTTCACTGTCCGTGTCGCTATCGTCGCAGGCCAACAACGAGCAGTTTGATGAGCGAGATATACGGATACTTCAATCACTGAGCCTTTCTGCTCTTCCGCCGCTGCCTGACACCCCCTCAAACAATGTCGCGGACCACAAACTCGCAGTCGAATTTGGCCGCCAGGTCTTCTACGATTCTCGCTTTGGCAAGGATGGGCAGTTGTCCTGTGCCAGTTGCCATCAACCCGAGCTGGCTTTTACTGACGGGAAGCAGCGTGGAAAGGGTGTCGGGGAAGCGGCCCGTAACACTCCTACCCTTATTGGAGCGGCGTACCAGCGTTGGTTTTACTGGGATGGTCGCCGCGACTCCCTCTGGTCGCAGGCCCTGATTCCTTTTGAAGCTCCGGATGAAATGGGAAGTAGCAGGCTCTCTGTGTTGAGAGTCATCAATAATGACAAAAGATACCGTTCCTACTATGAGGCGCTGTTTGGTGGCTTGCCAAAACTCGATTTCTCCAAACTCCCGGACGAAGCCTCACCTTACGGTGCTTCTGATATCCAGAATAACTGGTACAGGTTGTCACGACCGACACAAACGACGATCAATCGCGCGTTTTCCAATATTGGCAAGGTTCTTGAGGCGTTTCAGAGAACGTTGCTACCGGAGCCATCAAAGTTTGATCATTTTGTAGATGCCCTTACGGCCGGCCAACAGGATAGGGCGCTATCGATGGTTTCCGAAAGCCAGATCCTTGGGGCGAAGCTCTTTATCGACCAGGAAAAAACTCAGTGCCTTCAGTGCCATAATGGTCCAATGCTTACCAATGGTGGTTTTCACAACATCGGCAGCGGCGTGTTCAGTGGTCCAAATATGGACTATGGACGCGTGTTCGGTTTGCAGTCTGTTTTGATGGATGAGTTCAATTGTCTTGGCAAGTACAGTGACGCAGCCCCCTCAGAATGCACCGATTTGAAATACCTCAGCAGGGACAAGCACCAGGGGCTCCAGGGGGCTTTCAAGGTGCCTACTTTAAGGTTTTTGGATAAGACCGGACCTTATTTCCATGATGGCCGCTTCGATCAATTAAAGGACGTGATGGACTACTACAGATCGCCCCCAGAGAAAGGACTTAATGGCCAGCATGAATTGAGAACGCTCGACATAACACTTGAGGAGCGAGACGCTCTGGTTGATTTTCTTGGGCTTCTATCAGTTCCTGCTGAGCATTAGATACAGTTTCTGTGGTACCACTGATTTTATCATGCCCTTAAAGGCAGGGTAGGATGGCTTGTTAATAAAACTTCTTGCAAACCAATTCCTTGCAAGTTCTATATTTCCCTGATCGTGAAAGTCTATGTAGCCAAGCTTGAGGTAGTTTTTCGCGGCCAACGTGTGCACTGCATTTTTTTGTTCAGTGTTGAGATCCCACTGCTTTACCCTTTCCGCTACGGCCACTCGCTCTAAATGCTGGGCTCTGATGCGCTGTGAGGAAATCCCGCTTTCATGTTTTCGATATCTGAATGAGCTGTGGTCCACGAACACTGCGTCGCCATGCCGGCAGAGCTGGAGCCACATATCCCGATCATCGAGGTGTCTTAGGTTCTCATTGAACCCTTCGGTACGTAGCCAAACTGACTTTTTAAACACAACGCTGCAGGTTCCGACGAAATTGGCTCTCAACAATGCGGCAAGAAGCCGGCCACCGTTTACGGTATAGGTGTTGGTGCCAGCGGGCGACTTCTCTAACTGTTTTAGAACGCTGTATCTGTCCAGATACCTGTGTTCGGTGATGACACCGTTGGAGTCAGCAAGGCTGAAGTTCGTAAACAGAAATGAGGCCTTTGGAGAGTTTTCCAGTGCCTTCATGGCGACACTTACCTTGTCGGGTTCGGCGATATCGTCCGAATCAAACAGGAATATGTATTTGCCTTTCGCTTCCCTGCATCCAGCGTTCCGAGGAGCTGCAGGGCCACCGCTGTTTGCCCTTTGAACCAAACGAACTCTGGGATCTGAAATATCCGCACAAACGGCGCAAGTGTTGTCAGTTGAGCCGTCATCGACGACGAGTATTTCGTCCTGATCACTCAATTGGGAGAGCAAACTTTGCACAGTTTCAGTTAAATAGGCTGCTGCATTGAATGCCGGGATAACAACACTAATTCTTGTTGACATGAAATCCTCGCCCGATAATTCTTGCCGCGTTTCCCAGCATGTACGGAGCGATTCCAAGGTCACACTTGATAGCCACCATCAGGAAGCGAAGCTGGCCCCGTTTTAACTTATGGAGAAGGCGAAGGGATAATCTATCGCGGGCCGATTTTAGCCGCCGGTGAATTGCTTCATTCATTTCACTGTCCAGCTCGAAGTTACGTAGCACCTTTTTGCGATAAAGGATTTCATCATGTATGCGAAAGAAATCCTTATCCGTCCCAAACGTCTGCTCTGAAAATATACTTACGCCCTTCCCATAGGTTAGCCCTACGGTATCCGAGCAGATGACGTTATCGGATCTTTTCCCGATTGTTAGCCACAGAAATTGGTCTTCGCCAAACCTGTAGAACTCCGTTGGGAATCGTAAATCTCCAAACATTTGATAATCGTAAACAATAGTCGAAGTGGTAACGTAACCTTCGATAACCGACCTGAAGTAGTTGTCTTTCATTCTGCATAGGTGGGGATAACCCTCGATCGAGTCGAGATTATATTTTTCAATAAACTTAAGTTTTTTGAAAAGATCCTCATCCTCACCCTCTACAATGCGGGAGCAGAAATAGAAATGAGCGCCTAGCTTGAAAGCGAGCATAGCAGTTTCGAGATGCTCAGGTGACCAATAGTCGTCCGAGTCAAGAAACGCGACATAATCAGTCTTTGAATTTAACGCGGCAAGCCCCGTGTTTCTGGCAATACCCGGCCCGCTGTTCTTTTGTTCTATTACAGCGATCGATATTCCATCAGGAGGTGAGAGATCCTGTGTAATGGATTTTGTAGATACGGGTGATTCGTCATCCACAATAACAATATCGATATGCGCGATGACGGTCTGACTGAAAATGGACTCGAGGGAGCGCCTGAGCAGCGTGCCGTCGTTCTGGAAGTGGGGGATAACTACACCAATGCGAGGGGCCGTATTCGCCATAGTTTGCTTGTCCTTGTGCAAGCCAACAGCTTGAAACACACTATAAGTGTGAGTATATACGACTATTGGTTGGCTGACAGATAGTTTCTCGCCCTGACGCCAAGCTTTCCCGGTAAAAGCTGTGCAAGGTGTCCCCATTCCCGTTTGGACAATGACGGAAGAACAAATAGCCAATATACGGTTGTTATCGCCAGGCCGGTAAATAAAAACTCCGGAAAGGTTCCCGTGGGCAATAAGAAGCGAGTCATTGCTGAGGCCACAATACATGATAATGCTATTAAAACTATGGGTTTACCAAGCTCTTTAATTGCTCTGTTAACTGTAAACCCGACTTCTCTCTGAACGATGAATGGCATTACAAAAGCTCGGCCAATGAATAGTGGTGCCGATACCCCTATGGCTGCGGCCACGATGCCGTAGTCCAGTACCCCGATCAGGAGGAAGATCAACGAGGCTGAAGTGAGTGTTTCCGCGATTCCAAGGAAGGCTTGAAGTCGATGTCGGGATGTTGCCATGAGCACGCTGCCCATGGGTGCTGTCAGGAACATAAGCATGCGGCCGCTGACCAGAACCACCAACGTATGGTAGGCCGTTGTGTATTCAAACTCTGCACCCATCCAAAGGCGTATCAACGGTTCACCGAGCAGTATGAGGCCGAAAAGCGCGAATCCACCGAGGATCATGTTGATTCGCAGAAAAACGGCAATCTTGTCATGCAGATCGACGGTATCGCCCTTAGCCTGCGATGCCGCAAACACCGGGGTGCTCATTCCTGTTGCTTTGGTAAGGAACTGGAGGCTGTACTCAACCAGCCTGACGGCGACGTAATAGGTCGTCAGCAATGAAGTTCCAAGATAGGCACCGATCAGAAATATGTCGGCTTTGTCCTTGGCCAGGTTGGTGATATCGATCAGGAAGGCCCAGTTGCTGTAATTGAAGAGCGACCGCATTGTTTCCCTGTCGACAAACTCCCTGCGGATGCGCATAGCCGGGTGGAGATACTTCGCAATAGAGATCAGGATGATGTCTGTGAGGATAGAGGCGCCCAGTTGGACGAGGCTGATGGCGAGTAGTTCATAGCCATGCAGTAGGGCAATAACAGAGCAGACAGTGGAAAGTACTTTTACGACTATTCGGCACCATGCGGTAAGGTCATATCTCACGTAGGCTGCAGCAATGCCGGCAAATGCCTTAAATGGAAATCCGAGTGCTATCTGGAGCCCGGCAATCAGTATCAGAAGGCGTATCAGCAAGACATTGTCTGGATTTTCAACCCAGACCGGTGATACCCAGGCGATGACAGCGCTGGCCAGCATGACGACAACAGCAAGGCCGGAATAGATAATCAGGGATGAGTTGATAACCTGGTTGGCTTTCCTGGTGTCCTCCTGCTGGATATAGCGTGCCATGAACCGGGTGACAGCGGTCGCGAAACCGAAATCAAACAGGTAAAGAGTGGCTGTGAAGCCACCGATGAGTATCCAGATGCCGTACATGGATTCCCCAAGCTGGGACACCATGAAGGGCAACATGAAAAGCCCGACGCCAATCGTAACCACAATGTGAAGTGTCTGGGCAATTGACCCACGAAACAGGCGTTTTACGAGTGACATGGTCGACACTGGGCTTTCCTGAGTATTCAAGAGTTAACGATGGGCGCACTGGACGTATCGGAATGACGAGGCAGTATTGTACATCCATGCACAAGATAGATAACGCATTTCCTTATTCGTGAGGTAACCTACCACATTCCATGGACGAGCTACGACTTTTCAACCGTTTGTGAGGGACCGGTGAGTATTTTCCAGACAGATGCCTGGCAGAATGCATGGTGGCGTGAATGGGGGCAGACCCGGGGGTTCCAGTTGCTGGAGCAGGGCGGTTCCGGCGCATCCGGAGTCTACATTGACAAATACCTGCTCAAGGGGCTGATACCGTTGCGCTGTCTGCAGTTTGTGGGCACCAATTACCGTAGAATTTCCACCCCGCGCACGGAGTACAATTCCTTTGTTTGTTCAAAAGAGACGTTTGACCAAGGTGCGGGACGGCTTGAACGTCTTCTGTCGTCCTGTGGTTGGTCCGAAGCCGTTTTCCGGGATGTGATTAAACAGTCCCCTGAGGCATTGCATCTGCAGAACCTGGCCCACAAAGCGGGATGGAGCTACCGGGTTGTCGATAGTGATGTGGCCTACAGCATTGAAACGACGGGTAGTTTTGACAACTACCTGTCTGCCTTGGGGCCCAATACCAGGTTGCGTCTCTTTAACAGGCGCAAGGTGCTCGAAATCTGCGGAGAGCTCTCATTTGCGGACGCCTGGCCAGACAGTCCTGATGACTTTTTTAATGCCCTGAATGCTTTTCATGTCGAGCGCTGGGGGCAGCCCTGCTTTTCCGCGAGGAGCCTGAGATTCCATAAGGATTTCCTCACACACGTTGTAGAGGAAGGGGGTGTGCCCGATCTTTCGATAATGCGTTGTGATGGGACAGCCGTGTCAGTGCTGTATAACGTCCATTACCGTGGTCGCTGTTATAACCTTCAATCGGGCTACCAGCAGGATTTTCATCCTAAACTGGCGCTGGGCACGCTCCATTTAGGGTATTCAATTGAAGAGGCGTTTGAGAATGCCGGTATTGCGGACTTTGACCTTCTTGCTGGCTCTGGTAAGAATGAAGATTACAAAGCTCGACTTGCAACTCATGCCGAGCCTCTGATTTCGTTTATGCTAGTCAGAAGCCGCATATTTCGGTATCTATACCGTATAAAATCCGGAAACTAAAGTGGGGTGCTCGTTTCCCGAGTGCCAACTTGTAGTAAAAAGGTAAACTACCATTTAAACCACGCTTCTCAGGATCTACTACATGGATCGTAATATCGGCATAGCGCGATACCCTTGGCTGTTTCCCGCGCTGTATTTTGCCTGTTTTCTCGTTGCTACCGCTTCTACGTTGAGCGGTCTGGTTGACCGTTGGCTGAAGTTCGATGAGTCGTACTCCCACGGTTTTCTTGTACTCGTGATCAGCATTTTCCTGACAGTCTCTGCGTGGCGCAGGCATCGCCCGGTAGTTGGGTTCTATTGGTTCTGGCTGCTCCCACTGTGTGTCTCCGGCTTGGTATACCTCGCGGGCAGCGTTCTTCTGATTGAAGCGTTCCAGCAAGTGGCACTTTTGCCGCTATTGATTGGTGGGCTTCTGGTGTTGTGGGGGTGGAGGCAGACTCAAGCGTTTTTTATCCCCATGGGGTTGATGGTATTCACGCTTCCATTCTGGGACTATCTTTCCTGGAACCTGCAACTGATTACAGTTGCTTTCAACCAGCTGATGTTATCGCAGTTTGATATCGAATTTATCGTCGAGGGTGTGTTCGTCTATTTTCCGGGAGTGGGGGCATTCGAGATTGCCCATGGTTGCTCCGGATTACGGTACTTGTTGGTTGGTGCAACGTTGTCGCTGCTATACGGTGAACTGAATTACCGTTTGTGGCGTACCCGCTGCGTTCTTTTGTTTACCGGAGTGGTGATATCCCTTGTTGCCAACTGGATCCGTGTTTTCGTCATTATTTATATTGGATACGAATCTGAAATGACGTCATCACTTATCAAGGAGCACGATTTCTTTGGTTGGTGGGTTTTCGCCGGGACTCTTGTTCCACTGTACTTCTTCGCTCGTTGGCTGGAAGGCACCGAAAAGAACCTTGACTCGGCTGTGGACGGCAACACGGAAGGATCAGGCCTCCATTCTGCCGCTGGCATGTTATCCCCCCTTTTTCTTGTGCTTTTGATGGGAGCGGCTTCCTGGTCTGTTTCACCAAGCCTCGCAGACATGAATGGGGAAACCGAACAACACAGTGTGTCTCTAGTAGATGCTTCCAACTGGATGCCCCTTTTCCGCCGGAGTCTTCTGGGATGGCAGCCTGCCATTGTTCGTCCCGATCGTATCCTTGAACAGACCTATATAAAGCGAGGAACGGCGCGGGAGGGTCAGGCCGGAGTCAGGTTGTTGGTGGCGTTATACAGTTACGACTATCAGCGCCCCAAGTTTGAGGTGGTTCAGTATAACAACCGAATATACGATTCCTCGGTATTGGTTCCTAAGCGTACCTTCAGTGTTGATCCGGTAAGTGGTCAGACACCGTTGGCTGGTCTGGAGTTGGGCTTCCGTCAAACGGATACGACGTTTGTAGTGGCGTATGGATACTATGTTGAGGGTCGATGGGAGAATAATGAACTTCAGGCCAAGCTTGCCCAGCTACCGGGTATGTTTAATTCCCGCAGCGATGCGTCGCTGTTAGTTATTGGTGTTCATTGCGAAGAGTGCGACCGGGATCGCGTGTTACGCGACATTTCGCCGTTAATAAAAGAAGCGGCCCAGGAACACCTAGACCGCCTGTACACAAATTGAGTTATATGGTTTTACTTCATTCGACTTGCTGGGATACGACTTCCGATGGCGCACTTGCGAGACCGCCCTGGTCCACGACGCTTATCGAGAAGTACCACACTCCTGACGCCAAATCTCCGAAAGTAAATGAGGTCTCGGCTCCGTCGACCTGCTGGGTTTGTGTGAGCGCTCCCGGTGATTGACCATAGCGAATCCTGTAGTAATCGATTTCACTCAGTGACAGAGACGAGCCATCAAGGCGGGTGCCTGGAGCCGTCCAGGACAGCGTAATACTGCCATTTGGTTCTGCGGGTTCAGGAGATGGCTCGGTTGGGCCGGGGCTAGTGTTCACGGTTCCGACTTCTTCGAGTGTGAACGGATCAAGGCCACTGTTGTATGCCTCAATATTCGAAATACCAGCGTTGTTTGATACAGAGTCAGCGTCGTCAACCCAGGGGCTAAGCCCCTGTGAAAGTTCCCAGGTATCCGGAATCCCATCGTTGTCCGAATCAAGCGAGTGGCTCGTTGTAGGGTCTGGCGCCTTCACAGTGGCAGGCGTGGAGAGGGTTCCGCCTGTATTGGTGTTTGTTGCCCTGTACTCGGCGACCGCTGAACCAACTCGTTCAAAATATTCCATAGAGAGCAGGACTTCTTCCCCGGGGCTGAGTGTGCGTTCATACTGAAATTCGGTGGGAGCATGCTCTGTCCAGTCATCAATAACAAGAGTACCGTTTGCGTAGAGCCTCACGCCGTCGTTGGTCCTGACGGTAAAGCGGTAGGTGTTTGTGCCTGAGTCATGGGGCGCTGTAAATATACCATTCCAGCGAACGCTGAAGTTGTCGTCGGAGAGCTGGGAATGGGGTTGGCCAGTGCCCCAATTGAAGTCGACACTTCTATCGACTCGCGCATCTACAAAATCATCGAATGCTATACCGCTGTAAT
>NZ_JBQKUK010000008.1:0-208448 GCF_054968585.1 Marinobacter sp. G5_S1_61_S3 | reverse complement strand
CATCCGCGTGGTCGACCTGACCCCAGCAGCCATCGGCCCCTACTGTGTGCCGGTGGTCAACCTGGAAGAACACCTGGGGGAGGGTAACGTCAACATGGTCACCTGCGGTGGTCAGGCGACGATTCCCATGGTGGCGGCAGTGTCCCGCGTGGCCAAGGCCCACTACGCCGAGATTGTGGCGTCAATATCCAGCAAGTCGGCTGGCCCCGGCACCCGCGCCAACATCGACGAGTTTACCGAGACCACCTCCAAGGCCATCGAAGTGGTGGGCGGCGCCCAGAAGGGCAAGGCCATCATCATCCTGAACCCGGCCGAACCACCTTTGCTGATGCGGGACACCGTCTACGTGCTGTCCGAAGCTGCCGACCAAACGGAAGTGGAAGCCTCCGTGGATGAGATGGTTAAGGCCGTCAACCGTTATGTGCCCGGTTATCGCCTCAAGCAGAAAGTGCAGTTTGATGTGATTCCCGAAGACGAGCCCATGAACGTTCCGGGTCTGGGTAAGTTCAGCGGCCTGAAGACCTCCATCTTCCTGGAAGTGGAAGGCGCCGCCCATTACCTGCCGGCCTACGCCGGCAACCTGGATATCATGACCTCCGCTGCACTCGGTACCGCCGAGCGCATCGCCGAATCGCTGGTCAACTGAGGAGGAACGAACCATGACCTTTAATCCCGGTAAAAAGCTCTACATCTCCGACGTGACCCTGCGGGACGGCAGCCACGCGATTCGCCACCAGTACTCCATCCAGAACGTGCAGGACATTGCTCGTGCCCTGGACAAGGCGAAAGTCGACAGTATAGAAGTGGCCCACGGCGACGGCTTACAGGGCTCCAGCTTCAACTACGGCTTCGGCGCCCACACTGACCTGGAGTGGATCGAAGCGGTGGCAGACGTGGTCACCCACTCGAAGATCGCCACCTTGTTACTGCCCGGTATCGGAACCGTCCACGACCTGGACAATGCCTACAGCGCTGGCGCAAGAATCGTCAGAGTGGCCACCCACTGCACCGAAGCAGATGTGTCAAAGCAGCACATTGAACACGCTCGCAAGCTCGGCATGGACACCGTCGGCTTTCTGATGATGAGCCACATGCAGACCCCGCAGGGGCTCGCCGAACAGGCCAAGCTGATGGAAGACTACGGTGCCACCTGCCTGTACGTGGTGGACTCCGGCGGCGCCATGAACATGAACGACATCCGGGACCGCTTCCGGGCGCTCAAGGATGTTCTCAAGCCGGAAACCGAAACCGGCATTCATGCCCACCACAACCTGGCGCTGGGTGTGGCCAACTCCATCGTGGCAGTGGAAGAGGGCTGTGACCGGGTTGATGCTTCCCTGGCGGGTATGGGCGCCGGCGCGGGCAATGCCCCGCTGGAAGTGTGCATCGCCGCCTTCGACAAGATGGGGTGGGAGCACGGTACCGACGTGTATGCGCTGATGGACGCGGCGGACGACATCGTCCGGCCGCTTCAGGACCGCCCGGTCAGGGTGGATCGTGAAACCCTGGCCCTGGGCTACGCCGGCGTTTACTCAAGCTTCCTGCGCCATTCCGAAGTGGCGGCGCAGAAGTACGGCCTGAAGACCGTTGACATTCTGGTGGAGCTGGGCAAACGCCGCATGGTGGGTGGCCAGGAAGACATGATTGTGGATGTGGCGCTGGATCTTCTGGCGGCGCGGAAGGAGCAGAATGCATGAGCAAGACATTAAGTCGAGAGCAGGTGCTGGCACTGGCCGAGCACGTGGAAAACGCCGAACTGCAGGCCCAGGACATCACCAAGGTTACCAATGACTATCCCGATATGACCTTCGAGGATGCCTACGACGTGCAGTGGGAAATCCGTCGTCGCAAGGAAGAGCGAGGCAACAAGATCGTGGGCATGAAAATGGGCCTCACATCCTGGGCAAAGATGGCCCAGATGGGTGTCGAAACCCCCATTTACGGCTTCCTGGCGGACTATTTCAGCGTGCCGGATGGCGGTGTGGTCGACACCAAGGAGCTGATCCACCCGAAAATTGAAGCAGAGATTGCCTTCGTTACCAAGGCGCCCCTGAAAGGCCCCGGCTGCCATATCGGCCAGGTGCTGGCCGCAACGGACTTCGTGATTCCCGCCGTGGAAGTCATCGATTCCCGCTACGAGAACTTCAAGTTCGACCTGGTAAGTGTCGTGGCGGACAACGCCTCATCAACCCGGTTTATCACCGGTGGCCAGATGGCCGATGTGGCGGACGTGGACCTGAAAACCCTGGGAGTGGTGGTCGAGAAAAACGGTGAAGTTGTCGATGTAGGCGCGGGCGCCGCCGTGCTCGGTCATCCGGCGTCCAGCGTGGCGATGCTGGCCAACCTGCTGGCAGAACGGGGTGAACATATCCCAGCGGGCACCTTCATCATGACGGGCGGTATCACCGCAGCGATCGCCGTGGAGCCTGGTGACAATATCACCGTACGTTACCAGGGGCTGGGAACTGTTTCTGGCCGATTTGTATAAACAAGGAGGCTCTATGCCCATTGCCCAACTTTATATTATTGAAGGCAGAACCGACGAGCAAAAGGAAACTCTTATCCAGGAAGTGAGTGAGGCTATGGCCCGTTCCTTGGATGCGCCAATGGATCGTATCCGGGTGATGATCACGGAAATGCCCAAGCAGCATTTCGGCATTGGTGGCCAATCTGCAAAGAAACTGGAGCGTTAAGCCCCGGCAATTACTGCGAAATTTTCTTCGGAGAAGTAACGTGAACAAATCGCTACGTCAGCCTCATCAGCAAACTAATCCTCCAGAGATTGAGCGACAGGCAGATAAGATCTCACTCACCCTGCACTGTGTCGAGCCCCCGCAGACCGAGTTGACGGAAGCCCAGAACCAGTTTGATCTCGCTATTGATCGCCTTAACTAGGTGTTTACGTCGCATGAGCCAAGAGCATTGACTGGGCGATTGGATGTCCGGCGACATTATATCGTGCAGTTCCCCGTCATTGCAGGCCTTGCGCGCCTACTTTCGACGGGTTGAAGTCACGGGTCAGGCTCAAGGCTATGATTCTACGCTTTCTTACGGTAGCCGCGAGAAAACCACTGACGCCATATCAGGCCCTGAAGATGATGAGCCTTATGTATAATCAGGACTCCTTTTGACCCCGTCATCACCTACTGCAATGGATTTTGGGCTCGAATAGGCTAAAATTTCCTAAAATCACAATGACAAAAATCAAAAATAGGATAAATAAGATGACTAAGTTGCTAGCTAATGTTTTAAGTCAGGCGACGGTTTTCGAATTCGCTCATCCGGAAGTGGTCTCGGAATTTGTAAACAAAAAAATTGGCCGTCACACAATTGAAGTAATGAATAGCCAAAAATCTCTATCACGTTTGAGTTTTACAGAAATTTCTGGGCTTGGGCTATCCTCTATTTCCTATGGTGGTGAGGTAAAAATCAAAAGTCCGGAGCTAGAAGATGCATTTCACTTGCAAATAATAACGGAAGGCGAGTGCAAGATCACTTTTAAGGACGAAAAAGTTCTTTTGAAGAAAGGTGACGCAATAATATTAAATCCGCATGAATTAATAATACTTGACTATTCTCATGACTGCGAAAAGCTAATCATTAATGTGCCTGAAAGCGAATTTCAGTCTGCTGTCATTGGTGATCTGGGGCATATTCCGAAATCAGGTATTCGTTTCAAACGACTTCCAGTAAGCCTTTTTTGTTTCCCGTCATTGGTGAAACTCTTTGAGTCTGTATTTCTGGAGGTTGAGAATTGTGACTCTGACCTTTTTTGTGTTTTTGATCCATACAAAGAAATTATGGTAAAGAAAATTTTGCGAACATTTCAAGGAAATTTTAATATATATGAGAAGTCTGTGAATGCTCATCCCTGCATGGAAAAAATTACTCAATATATAGATAATAATCTGAAGAATGATATTAGCTTAGATGAGTTATGTTTTATATCAAAGGTTAGCGTTCGTTCAATTTATAATATGTTCTCTGCCTCATTTTCAACAACTCCTAGAAGTTATATAAAAAACAGAAAGCTTCAGAAGGTTAGGGAGGAATTGCTAGGTGGCCGCGCGAAAAATGTTACTGAGGTTGCGTTCGATTACGGATTTATGCACTTAGGGAGACTGTCTTGTGATTATAAGAAGCTATTTGGTGAGTTGCCTTCTGAAACCCGAAGGGCGTTACTGCTAAACGATACAAAAGTAAGCGAACATTATGGTATTCCCCCCAACAAAATAGAGACGCCCCATTAGTTAGGGGTTCTACCCCGTTTCCACGGACGGGTTTAAAACGGCGGACAGCTTCCGATCCTGATCAGCGACTCTACGTCGCATCTTGGGATTATGGAACCGTTCAATGTAGTCGAAGACATCAGCTCGCGCTTCGTTCTGAGTGCGGTAACGCCGGTGGTGAACTCGCTCACGCTTGAGCATTCCGAAGAACCCCTCACAGGCAGCGTTATCGCCACAGTGGCCGACGGCACTCATACTGCTCACCAGGCGGTTGCTGCCGAGATATCGCTGGTAGTCACCACTGGTAAATTGACTGCCTCGATCTGAATGCAGAATAACCGGAACTTCCCCCTGGCGCTGCCAAACCGCCATCTCAACCGCTCTGATCACCATGTGCCGATCCTGCCGGTGATGCATGGACCAACCAACGATCAGCTTGCTGAACAGGTCGAGGACCACGCACAGAAAGAGCTTTCCCTCCTGCGTAGGTATCTCGGTAACGTCCGTCACCCACTTGGTGTCCGGTTCCAGAGCGGAGAAGTTCCGCTCCTGGTGATTCCGGATTCCCGGTGGCCGATGAGATCGACGCCCCAAGCGTCCGCGCTTTTTTGCGTGGCCAACCCTGAATGCTGTGTTTGGCCATCAACCGAGCAACACGATTCAGACTGGTTGACGTGCCTTCGGCAATCAGGTCCTCGTGCATTCGGGGTGAGCCAATCATGCCACCGCTTTCGTCATGAATCTCTCTGATGCGTGACAGCAAGTGCTGATTCGCCTTTGCGCTGGCGGACTCAGGGCGAGATACCCAAGCGTAATAATCGCTGGCCGACACCTTCAGGCATCTGCACATAGGACGTATTGGGAAATGGCTGCGACAACGTCGAATCGCCTGATACCTCAGGACGACTCCTTTGCGAAGAACACTGCCGCTTCGTGCAAAAAATCACGCTCCTTCTTTACACGGAACTACTCTCGCTTGAGACGGGCAACCTCTTCGTCTCTGGGGGAACCAGAGCCTGTAAAGGCCTTATCCGTCTCCTCATCCGCTTCTCCGCGCCAACAGGTTGGGATTGATGCCGATCTCCAAGGCTACCTGGCGAAAACTCACACCGGGTTGCCGGGTTAAGGCGATGGCTTCGCGTTTGAACTCTGGGCTATATTTTCTGCGTCTGGACATGAACACTCCTTTGGCACAGTGTGCCTCTTTTTAGGAATGTCCGCAGTAACGGGGTAGGAACCCCCCGTCTCACGGTCGACAATCATAAAGCGTTGTTCTCTAGGCGTAATGTGTGAGAACTGCACAACTTTTTTCGGGGCTTTTGGTCTAGATGACATTTGGATACTTGAAACCTAAAAGATAAAACTTGTTTTATAAAAAACAATAAAAACAAGGTTTTGAAGGATTATTCTTATGTATCCGCTAGTATAGTGCGTTTAACCCGTTCAGCAACTAAGATCTTACGAAGTGATGGGGAAGTGGAATAGTAATAAAAAGCCCCCGAAGAACAAGGTTTCGGGGGTCAAAGATTGTAAATCTGTTAAAGCTATCAAGTAACCAGTTTATATGGCTATGAACACTTACTATCGCCACAAGACAGGCAAGTTGCACACCCATCCATCACAATCACCGCCTTGGTGCTGCACTTGCCGCACATGGTGGCGTTGGGCGGGTAGTCGCCGGCTTTGTCGTCGTTCGTGGCCGTGGTGTGGCTGGCTTCGAATTCGGCGCGTTTTTCGGCGAGGATGCGTTTGGTGACTTCGCTCATTTCCTCGCTTTCAATCAGGCCGATGGCCTTGAGGTGCTTCTCGATCACGGCGCCGATTTCGGCGACGAGAGAGGGCATGAATACGCCGCCTTTCTTGAAGTAGCCGCCGTTGGGGTCGTACACGCTGCGCAGTTCTTCCACCAGGAACGTCACGTCGCCGCCTTTGCGGAACACGGCGGAGACAACGCGGGTGAGGGCGATAACCCACTGGAAGTGTTCCATCGACTTGGAGTTGATGAACACTTCGTACGGCTGCCGGCTTTCGTGGTCAGTGCCTTCGTTGAGCAGGATGTCATTGATGGTGATGTACATCGCGTGCTCGGCCACCGGCGGTTTGATCTTGTAGGTTGTGCCCAGCAGGAAGTCCGGCCGTTCGATGTATTCGTTCATCTCAACCGGTTTGTTTTCCGGCTGCGCGGCTGGCTGTGCTGCTTCGGGGTCGGCTTTCTTTACGCGGTAGCCGACGATTTTGTTGCTGATTTTAACGGTCATGTTCGTTGTCCTGTGTCGGTTCCCGGGATCAGTATTTGCCGTAGGTGCCTTCTTTAAGCGCATCAAACAGGTTGGCGGCGTTATGGAGCTCGCCGTCGTACTCCACCTGTTCGTTGCCCTTGAGGGTTACCTTGCTGCCGTCGTCCAGGGTGAATTCGTACAGTGTGTTTTCCAGGTCTTTCTCCTGAACCAGTACGCCCTGGAAGGCTTCCGGGTTAAAGCGGAAGGTGGTGCAACCCTTCAGGCCCTTGTCGTAGGCGTACATGTAGATGTCTTTAAAGTCCGGATACGCGAAATCCTGGGGCACGTTGGCGGTCTTGGAGATGGACGAGTCCACCCACAGTTGGGCCGCGGCCTGGATGTCCACGTGCTGCGCCGGCGTCACGTCTTCAGACGTGGTGAAGTACTGGGGCAGGCGCTTGTCTTCTTCTTCGGAGAAGGGCATGGCACCGGGGTTAACCAGGTGGCGGTAAGCCAGCAGCTCGAAGGAGAATACGTCGACTTTTTCCTTGGTCTTGCGCCCTTCGCGGATGATGTTGCGCGCGTAGTGGTGCGAGAAGCTGGGCTCGATGCCGTTACTGGCGTTGTTGGCCAGTGACAGGCTGATGGTGCCGGTGGGCGCGATGGAGGTGTGGTGCGTGAAGCGGCCACCTTTCTCGGCCAGCTGCTCGATCAGCTCCGGCTCTACGCCGGCGATCTGCTGCATGTACTTGCTGTACTTGGCGTGCAGTACCTTGCCCTTGAGCTTGTCGCCCAGCTTGTAGCCGTCCTGGGACAGCTGCGGGCACTTGGTCAGCATCTTGGGGGTAACTTCAAACTCGTCATCCATGATCGGCGCCGGGCCTTTCTCGTCGGCCAGGGCCAGGGACTGGCGCCAGCCTTCCACGGCCATTTCACGTACGACTTCTTCGGTAAACTGCACGGATTCGGATGAGCCGTAAGGCATGCGCAGCATGGCGAGGGTGGAGCCCAGGCCGAGGATGCCCATGCCGTGGCGGCGCTTGTAGGTGATTTCGTGGCGCTGCTCTTCCAGCGGCAGGCCATTGATTTCCACTACGTTGTCCAGCATGCGGGTGAAGATGCCCACGACTTTGCGGTACTTCTCATAGTTGAAGCTGGCCTTGTCGGTGAACGGGTAGTCCACGAACATGGTCAGGTTCACAGAGCCCAGCAGGCAGCTGCCGTACGGGGGCAGGGGCTGCTCGCCACAGGGGTTGGTGGCGCGGATGTCTTCGCAGAACCAGTTGTTGTTCATCTGGTTGACCTTGTCGATCAGGATGAACCCTGGCTCGGCGTAGTCGTAGGTGCTGGTCATGATGGTGTCCCAGATGAACTGGGCTTTCAGGGTGCGGTAGATGCGGCAGGCTACCTTGCCTTCGCCATTGACCACATAGCCTTTCTGGATCGGGAAGTCGCGGTACACGAACTGGGTGGTGTCGGACAGGTCCAGGCCTTCGTCTTCCACTTCTTTCTCGGTGACGGGGAACGACAGGTGCCAGTCGTCGCCATTGCGCACGGCTTCAATGAAGTCTTCGGTGATCAGTAGGGACAGGTTGAACTGGCGCAGGCGGCCGTCTTCACGCTTGGCCTGGATGAAGTCGATCACGTCCGGGTGGTGTACGTCGAAGGTGGCCATCTGCGCGCCACGGCGGCCACCGGCAGAAGACACGGTGAAGCACATGCGGTCGAAGATATCCATGAACGACAGCGGGCCGGAGGTGGTGGCACCCGCACCGGCAACGTAGGCACCGCGGGGGCGCAGGGTGGAGAATTCATAACCAATACCACAACCGGCTTTGAGGGTGAGGCCGGCTTCGTGGTTTTTCTCCAGGATGTCGTTCATGGAGTCCTGAACGGAGCCAGACACGGTGCAGTTGATGGTGGACGTGGCTGGTTTGTGGGCTTCCGCTCCGGCGTTGGAGGTGATGCGGCCAGCGGGGATGGCACCGTGGCGCAGGGCCCAGACGAATTCTTTCTTGTGCTTGGCGCGGTTGGCTTTGTTTTCTACTTCGGCAAGGGCAGTGGCAACACGCTCGTAGGTTGCTTCGATGTCCTTATCGACGGGTTCGCCGGTCTTGGTTTTGAGTTGGTACTTGCTGTTCCAGATGTCCAGCGAAGCTTCCTGCATTGGAATTGTTGTTATCACTGCCTGTGCTTTAGCGTTCATTGCCACCCTCGAATGTCCGGTATGTCTTTTGATGGCCGTTGCAAACCGCAGCCGGCCATACCCCATGTGTCGTTAAGATGTCTCAGCCTGGAAGGCCGTTATGCTTCAGATCCGGTGAAACACTAGATCTGGTGTTTTTCTAACCTGCTGTTCGCCCTGGAAAGGGCGTAACAGCGGGTTTTCAGGAAAGATGGTCACCCGCGTGGTTTACTGGCGCGCCGTTTGTGGTGGTCGGGCCGAGCAAACCCTATATATGGGTGAATATGAGATTAGTATAACAGGATATAGTGGTCTGTGAATAAGAAGACAACTATAGATTGCGGCTCATAGCGAAAGAAAATCAATGGATGAATGCTTGAATATCCTGAAATGCCCGCAAAAACGCCGCGTTGAGGCATTTTACTTGAAACCACTAGATGTTGTGGTCAAAAAGTGCGCAGCGAAAAATCTGAAAAAAGGTTCATAAAGTCAGTTAAATGTGACCGATGCACGTACCCGTTTTGTACCTGTCGCTAAAGTAGTGATGTGGAGTCGTAAGAGGTAGTGGCCCACAGGAAGTGAAAACTACTATAAAAGGAACATAATAATGAAAGGCCTGAAACGAACACTGCTTGCGCTGGGCGTCGCAGGGTTGCCTGCTGCCGCAATGGCAGACATTGTGATGCTGGAGGATAGCGCAATGGGAAACATTACCGGCCAGGCCGGTGTGTCCATTGAGCTGGAAACCAAGATCAATATGGACCGCTTTATCTATACCGATGAAGGGTCGCTGACGATCAGCGATATCAGCATCGGCGGTGCGGAACGGACAGACTTCTTTGGCTTCAATGGCCTGGGTGGGCCAGATTCCAATGATCTGCTGGACAACATCCGTATCGATATTGATGTGCTCGCCGACGGCGATGCGGCCATCAATATCCGCCCGCAATTCTTCAATGCCATAGATTTCCGTGTGACCTCCGGTGCGTGGGAATTGTGGGGGCAGGGCGGCCAGAACACGGCGCTGATGGACAACCTGTTCATTGAAGGTGTGTTGGGGCGTGGCTCTATTCACATTGATACAGACACCGACGTCATGCGGCTACGTTCTGCGTTTGCCATTGAGGTAATGGATTTCGATGTGCCGTTTGCGGCCGTGGGCATTCGTGGTCTTTCATTGACCGGTGCGGACTACGACCAGACCTTCCCGAGCGTGTTGGACCTGTTCGCGGAAGTGGACCTGTATATCTACAACGGCCAGCGTGCAGACGGTGGTTCCTCCCTGGCGATCGATATGCCCAGCTTTGCGGCGGACATCGGAATGCAGGAGGTGATTGTGGGGCAGGCCTCGATCGGCCAGATCTTCATTGATGATCTGGCGATCACCAATACCCAGATGCGGGTGTACGGTCACTAGTGACCAAACGGTCTACGGGGCATGCAAGGTGCCCCGTAGACGAGTTTGCCGGCGAGCGTGATCAGCCCAACAACAAACTGTCGTCGTCCACTTCCAGCCCGCGCTGCTTCTCGAACAGTTCCAGCAGGTCTTTCACTTCCAGTCCTTCCCGGTCCTGGCCGGCGATGTCGAACACCACCTGGCCCTGATGCAGCATCACTGTGCGGTCGCCCACTTCCAGCGCCTGTTTCATGCTGTGGGTGACCATCAGCGCGGTGAGCTTCTGTTCTTTGATGATCTGTGTGGTCAGGTCCAGCACGAAGGAGGCGGTTTTCGGGTCCAGCGCGGCGGTGTGTTCGTCCAGCAACAGGATGGCGGAGGGTGTCAGGCTGGCCATCAACAGGCTGACGGCCTGGCGTTGGCCGCCGGAAAGCAGGCCCATCTTGTCGCCCAGACGATTTTCCAGGCCCAGGTTGAGGGAGGCCAGGCTGGATTTGAACTGGTCCATGTAGCGGGCTTTTACGGCAGCGCTCAGCCCACGGCGCTGGCCACGTTTGATGGCCAGGGCCAGGTTTTCCTCGATGGTCAGGCCTTCACAGGTGCCCGCCAGCGGGTCCTGGAATACGCGGGCTACCCGGCCGGCGCGTTTGTGGGTGGGCAGCTTTGTTACGTCCTGGTTGTCGACGATGATGTTGCCACTGTCCACCATGACCTCACCGGCGAGGGCGTTGAGGAAGGTGGATTTGCCGGCGCCGTTGCTGCCAATCACGGTGACGAATTCGCCCTGGTTGACGGTCAGGCTCATGCCTCGAAGGGCCGGGTTTTCCAGCGGCGTGCCCTTGCCGAAGGTGAGGGTCAGGTCGGTTGCTGTAATCATGCTTCCTCCTCAGGCCTTTTTGCGGGTAAGCCGCGCGGCAACGGACGTGCGAACACCGGGCAGCACAATGGCCAGGGTGACCAGCACGGCGGTGATCAGGTTCAGGTCCTGGGCCTGTAGCCCCAGGAAGTCAGCGTTCAGTGCCAGGGCAATGGCCAGGCGGTAGACGATGGCGCCGATCACACAGGCAATCAGGGCTCGGAGAACCGTAGACGGCGTAAGCACGGCTTCACCACCGATCAGTGAGGCCAGGCCAATCACGATCACGCCCACACCCATGGTGACGTCTGCAGCGCCCTGGCTCTGGGCGAACAGGGCACCGGCGAGGCCTACCAAGCCGTTAGAGACGGCAACCCCCAGAACAATCATGGCACCGGTGGCAATACCTTGTGCACGGGCCATTCGCGGGTTGGCGCCGGTGGCGCGCATGGCCAGCCCGGTTTCGGATTTCATGAAACGCCACAGCAACAACAGGCTTACCATCACCACGATGATGAACAATAGTACCGGCACCTGATGGTAGGCCAGGCCAAGGTCGTACCAGGGTGTGAGCACGGTTTCCTCGGTGAGCAGGGCAATGTTGGGCCGGCCCATGATGCGCAGGTTCACGGAATACAGCGCGATCATCGTGAGGATGGACGCCAGCAGGTTGAGAATGTTGAGTTTGACGTTCAGCAATGCGGTTACCGCACCGGCACCCATGCCGGCGATAACGGCGGCGCCGGTGGCCAGCCAGGGGTTAACGCCTTCAATGATAAGGACTGCTGCCACGGCGGCGCCCAGGGGAAAACTGCCGTCCACGGTCAGGTCCGGGAAGTCCAGTACGCGAAACGAAAGGTAGATACCGAAGGCGACCAGCCCGTAGATCAGGCCGGTTTCGATGGCGCCATAAAAGGCAATGTTACTAAGCATGGGATAGGGTCACCGTAAATGAAAACGGGCAGCCCTTGTGAGGCTGCCCGCTAACAGTGGGTTACTTGTCGCTGTTTACGACTTTTTTCGCGTCGCTGATCAGGTCGTCGGACAGGGTAATGCCCATGCGCTCTGCGGCAGCGGGGTTCACGAACAGTTCCAGGGTGTCCACGGATTCCACATCCATGTCACCGGGGTTGGCACCTTCCAGGATGCGGGCCACCATGGCGCCGGTCTGGCGGCCGTGGTCGTAGTAGTCGAAGCCAAGGGCAGCAACGGCGCCACGGCCGACGGTGGCGGTGTCAGCGGCGAAGACCGGAATGCTGGCACGCTCGCCCACGGAGATGACGGCTTCCACGGCGCTGATCACGGTGTTATCGGTGGTCAGGTAGATGGCGTCTGCTTTGCCCACCAGGGAGCGGGCAGCACCGAGCACTTCCGAGGTCTTGGTGGCGGCGGCTTTAACCAGTTCCATGTCACGGGCCTGCAGTCGCTCTTCAAGCAGCTCCACCAGAGCCACTGCGTTGGCTTCGCCGGGGTTGTAGACGGTGCCGATGCGTTTGGCGTCTGGCACCACCCGCTCGAGCACGTCGAGGTGGCGTTCGATGGGCAGCATGTCGGTCACGCCGGTGATGTTGGCTCCCGGAGCCTTCAGGCTTTTCACCAGCTTGGCGCCGACTGGGTCAGTCACCGCTGAGAAGACCACTGGAGTCTCGCGAGCGGCGGCGGCCATGGTCTGGGCCGACGGCGTGGCGATGGCGACGATCACGTCCGGGCCTTCACCCACGAATTTGCGGGCAATCTGTGACGCGATGGCGGCGTTGCCCTGGGCGCTTTCGTGCATGATACGAACCTGTTCGCCGTCGTTATATCCCTGTGCTTCCAGTTCGTCCCTGATGCCCTGGTAGACAGCATCCAGTGCCGGATGCTCCACAATCTGGGTGATGGCGACTACTCGCTGTTCGTCGCTCTGTGCCATGGCGGGTGCAATGGCCGCCATTGCCAGTAGGGCGGTGCCGATCAGCGTACGCAGAATCTTGTTAGCCATAAACCGGTCTCCGGGTCTGTTCAGACTGTTTGGGCGCGCCGGGAGATCGAACGCGCGTTTTATAATGGGGCGGGAGTTTATCACAGGCTATTGGATTGATGGGTAAGGGAAGGTACCTTTTACAGGGATTTGCGCGGCAGTATGCCGGCCAAAAGTACATGTGAAGTGGAATAGTTTTAGTTCCGTCACGTTTTGACGGTGACGGCTGTGGTGAAATAGGCTACTAAAGTCTAATGCAGTGCAGCCCTTACATAATAAAAACACCGATAACTCAAAAATAACACAACGCAAGGAAGGTCCATGGACACTACTGACAAACTCCCCCTGGATATGGTTTATCACTGGGAACACGCCAAGGCGGATTCCCTGTACATGACTCAGCCCATTGGCGACGGCAAGGTTGTCGAATACACCTGGAAGCGTGCGGTGGATGAAGCCCGCCGGATGGCCTCGTACCTGAAATCCCTGAACCTGCCGGAAAAGAGCCGGGTCGGGATCATATCCAAGAACTGCGCGCAGTGGATTATGTCGGACTGGGCCATCTGGATGGCCGGACACATTTCCGTGCCGCTGTACCCGACCCTGAATGCGGATACGGTGAACTACATCCTTAACCACAGCGAATGCGACGTTCTGTTTGTCGGTAAGCTGGACGACTGGGACCAGATGAAGTCCGGCGTGCCGGAGTCCGTGCGTTGTATTTCCTACCCACTGAGCCCGCCCAACGACTTTGAAACCTGGGACGACCTTGTGGGCAAGTACCCGCCACTGGAAGAGAACACCCAGCGGGATGCGGATGAACTGGCCACCATTGTGTACACCTCTGGCAGCACCGGTCGGCCGAAGGGCGTTATGCTGAGCTTCCGTAATATGGCATTTGCGGCCGCCGGTGGCACCCAGGTGCTGGGCGTTGGCGCGGAAGAGCGCATGCTGTCCTACCTGCCGCTGGCGCACGTTTTCGAACGCACGTTTGTGGAGCTGGGCTCGCTGTACTCCGGTTTCCAGCTGTTCTTTGCCGAGTCGCTGGATACCTTTGTCCAGGATCTGCAGCGGGCACAGCCGACGCTGTTCCTGTCAGTGCCCCGCCTGTGGGTGAAATTCCAGCACGGCGTTCTGCAGAAGCTGCCCAAGGAGAAGCTGGAAAAGCTGCTGAAGGTTCCGCTGCTGAACAAGGTGATCAAGAAGAAGGTGCTCAAAGGGCTGGGCCTGAACAAGGTCAAACTGGCTGGCAGTGGCTCCGCACCTCTTTCCAACGATGTGCTGGACTGGTACCGCAACCTGGGGCTGGAACTGCTGGAAGGCTACGGCATGTCCGAGAACTTTGCCTATTCCCACATGAACAAGCCTGGCCGTTCCCGCACCGGCTACGTGGGTGAAGCACTGCCCGGCGTGGAAATGAAGATCAGCGACGAGGGCGAAGTGCTGGTGAAAAGCCCGGCCACCATGATGGGGTACTACAAGGACGAAGAGAAAACCCGCGAAACGTTCTCAGAGGACGGTTTCCTGAAAACCGGCGACAAAGGCGAAATCGACGAGATGGGACGCCTGAAGTTGACCGGCCGCATCAAGGAAATCTTCAAGACCAGCAAGGGTAAGTACATCGCCCCCGCACCGATTGAGAACCGCCTGATGTCTCATGAGGCCATCGAAATGGTGTGTGTTTCCGGGGCCAACCAGACGCAACCCCACGCGTTGGTGATGCTGGGCGAGGAGATTCGTCCGAAGATGGCTGATGAAGCATTCCGCAAGGACATCGAGGCCAGCTTCAAGCAGTTGATTACAGACGTGAACAAGACCGTGGACCCTCACGAGCAACTGGCGTTCATTACCGTGGTCAGCGATGAATGGTCCATCGAGAACAGCTTCCTGACCCCGACACTGAAGCTGAAGCGTAATGTGGTGGAGGATGCGTATCAGGAAAATGTGGACTCCTGGTACGCAAAACGTGAGCCGGTCATCTGGCAGTAGAGAAAACCGACGTAAGTCGCATAGGGAAAGCACTGAAACGGGCATAAACTGAAGACATATTCAGGAGGGAATATGACTCAGTTAGCCCGGTTTCAGAAACGCATTTATGACATGATTCCGCTCTCGGAAGCATTGGGTGTGGAGCTGGTTTCCTATGACGGCCACGCGTTGTTGGTCAGTGCTCCGCTGGCCTCCAACCACAACCACCAGGGGACTGGCTTCGGGGGGAGTGTCTACTCGGTTGCAGTGATTTCCGCCTGGGGGTTGGTTGAGCTGGTATTGACCGACCTGGGATTGGCCGGAAAGGTGGTGATCCAGGTAGGTGAAATTGAGCACATTGAACCGGTAGACACGAACTTCTTCGCCCTGTGCCGCCTCCCCGGCGGTGAAGTCCCTGACCGATTCCGAAAAAGCCTGGCCCGCCATGGCAAGGGCCGGCTTTCCCTGATTGCTGAAGTGTACTGCGGCGAACCCACCACGGAACCCGTCAGAGAACCCGTTGCGGTTTTCCAGGGCCGTTTTGTGGTTCAGGGCGCGCATTCCCGTTCGGTGATCTAAGTGGACTTCCCGGCTGCCGCTTGAAGGCGGCGAACGTCAGCTAATGGCCCGGGTGTCGGAAATGGACTTGCTCATGAGGATGATCGGAATGATGCCGGCCAGCACGATAATCAATGCCGGCAGGGCGCTGTGGGCGAGCTTCTCGTCCGAGGCAAACTGGTACACGTAGGTGGCCAGGGTTTCAAAATTAAAGGGCCGCAGGATTAACGTCGCCGGCAGCTCCTTCATACAGTCCACGAACACCACCAACGCCGCCGTAATCAAGGTGCCCCGCAACATCGGCAGGTGAACCTTCAGCAGTGTGTTGCCCGGTGTATGGCCCAGGGACCGGGAGGCCATGTCCATACTGGGTGTAATTTTCTGCAGGGCACTTTCCACACTGCCAGCGGAGACCGCCAGGAAGCGAACGGTATAGGCGAACACCAGCGCAAATGCGGTACCACTAAGCAGCAGCCCACTGCTGACCCCGAAGTTGTCCCTCAGGATGCCATCCACCCAGTTGTCAAAACCGGCCAGCGGCACAATCACACCCACTGCGAGCACGGCCCCGGGCATGGCGTAGCCCAGGCTGGACAGCCGCATCATCACGCGCATGCCCCGGGTATCGTGCAGGCGGCGGCTGTAGGCGAGGGTGACGCCAATGATCAGCGTGGTCAGCGCGGCGGTCCCCGAGAGAAACAGGCTGTTGAGCGTGTTGCGGACGAAGTCCGGGTTCCAGCTTTCGTCGAAGTACTCCCAGGCATAGTGGCCAAGAGTGGCGGCCGGCAGCAGGAAACCGAAGATCACCGGAACGGCGCAGACGGCCACGCAAACCCACTGGCGCGGGCGTGAGAGGGTAAAGCGGCGGATTGGCTCGCGGTTGTCCCGCGCTGCGAATTGTTGCTGTTTGCGCCGGGAATAGCGCTCCAGGGTCACCAGGATAACGACGAAGGCCAACATGGTGGTGGCAATCTGCGCGGCGCCTCCCAGATTCCCCAGGTTCATCCAGGTGTCGAACAGGCCGGCGGTCAGGGTTTGTACCGCAAAGAAATCCACCGTACCGAAGTCGTTCAGGGTTTCCATCAATACCAGCGACAGGCCAACCGCTACGGCAGGCCGGGCAATCGGCAGCACCACCCGGAAGAAGGTGCTGATGGCGGAATGCCCCAGGCTACGGCTGACCGCAAACAGGGAAGGGGATTGCTCCAGGAACGCGGCCCGTGCCAGCAGGTACACATAAGGGTAGAGCACCAGGCCGATCATCAGGGTGGCGCCTTCCAGGCTGCGGATTTCGGGGAACCAGTAGTCGGCGGCGTTGTGCCAGCCAAACCAGTCCCGCATGGCGGTCTGAACCGGCCCGGCGTAATCCAGAAGGCTGGTATAGACATAAGCAATGACATAGGCAGGCACCGCAAAGGGTAGCAGCATGGCCCATTCAAAAAACTTGCGACCGGGAAAGTCGCACATGGTGACCGCCCAGGCGCTGGCGAGGCCGATAACCAGCGTGATGAAAGCCACGCCGGCCATGAGTTGGAGTGTGGTAACCAGATAGCGGGGAAGCGTGGTGTCCAGCAGGTGAGGCCAGATATTCTCTTCCGGAAACAGCGCCAGGATAAGCACCGACAGTACCGGAAGCGCCACGATGGAGGTGGTCACTGCGGCGGTGATCAGCCAGCGTTTCGAGGTCCGTTTTGCCAGCAGGGGGTATCTCGCCCCGGTCTGTTCAATGGCCTCGGACATAGGTTTCCTTTGGGTGAATTGGGAATAGGGTGCGGATTGTACAAAAAAGCCGGGACCTGAGTCCCGGCTTTTTCAATACAAGGATGGTTTAGTTGTCGTAATCGACGCGATCAACCATCTTCACCGCTGCGCTGCGGTTCTCCGCGATTTCCTGGAGAGACAGGTCGTCCGGGTTAATCTCACCCCATTCGGCCACCATGCCGGAGGGCTTTACGTCGGGGTTGGCCGGGTATTCGGTGTTGGCCTCGGCGTAAATCTGCTGTGCCTTGGGCTCTGACAGGAACTCCATCAGGCGGATGGCGTTGTCACGGTTGGGCGCACTTTTGGTCAGGGCGATACCGCTGATGTTGATGTGAGTGCCACGGCCAGCTGCGTTGGGGAATACCAGACGTACGGACTCGGCGGCCTCGCGCTGGTTCTCGTCGTTCAGCATGTTGCCGTAGTAATAGCTGTTACCGATGGCAATGTCGCACTCGCCGGCATGGATGGCCTTGATCTGGTCACGATCACCGCCCTGGGGCTTGCGTGCCAGGTTGTCTTTCAGGCCTTCCAGCCACTCTTCAGTGGCTTCTTCGCCATGGTGGGCGATCATGGAGGAGAACAGGGCAATGTTGTAAGGGTGCTTGCCGCTGCGGGTACAGATGCGGTCATCCCATTTTTCATCCGCCAGTTGCTCGTAGGTCGTGATTTCGCCTTCTTCAACACGTTCCTTTGAGGCATAGATCAGCCGGCCGCGGGTGGTGAGGGCGAACCACTTGCCGTCAGGATGACGAAGGTTCTGCGGGACGTTGCTCTGCAGGGTTTCGTTTTCAATGCCTTCAACGAGGTCGCGCTCAACCAGCTCGTTGATGCGGGAGATATCCACCGTCATCACCAGGTCCGCGGGGCTGTTGCGTCCTTCACGCTCCAGTCGCTCTGCCAGGCCTTTCTTGGCGAAGACGACGTTGGTTTCGATACCGGTTTCTTCCTGGAATGCATTCAGCAGCGGTTCCAGCAGGTAAGCCTGGCGGTAGGAGTAGATGTTGACCTCGCCGTCAGCGCTGGCCTGCAGGGGCAGCGCGCAGGCTGCTGCGATGGCAGTCGCCGCAAGTTTCATTTTCATGGTAGGTATTCCTTTATGGTTTTGGGTAAGGGGTGATCTTTTTACGTGTAGTGAGACGTAATGGTAGTTAACAATGCCAACTATTCTTATTTGTGTTGCGCTGAGTGTCAATACACCGTTGCCAACTTATCGCGGAAATGGTGTTATGCTTCGGAAGACTATAAAAACTATGTAAAAAGTGGTGGGCATACAGACTATGGTTGGGAATGATCGAAGAGTGCACGGTCGCACAGCAATGAGTGCGAAGGTTCGGGTTACCCATGAAGAACTTGGTGAATTCGTGTTCTCAACCAGGGACATTTCCGATGGTGGCGTTTTTATTGTTGTCGACACCGAACCCTTCGCACCGTCGATCGGTGACAGTGTTCAGGTTCAGGTGCAGGGCCTTCCGGTGCCTGCTCCCGTGCTGGATATGGTGGTGGTACGTAAGACCAACGATGGTTTTGGTCTACAGTTTGCGGATCAATAGACGGTGCTCACCTGAATGATATTCAACAGATTTTTCCTCCCTATACGGCTTATCGTCGCCGTTCTGCCATTTGTCCTGAGTGGGTGCGCATCCTATTACACCCACTATGCGGTGTTTCCCGCTGAGAATTCGGCTGGCGAAGATCGCCAGGTAAAATTGACGTGGCAGACTGCCGAATACCCCGGCTGGTGGGTGGCGGATAACCGGTCCACACCCATTACCGTCGAAACCCAATGCAGCGCCCGTGAATGGCGTCTGGTGGATGACAGCCATGAAGACGCCGCCGACCAATCCTGCGGGGAGGGTATCCGGGCCTGCGGTAACGAAGGGCTGGACCGTGTTGCCCGCACGGGCGCGTCGGTAGCTGGCAAGCGCTGCATGACGATAAATGCGGACGATCCGGCGGCACGCGTCACCGATATTGGTTCGTCACTGGATCTGCTGGTGTCCTGTGAGCCGGCCAAGACCGTTCGGGGTAGTGGCGATGATGCCGACAACATCGACTATATCCGGGCTTCAACGGTGCCTTACACTATCTATAGCCGCAAATCCCCCCGTGGATCACTTCACGCCCGGCCGCCGGAACTGGATGATTCGGTTTGTGACGACGAATAGAAGGGCAGCGACCTGTCAGTAATGTGAATGGTGTCACGTTGCTACATTTTGTTTCCTGATGATAGTTTCGGTTACTCCCTGTCGCGTTCCGGTTACTTCACACTACATAAATGTAATGGACTCTTTCTGAGCGGGCGTCACAATAGTGATTATCGATTCGTGCACGTGTTAGAGGTGTCCCGTGGGAGTCCGTCAAAAGAAAATTGCTGTACACGATCTGGAGATTGGCATGTTTGTGTCCGATCTCGATCGCCCGTGGCATCAGACGCCTTTCCCCATTCAGGGCTTTCACATCCGCTCCCAGAACGATGTGCGTTCGCTGGTTACTCACTGCAAGTGGGTGATTATCGATGAGGCCGAGGTTCGCGAGGCCATCGATCAGAGCAAACCCGGAAAACGCATCTTCAGGCGCCCGAGCAAACGCTCAGGGCATGAGCGGGATTCGGTACAGTTGCCGCCTCTCAATATCAAGGAGCCGGTCAAGTACGACTCCGTAACGACCATGCGCAGAGAACTGAAGGTGTCCAAGAAGCTGATGATCGATGCGGAAGCGTCGCTGAATCAGGTTTTCGAGGCCATTCGTCAGCATGAAACGCCGGACCTTAGGGGGGTGGCTGTCGTCACCCAGAAAATGGTTTCCAGCGTTGTTCGCAATCCCGATGCCATGCTGTGGCTCAGCCGCACCCGTCACCATGACAACTATACGTATCGGCACTCCCTGAATACGGCAGTATGGGCACTGGTCTGTGGCCGTCAGTTGGGCCTGAATGAAGGCCTTCTTAATCACCTTGGGCTGGGCTGCCTGCTGTCTCAGGTTGGCAAGCTGGACCTTCCAGCCCGCATTCTTGCCAATGAGGGCAAGCTGGATTCCGAGGACTTCTCCGTGTACCGCACTTACGTGGAGCGCGGTGTTGCGAAGCTTGCGGACAGCGGTTTATCCCGTGCGGTTCTCAGTGTTGTGCAGGGCCACCGTGAACGGCATAACGGATCCGGTTTCCCGGAAGGTGTCCGGGGCGACCGGATTCCACTGCTGGCCAAGGTGGCGGGGCTGTCGGAATATTTCGAGACACTGATTGGCCCGCGGACTTCGGCGGAGCCCATGACGCCGGCCCGCGCGGTGACGCTGTTGTATGAAATGCGCAACATTGAATTCCAGGAGGACCTGGTGGAGCAGTTTATCCAGGCCATTGGCATTTACCCCACCGGCAGCCTGGTTGAGCTTAACGATGGTCAGCGCGGTATTGTGGTTTCCCATGCGCCGGAGCGTCGGTTGTGGCCGAAGGTTATGGTGATGACGGACTGCTATCACCGGCCGTTGAAGTCCGCCCGGATCGTGGACCTTGCAAAATACAATGAAGGGCGTGGCGCGCATGACACTCTGACAGTGGCCGAGTGCCTGCCCCATGGCACGGAAGGGTTGAACCCGGAGCACTACGACGTCACTGGTGCGGAGTCCCGCTGGAACCTGTCACGCATTGTCGGCGCCTGATACGGCTCGGGTTATCGAGCAATTATTGAATAAGTACCCTGAGCTGTTTCTTCACCCATCGGTAGGTACCTTCGGGGCGGAAGTTCACCAACAGCTCGGATTCTCCTCCGGATTCACCCGCAACAAAATACTCCACAGACGCTGACTGCCAATCGAAAGAGTGCACCACCACATCCTGATCGCGGGTGCTGATGGCTTCAATGGTATCCAATTGCGGCTGATCGGCTATCTTGCGTACCCGCACGGTTTTGATGGCGGTGTCCGAAGCAGGGAATTCCGCCACATAATCGTCCAGGTAATAACGGTTGGCGAGTTGGGTGCTGATGGTGTCCAGTTCCCGCGTGAGATAACCCTCGGCGTCCTCGACATCCACATCCTCCAGGCTGCGAACGGCGTTGAGGATGCGATCGCGCTTGCTTTGCAGGTCCTCCCGATACTCGACGTCTTCGTCACGGTCCTCTTCTTCGTCCGGGCGAGGGTCCGCGTTGGCGATTTCCTCTTCGGTGGGTGGGTCTTCACAAAGCTCATCGTCGGCTGGGTAGAAGCAGATGCTTTGCAACAACTGGTTGGCGGGAGACGGCGAGTTACCCCCTTCGGCGAAGTCGCTTTCAGGAACGTTGAAGTCGATCGGCGTGTCCAGGTCGGGTAGCGCGGCATTCAGTTGTGTAATAACCCGCTCCCGTATGTCGATGCCCTGGCCATTGGAGAGGTTCAGGCTCCAGTTGAGCGCCAGTAGAAACCGCGTCATGTTGATCAGGGTAACTTCATCCTGAATCAGTTGCTGTTCTGTCAGTCGGTGGTTCTGCAGTCCTTCGTCGGTGGTGCCTGGTATCTCCAGCGCGGTTCGCAGGTTTGGGAAGAATTCCAAAGGGGTGACAATGGACCGCGCGGGAATCCCATCCGCCAGTTGCAGGTTGCCGACGCGAAGGCTGATCCGTTCGCCGGGGTAGTAGTTGAAGCGTCCGTTGGCGTCGGTGGTGCCGTTGCGGCTGGCTGTGGAATAGGTAAGCCCGGAGATACCTGCCGGCATGAGCTGCCCCGTGCGTGAACCGTCATCTCCGCCGCTGCCGTCGCCACCGAAGCACCCGGCCAGTAGGACCGTTAATGCGAGCGGGCAAATCAGAGACGGTAATGCAGATGTGTAGTGAACGGATCTCATGGTGGCGCGTACATTCCCTGGCGTTCGGTCGGTGGTGCAAGACCTTTTGTAAGTTGTTGTAACCGGCATTATAAGGACGGCATTGGTGCCATATCGGGAAACCTGTCGCAGTTTGGGGTTTTAGTCGGCGTAGCGGGATTGCGCCGAACTACTTGAATTTCACTTTCCGGGCCTCCAGTTATAGCTTTTGTTTTTTCTATTCCACTATTGGGCGCGGCAGCAGCATTGTCGGTGGCCCCTGCAGCTCTGGATTCACTATGACCAACGCACTTGAAATCGAAGGTCTGGTCAAGACCTATGGCGACGGCTTCCAGGCCCTGAAAGGGATTGACCTGCATGTCGCCGAAGGTGACTTTTTTGCCTTGCTAGGACCCAACGGGGCGGGGAAGTCCACCACCCTTGGCATTGTTTGCTCACTGGTGAATAAAAGCGCGGGCAAGGTTCGCGTATTCGGATCTGACATCGACACCCATCTATCGGACGCCAAACTGAACCTGGGTGTTGTGCCTCAGGAGTTCAACTTTAACCAGTTTGAGAAGGTGTTCGACATTGTGACCACCCAGGCGGGCTATTACGGTATTCCTCTGAAGAAGGCATCGGAGTCCGCAGAAAAGTACCTACGCCAGCTTGGGCTCTGGGATAAGCGCAATACGCCGGCCATGATGCTGTCGGGGGGCATGAAGCGGCGGCTGATGATTGCCCGGGCGCTGGTGCACGAACCCAAGCTGCTGATCCTGGATGAGCCCACGGCCGGGGTGGATATCGAGTTGCGCCGCTCCATGTGGACGTTCCTGGAAGAGATGAACCGACAGGGCACCACCATCATCCTGACCACCCACTACCTGGAGGAAGCGGAAGCCCTGTGCCGCAATATTGCCATCATCGACCACGGCAAGATCCTGCGTCACACCAGCAAGCGAGCGTTGTTGCAGCAGTTGAGCTCTGAAACCTTCGTGCTGGACACCGCCGAGCCGTTGACGGAAGCACCGGTGCTCGACGGTTTCTTCAGTCACATGGATGACGAGGGCGCCCTGGTGGTGGATGTGGAAAAGGGCCAGAGTCTGAACGGCATGTTCATCCAGCTGGAAGAGCAGGGCGTTCGCGTGGTCAGCATGCGCACCAAGGCCAACCGACTCGAAGAGCTGTTTATCCGCATGGTTGAGGACAACAACCCCCGTAACGCCACCCAGGGAGAAACCGCATGAGAACGGATGCGATGCTGACCGCGTATAAAACCATCGTCACCCGTGAAATCCGTCGCTTCATGCGGATATGGCCACAAACCCTGTTGCCACCGGCGGTCACCATGACGCTGTACTTTATTATTTTCGGCAACCTCATTGGCTCGCGTATCGGGGTGATGGGCGGCTTCGATTATATGGCGTTCATTGTTCCAGGGCTGATCATGATGTCGGTGATCACCAGTTCCTACGCCAACGTGGTGTCGTCGTTTTTCTCCATGAAGTTCCAGCGCAGCATTGAGGAGTTGCTGGTGTCACCTGTGCCCAACTGGGTGATCCTCGCCGGCTATGTTACAGGTGGTATGTCCCGGGGGTTGGGCATTGGGTTGATCGTAACGCTGCTGTCACTGGGCTTTACGCAGTTGTCGATCCATCATCTGCCGATGGTGATCCTGACGGTGTTCCTGACATCGGCGCTGTTTTCGTTGGGTGGTTTCATCAACGCCATGCTGGCGACCAAGTTTGATGATATTTCCATTGTGCCGACCTTTGTTCTGACACCGCTGACTTACCTGGGCGGGGTGTTCTACTCGATCGACATGCTGCCGGGGTTCTGGCAAGGGGTGTCGATGATCAACCCGATACTCTACATGGTGAATGCCTTCCGCTACGGTATTCTGGGCGTGTCGGATGTTAATCCCTACGTCGCCCTTGGTATGATTCTGCTGTTTATTGCCATTCTGTCTGCCATTTCCCTGCGCATGTTGGCGCGCGGTAAGGGCATACGTCACTGATGAACGTTTCCCAGGATTGATCATGGCCCTTAATGATGCCCCGCTGGGCAAATCCAGCGACTACCCGGATGCCTACGATCCGCAATTGTTGTTTCCCGTGGCACGGGAGGAAAACCGTCGCCGCATCGGCCTGGAGGATGGCCGCTGGCCCTGGTTCGGGGAAGACTTATGGCAGGCCTGGGAGATTTCCTGGTTGCGCACCGGGGGCGTGCCCGCAGTCGCCTGGGCGGAAATTCGGGTGCCTTCGGCGTCGCCGTCGATTATTGAGTCCAAGTCTCTCAAGCTGTACCTGAATTCCCTGAACCAGACGGTGTTTTCCTCCGCCGATCAGGTTCGGGATGTGATTGCCCGTGACCTGTCGAGCGCAAGCGGTGCGGCGGTCAATGTAGACCTGCACAGTGTTGATCAGGGAGCGAGAGCGGTCGGTCGGCCGGAAGGCTGCGTGCTGATCGACGACGAGGATGTGGAATCCGTGGGCTACGACTACAACCCGGACAGCCTACAGGCGACGGGTGATGTGGTGTCGGAGAAACTGTGCTCGCACCTGCTGAAAAGCAATTGCCCCGTCACCGGCCAACCGGACTGGGCAACGGTGCTGATCGATTACACCGGCCCGGCGATGGACCGGGCAGGGCTGCTGCAATACATCGTGAGTTTTCGCCAGAAGCAGGACTTTCATGAGCACTGTGTGGAAACGATGTTTACCGACCTGATGGCCCGTTGTCAGCCGCAGAAGCTGTCGGTTTGCGCCCGTTATACCCGAAGGGGTGGTCTGGATATCAACCCCTGGCGCAGTACCGACCCGGAAGAGGCGGTAGGGCCACGGTTGATCAGGCAGTAGGTGTAAAGGCGGGAACGGTCAGGAATCCTCTTCCTGACGCAGTCGCTCAGCGGCATCCTCGAGCGCAGACAGGATGGACTCCCGTTCCCGTTCGGTGATTTTTTCCGAATCCAGGTACATGGCAAAGCCGTTGCGTTCGTGCTCAAGGAAACTGCGATTGGGGCCCATGTCGCGGCGGAAATCCACCACTTCGTAGATGGAGACCGGGCGGCCGAAGCCTTTAACCGTGATCTCGCCCTTGTCGCGGCACATGATGCGGTCCTTGATCAGCGAGAAGGTTTCGTAGGAGATCAGGATTTCACCGGGTTCAGCCAGGGATTCCAGGCGGCTGGCCAGGTTCACTTCCTTGCCGATGATGGTGTAGTCCATGCGGTTCTCGGCGCCGAAGTTGCCAACGGTGGTGTAGCCTGTGCTGATGCCCATGCGGATTTCCAGCGGTGTCTTGATACCCTGGCTGCGCCATTTCTGCCGCATGATTTTCATGTGTTTACGCATTTCCACCGCCATGGACACGCAGGCGAAGGCGTCTTCTTTCTGGCCCCGGCTGGTGGGGTCACCGAAGAAAATCATGATGGAATCGCCAACGAACTTATCGATGGTGCCGCCGTATTTGAGGGCCACTTCCGACATTTCGTTGAAGTAGTGGTTCAGCAGTTCCGTCAGTGCTTCCGGCTCCATCTCTTCGGACAGTTCTGTAAAACCCTTGATGTCGGAGAAGAAGACGGCCAGTTTCTTGCGTTGTGTTTCCAGCCGCACGTCCCTTTCACCGGTAAAGATGGACTGCCACACCTGCGGTGACAGATACTTGGAGAGTTTGTGGGACAGGGCAATGGATTGTTCCCGCTGATTCTGGATCTGGGTTTTTGCCATCATCAGCGCGCGGGCCTGCTGGTGGGAATAGAACGCAGTCACACAGATATAAAGGCCGGTGGCACTGATCGCGATAATGCTGGTGATCATCGGCGATTGCAGTGACTCGGCGGGGCCCACAATGGCAACGCCGATGGCGCCGCAGGCGGCCATGATCATGGTACCTAGCAGCCACTGGCGGATGCCGCCCACAATCAGGCAACTGAACATCAGCATCAGTGCCACGGCGACCGAGGGTATCGCAATCAATCCAATGCAGCCGACGAATCCACCCCCGATGGCGCAATCCGTTAACAGCATTTTCTGGCGAATACGGGATGAGTTACGGAGAAACGTTCGTCGGGTAAGTTGATGGGCAATGTGTGGCCAGGTCAGTGCGCCTGAAAGCAGCCACAGCATCCACAGGCCGAAGACGTCTTGCAGTACGCCTGACACAATAATGCCGGCAGTCGCCGTATACGCCAGTATCCTGCCGTTGTAATCCGGCATGGGCGGGATGGCAATCGGATGGTTCTGCGCGTCAAGCACGGCGGCCTTGCTGGCACTGGTACTGGCGTTACGCAGGTCAATCGGTGCGCTCATCATTCAGAAACGGATCCGCCCGACGAGCATATCTCTGAACATCACCCAATCGCCCATCAGGCTGTACAGTGGGTGTTTGAAGGTGGCAGGTCGGTTTTTCTCGAAGCCATAGTGTCCAACCCAGGCAAACCCGTAGCCGATGACGGGCAGGAGCAACAGATAGAGGAACTTGGCCGTTACAATGGCGTAGAGTGTAACGAGGATGACGAGCAGGCTGCCGACGAAGTGAAGCCTGCGGCAGTTTACATCGCTATGTTCTTCAAGGTAGTACGGATAGAAGTCCGCGAAATTGCGGAATGTTTGCTGTTGGCTCATAGGGCGTCTACCGGCTCGCTTATCGTTTTTAAGGTAGATAGTACTGTCTGATAGTGGAAAGTACTTAGACTAAAGACTAACAGTAAACCATCTGTCCCACAATTCATACGGTCGTTTGGCCCGAACTGACGTATTGAAATCAACCACAGCGAGGCGATATGACAGCAGTAATGGAAGCCCTGTTAAAACGATCTTCAGAGCCACGCCTGGAGGCGCCAGCACCGGACCCGGCAACGCTTGAAAATGCTTTTGCCTGCGCCGCGAGGGCGCCGGACCATGCGTTGCTGAGGCCCTGGCGGTACCTGATTATTGAGGGAGATGAGGCATTGAACGCCCTGGGTGAATTGTTTGCCGCCACCTGTGGCGACGGCGCCTCGGAAAAGGAGCGGCAAAAACGCTGCAAGAAGGCACTGCGGGCGCCTATGGTGATCGTTGGCATTGCGTCTTACCAGTCCCATCCCAAGGTACCGGAGATCGAGCAGTCCATGTCGGCCGCGGTGGGGATGGGGTATTTGTTGTTGGCTCTGGAGTCCGCCGGGTTTGGAGGCATGTGGCGTACCGGTGCCATGGCGCACGATCCAGCTATCAAGCGAGGCTTGGGGCTGCAGGACAATGAGATCATAACCGGATTTCTGTATACCGGCAGTGTCAGTGCGAACAAGCCCAGCATACCCAGGCCTGAACCCAAAGAGTTTGTCAGGCGCTGGCCCCACTAGTTGCCGCCCCGTTGCCCCCGCCCCCGGCGCGGGGGAAATCCCTTGCCGCTTTCCGCCCTCAATTTACGATTCGGATAAGCCGATACCTGCCTCAGCCCGCACACCACAACATCTCCTGAAAACTGGCATTGCGATTGCTTTTACCTCTGCAAGAACGCACAAACGGCAAAACGACCAACGCCGTGTGCAGGAATCGGAGGCACTATGGCAATTTCCCTGGACAAAGCATTAGGCATTCATCAGCACGCCCTGGAAGGCAGGGTAAAGCGTGCGGAGGTGTTGGCCAACAACCTCGCCAACGCAGATACCCCGGGCTACAAGGCGCGGGATGTGGACTTTCAGGCGATGATGCAGAAGGCCCAGGACAGCATGAGTGGTTTCGGCATGACCCGTACCCACGAGTCCCATATGGACACCTCGCCCATGGGCGCGGACAGCGAATTGCTCTATCGGGTACCGCACCAGCCGTCCGTGGATGGCAATACGGTGGATGCCCAGCAGGAGCAAACCCGTTTCATGCGTAATGCCATGGATTACCAGGCCAGTTTCCAGTTCCTGGACGGAAAGGTTTCAGGCATCAAAAAGGCACTCTCTGGCCAGTAAAACTGGGCGCAGCCATTAATTGAGGAGCACCATCATGTCTCTGGGTAATATTTTCGACATCGCCGGTTCCGGTATGACAGCCCAGTCGCTGCGGCTGAACACCACTGCGTCCAACATCGCCAATGCCGAGACGGCCAGTTCCAGTACGGATCAGACCTATCGCGCCCGCAAGCCTGTTTTCGCGGCGATACAGCAGTCCATGCTGAATCCGTCTCAGCAGAGCATGGCGTTTGGCAGCGACAATGGCCCGGGGGCAGGCGTTCGGGTTGAAGGCATCGTCGAGAGTGACGCCGAGTTGCAGATGCGCTACGAGCCTGATCATCCCGCCGCGAACGAGGATGGGTACGTGTTCTACCCCAACGTCAACGTGGTTGAAGAAATGGCGGACATGATGTCGTCGTCGCGCAGCTTCCAGATGAATGTGGACATTATGAACAGCGCCAAATCCATGATGCAGCGTATCCTGACCCTGGGTCAGCAGTAACCGAGCGAGGATTGAATCATGAGCGTAGTGAATAACACGACAGACGCTTCGGATGTGCTGAGCCAGTATCGAGTGCAGCAGGATCAGGCCAAGAGCGGAAGTGAGCTGGGCAAGAACGAGTTCATGGAATTGATGATCGCTCAGCTCAAAAACCAGAACCCTCTTGAACCTCAGGACAACGGCGAGTTCATCTCCCAGCTGGCGCAGTTCAGCTCCCTGGAGGAAATGCAGAGCCTGTCCGGCAGTGTCGACGATATGGCCAGCCAGTTCCGCTCCACCCAGGCACTGCAGGCCTCTGCAATGGTCGGGCGTACGGTCTTGGCACCGTCATCCATTGGCGTGCTTGGCGCGGACGGTGAGATATCCGGCAACGTTTCCGTTCCGGCAACCACATCCGGGCTGAGAATCACCATTGAGAATGAGTCCGGTGAGCAGGTTCGGCAGATTGATATGGGTGAGCAGCAGCCTGGCCAGACAGCGTTCAGCTGGGACGGCAAGGATGGCAACGGCAACAGTTTGCCACCCGGACGCTACAAGGTGGTGGCAGAGGCTTCATACCCGGGCGGGCTTGAACAATTGGGCACCATGGTCAGCGCCAATGTCGACAGTGTGTCGTTGGGGCAGGGTGGCAGCATTACCCTGAACCTGGCGGGGATGGGCTCGATCGCTCTGCAAGATGTTCAGCAAATTAATTGAAACCGGTGAAACAGTAAGAGGTGAAGTATGGCTTTCAATACAGGTCTTAGCGGCTTAAGGGCGTCATCGGTTGATCTGGATGTCACCGGTAACAACATTGCCAATGCGAGCACAGTAGGCTTCAAGAGCAGCCAGGCGCAGTTTGGCGACTTGTATGCCAGTGGATTCCTGAGTGCCGGCACCAATCCGATCGGGGACGGTGTACGGGTACAGGATGTGAAACAGAATTTTGGGCAGGGCAATATCAGTTTCACCGATAACGGCCTTGACCTTGCCATCAACGGTGACGGCTTCTTTGTGCTGAACAACGGCGGTGAAGTGCGGTATTCCCGTGCCGGCCAGTTCGGTATCGACAAGGACGGCTTTGTCACCAACAACCAGAACATGCGGGTTCAGGGTTTCGTCGCCGATGATGACGGTAACCTCTCCGGTATTCGTGGTGACCTGCAGATTGAAACCGATAACCTGGCACCCCGCCGTACGACCAACCTGCGCTCGGACCTGAACCTGGACTCCCGGGAAACCGTGTTGGAGCGCCGAGTTGCCGATATGGGTGATTACACGGCTCCCGCCGGGTCCACCGGTTTTCCGTCTGAAACCTTCGAAATCACCTACGCAGATGGCAGCGTGGTGAGCGTACCCATCAACGCAGCGGGATCGACTGATTTCTCAGCGGCTGACGTCGTGGATGTGCTCAATGGGCAGGACGGTCTTTCTGCCTCCGCAACCACTACCTATGAGGGGATGTCTGAAGCGGATTTGAACGCCGCCATTGCGGCTGGCAACTTCAGCTTTGACCTTGCGGTAGGCGGGGTTACTGTGCCCGTGGATACGACGGGTGTGACCGATGCCGCTTCGCTGGTCAGTGCGATCAACAACGCCCAGGCGCCGACAATCTCGGCGTCACTCACAGGCGGTAACCTGAGGCTGATCGACAACCGCGGCAACAACGTCACCGCCGGTTTTACCAGCGACGGCCCGAACCAGGCGCCGGAGACAACCGTTGGCACGGTGAGGCCACAGGCCGATCGTGAGATTACCGATATTGCGTCAACCAGTGGTGCCACGAACCTCACGGATTCATGGAACGCGCGCAACATTGAGATCACCAACCAGTTCAATCCGTTGGATCAGCGTACCTACAATCACGCAACATCGACCACCGTTTACGACAGCCTGGGCAACTCTCACGAGATGACCCAGTTCTATGTGAAGCAACCCGCCCCTGGTAATGGTGTGGGTGTGAGTGAATGGTCCGTATACCTGCAGATCGACGGTGAGTTCGTGGCCGGAACCGATCAGAACCCGTACCAGGCTCGCTTTGATCAGGATGGCGAGTTGCAGTCCGTGAACGGTGATCCCAACGGCGAGATTCTGATCAGTGACTGGACGCCGAAAGATGCCGACGGCACTCCGAACGGCGCAGATGGCCCTCCAGGACCGGGTGATAATATCACCACGCCAATTCCAGAGCCCCCGACCACTTCGGCCTTCGTGCTGGACCTTGGCAATACCACCCAGTACGGGAGTAACTTTGGGGTAAACGACCAGCGTCAGAACGGGTATGCCACCGGCAGGCTGTCGGGTCTGGATGTGTCGGACCAGGGTGTTCTGTTTGCCCGGTACACCAACGGTCAATCCCAGTCCTTGGGACAGGTAGCGTTGGCTTCATTCAACAATACCAACGGTCTGTCGCCGGTGGGCGAAACCACCTGGGTTGAAACCTTCGAGTCCGGCCAGCCGATTATCGGTGCGCCTGATACCGGGACCCTGGGGTCGATCAAAGCCAGCTCCATCGAGGAGTCCAACGTGGACCTGTCGGCGGAACTGGTAAACCTGATCATTGCCCAGCGTAATTACCAGGCCAACGCCAAGACGATCGAGACCTCCGACGCCGTTACCCAGACGGTGATCAACCTCCGCTAATCCTGAAATGTGAACATGGCACAACTCCTGCTAGAACATAGGAAAGACTGGAAACAGTCAATATTCCGGCAGGAGTTTTCCCATGGACAAAGCCCTCTATATAGGAATGTCCGGCGCCAAGCAGAACATGCTGTCCCAGCGCGCCCACGCCAATAACCTGGCAAACGTCAGTACCACGGGTTTCAAGGCGGATTTCGCCCAGGCCCGCAGTATGCCGGTTTTTGGTGAGCATCATCCCACCCGTGCCTATGCCATGGCCGAGAGGCCTGGAACAGACCTGTCCGCCGGTGCATTGATGGACACTGGCCGCAAGCTGGATGTCGCCGTTGAAGGTGATGGCTGGCTGGCCGTGCAGAATCAGCAGGGCGAGGAAGTATTCACCCGTTCCGGCAGCATGCAGATCGACGTCAATGGCCTGATGCGTCTCTCTAGCGGAGAGATGGTCATGGGTAATGGCGGACCGGTGGCACTGCCGCCGTTCGATAACGTGCAGATTGGCGCGGACGGAACCATTTCCGTGGTTCCTGTTGGCGGTCCGCCGGACCAGTTGGTTGAGGTGGATCGATTGAAGCTGGTGAACCCACCCCGGGACGCGCTGGAAAAAGGTGCAGATGGCTTTATCCGTCGCAAAGCGGACCAGGCGCTGGATGGTCCAGAGCCGCCTGATGCCACTATGCGCGTCGCGTCGGGGTTTCTGGAAAGCTCTAACGTGAACGCCGTGGAGGAGATGATCTCCAACCTGCAGTTGTCCCGTCAGTATGAGATGCAGGTAAAGATAATGACCACCGCCAACGAGAATGCCGAGGCGTCGGCACGACTGTTGCAAAACCTTTGATAAATCCTATGAACATCGCCCGGGTGAGCGCAGAAGCGGCAAAAATCGGCCGCATTGAAGACGCCCCCGGCAAGGAGTAGACGACATGCATCCAGCACTTTGGGTCAGCAAAACCGGGTTGAGCGCGCAGGACACCAATATGTCCACGATCTCAAACAACCTGGCCAACGTGAACACCACCGGTTTCAAACGCGACCGCGCGGTGTTTCAGGATCTGCTGTACCAGATCGACCGGCAACCCGGTGGTCTGAATACCCAGAACTCGGAGCTGCCGTCCGGTCTCCAGCTGGGTACCGGTGTTCGCATCGTCGGCACCTCCAAGCAGTTTTCCCAGGGCAACCTGGAAGTCACCGAGCAGCCTCTGGACATGGCGGTGAACGGCCGCGGATTCATGCAGATCCTGCTCCCGGACGGGCAGATTGCCTATACCCGTGATGGTCAATTCCAGCTGAACTCCAACGGCGACATCGTCAACCCCGACGGTTACACCCTGGAGCCGAACATCAACGTTCCGGAGAACGCCACCAATATCACCATCGGCAAGGACGGCACAGTAACGGCGGTTACCGATGACCAGGCGGCCCCGGTCAACCTGGGCGAAATTACCCTGGTTGATTTCATTAACCCCCAGGGCCTGCAGGCAATCGGTAACAACCTGTTCAAAGCAACCAACGCCAGTGGTGATCCCGCCGAGGGCGAGCCTGGTATCGGCGGCCTGGGCACACTGGAGCAGGGCATGGTGGAGGCCTCCAACGTGGAAGTGGTGGAAGAGTTGGTGAATATGATCACCACCCAGCGCGCCTATGAAATGAACTCAAAAGTGGTCTCCGCAACCGACCAGATGCTGCAGTTCATCACCAACAACATTGGTTAACCGGTAGCGGACGGCAGGAAGGGGGAATCATGACACCCATTATTACCAACAACAGAACGACCAGACATCACGGCGGCACCTTTGCGCTGGTGGCGATCCTGGTTGTCCTTCAGGGGTGTACCGCCATGAGCCGGCCACGGGCTGTTCCGGATGATCCGCAATACGCGCCAGTCCGCGCGGAAGCGATGATGCAGCGGGACCCGGAATCCGGCGCTATCTACCAGTCCTCGCGGAACTACAGTCTCTATGGCGATACCGTGGCTTTGAACGTCGGTGACATCCTTACGGTAACCCTCGAAGAGTCGACCCGCGCCAGCAAGAACGCTGAAAGCAGCATTACCAAAGACAATGAGATTTCCATTTTGGACCCGCGCATTCTGGGCCGAAGCAATCTTGACCTGGGCACCGACATTGATCTGGAACGTGATTTTGAAGGCCAGGCGGAAGCGGATCAGAGCAACAGCCTGAACGGCAATATCACCGTAACCGTCACGGAAGTCCTGCCAAATGGCGTTCTCCATATCCGTGGCGAGAAATGGCTGTCGCTGACCAACGGCGATGAGTATATCCGCCTGACCGGTCTTGTTCGGCCGGAGGATATCTCGCCGGACAACACCGTGGCGTCCAATCGTATTGCTGATGCCCGTATTGCCTACGGCGGTACCGGTGATTTCGACCAGGCTAACCAGATGGGCTGGCTGGCGAGGTTCTTCAACAGTGAGTGGTTCCCGCTATGAAAATGCTGAGGTTTGGGATACTGATGATTGCGCTTTCCGTGATCGCAGCTCCGGTGCTGGCGGACCGCCTGAAGGATCTGGCGCGCATCAAGGGTGTGCGTAACAACCAACTGGTCGGCTACGGGCTGGTGGTTGGCCTGGACGGTACTGGTGATAAAGCGCCGTTTACCAACCAGACCTTTCGCAACATGATGACCCAGTTCGGCATTACCCTGCCGCCGGGCGTGAACCCCAATCTTGCCAATGTGGCTGCGGTTACCATTACCGCGAATCTGCCGCCCTTCGCCAAGCCAGGCCAGGAACTGGACATCACAGTGTCGTCCATCGGCAATGCCGACAGCCTGCGTGGCGGTACCCTGTTGATGTCGCCGTTAAAGGGGGCCGACAATCAGGTCTATGCCATGGCTCAGGGTAGCCTGGTGGTGGGTGGTTTCGGTGCCCAGGGCGCCGATGGTTCGCGGATTACCGTAAACGTTCCCAGCGTTGGCCGGATTCCCAATGGCGCCACCATCGAGCGGGAAGTGATGTCGCCCTTTACCCGTGGCGATACCATCACCTTCAACCTGTTGCGAGCTGACTTCACGACGGCTCGCCGGGTGGTGGAAGCGATTAATGGTCATTTGGGCCCGGACATGGCGTATGCCCACGATGCGACCTCGGTCTCCGTAAAGGCGCCGAGAGACCCATCCCAGCGAGTGAGCTTCCTGTCGATTCTGGAAAACATTGAGGTTAATCCGGCGGAAGACGCCGCCAAGGTGGTGATCAACAGCCGCACCGGCACTATTGTGGTGGGGCAGAATGTCAAGGTCAGCCCGGCGGCGGTGACCCACGGTAACCTGACCGTCACCATTGAAGAGAATCCCGAAGCCAATCAGCCAAACCCGTTCACCGATGGTGAAACGGTGATCGAGCCCAACACCCAGATCGCCATTACCGAAGACCCGGCCCGGATGTTCCAGTTTGGCCCGGCGGTCACCCTGAACGAAATTGTCCAGGCCGTGAACCAGGTAGGTGCGGCGCCCGGTGACGTAATGGCGGTGCTCGAAGCCCTCAAACAGGCCGGTGCCTTGCGCGCTGAGCTGATTGTGATTTAGGGGGCGTGATGCAGGATTCCAGTCTCCAGAAGGCCCAGGTTTATACCGACTTCGGCGGCCTGAACGCGTTGAAGGCCCAGGCCAGGACCGACAAGGAAGCGGCGCTTGAGGAAGTGGCGAAGCAGTTTGAAGGCCTGTTCCTGTCGGAAATGGTCAAAGCGATGCGCAAGGCCGGTGATGTGTTTGCGGAGGGTAACTACCTCAACAGCCAGCAGTCGGAGTTCTATCGAGAGATGTTCGACAGCCAGTTGAGCCTGACGCTATCGCAAAAGCAGGGCACCGGTATATCCGATGCCCTGGTGCGCCAGCTTAGCCGGCAGATTCCTGGCATGGATGAGAAGGGGGAGCCGATGGCGGCCCATAAGACCGCGCTGGCGGATTATGACCGTAGTATGCCGGTACTTTCGCCGCGCCTGCCTGAGCAGATGGACAAGGTGAATCAGGTGGCTGACACCGCCCGCAAAGAGCCTGCACAGGAAGTCAGCACCGTCATGCCAAGCCGGTTCGACTCACCGGAACAGTTTGTTCGTGAACTTCTGCCCGTCGCGGAAAAAATAGCGGCGCAAAGCGGTATCAACCCGAGGTTGATGGTTGCACAGGCAGCACTGGAGACCGGTTGGGGCAGGCACATGATTGAAGGCGACGGTGGTTCTCCCAGCTTTAACCTGTTCGGTATCAAGGCAGACACCCGCTGGCAGGGTGAATCGGTGAACATTGCCACCACGGAATTCCGCGAAGGCGTGCCGATGAACGAACGGGCCGCGTTCCGGGCCTACCCGGACTATGAATCCAGCTTCCGGGATTATGTCTCGTTCCTCGAATCCAATCCCCGTTATCGGGATGTGCTGGCGGCCGCGGATGACCCCGAGTTGTTTGCAAACCGGCTTCAGGAAGCGGGCTATGCCACCGATCCGAACTACGGTGCCAAGATTCGCCGCATTATGAATAATGACTCCATGGCAACGTTGTCCATGGGTACGCGTGGGGCTGAGGAGTAAGCATTATGGCAGGGCTTATCAATATTGGTCTGACCGGTATCCTCGGACACCAGGCGGCGCTGAACACCACCGGTAACAACATCACCAATGCCAACACGCCGGGCTACAGCCGTCAGGAGGTGCAATTTGAAACCCAGTCGGCGCAACGCACCGGCGCGGGCTCTATCGGCACTGGTGTCAGCATCACCAACATCCGTCGCCTGGCGAACGAATATCTGACGCAACAGGTGCGTGAAGACAGCTCTTTGTTCGGTGAGCAGGAAGCACTGAACTCGGAGTTGTCCCGCCTGGACAACCTGCTTGGCGGCGAAACAACCGGCTTGAGCAATGCCCTGAACAATTTCTTCGCGAGCCTGCAGAATGCTGCAGAAGATCCGGCCTCGTTGCCCCAGCGCCAATTGGTGTTGAGCGAGGCGCAACAGGTGGTGAACCGATTTGAAGCCCTGAATCAGGAGTTCATTCAACAGCGGGAATCCGTCAAGACCCAGATGGAGCAGGGCGTCAAGGACGCCAATACGCTGTTGAAAAGCATTGCACAGCTGAACCTGGCGATCTCCGAATCCCCCGGCTTGGCCCAGGGCCGTGAACCCAACGAGCTGCTGGACAAGCGCGACGAAAAACTGCGTGAGTTGTCTGAACTGGTCAACATCAGTGTGGTGCAAGCAGAAGGTAGCCAGGTGAATGTCTCGCTGCGCAATGGGCAGGCGTTGGTGGTTGGTGACAGGGCGGCACAACTGGGAACCCGCGATAACGCGGAAGACCCGACCAGATTGGAATTCACCCTGACGACTGGTGGCCGGACCCTGAACGTGGACAGCCAAATCAACGGTGGCAAACTCGGCGGCTTGCAACGGTTTGAGTCAGAGGCCCTGCAGCCTGCCTTCGCCGAACTCGGCCGGGTTGCGATTGCCTTGTCCGAAACCCTCAATCATCAGCATGAAATTGGCATGGACCTTGAGGGTGACCTGGGTGGTCTGTTTTTCAGTGACGTCAACTCCCAGGCGGCCCAACGCGGCCGGGTAATTGCCAATACCAGTAACGGAGCTCCGCGGGACGCTCAGCTTGCGGTCGAGATTATCGACAGTTCCCAGCTTCCCGCGGGCAGCTGGTCGTTGCGGTTTGGTGGCGACGGTCGGGATTTCGAGTTGGTGGATCGTGCCACGGGTGAGGTGGTTAACCAAGGCCGCCTGCCGGACCCTGTTCAGTCCGAAATATCCATGCCGGGGTTCAATATCCGTATCGAAGGGGGCACCTTCAATGCCGGTGACAGCTTCCTGATCGAGCCGACCCGGAACGCGGCGGCCAATATCGGCCTGGAACTCGATCGTGAAGAGGACCTTGCATTTGCAAGCCCGGTAAGGGCGGAAGGTTCTGCCAGCAATACCGGCGATGCCACTATCAACCAGGGCAAGATGCTGGATGTCAGGGATCCGTTTACCAATTCGTTGCTGAGCAATTTCCGACAGGACGGACAACTGGACCCACCGCTGGATATTCAGTTCCGGGACGATGGTGGCCAGTTGGTCTATGACATTGTCGACGCCAATACGAACACGGTGCTGCAGGCCGGTGATGCCGCGGCCGTGCCTCCGGTCAATGTGTTCCAGTCAGGCCAGTCCAATAAGCTGTTCACTGAGGATCCGCGTTCGCCGGACTATTTCGGCTTTCAGTTCGAGATCTCCGGCAACCCGAGGCCCGGGGATTCGTTCAGCATCAATTACAACTCCAACGGTGTATCGGACAACCGCAATGCTGAGTTCCTGGCGGCGTTGGGAACCGAGAATACCCTTAACAGCGGTAGCCAGAGTTTTGCTGAAGGCTACGCAGGGTTGGTGGAAGCTGTTGGTGTGAAAACCCGACAGAGCCAGCTGGATAAAGACGCCGGTAGCACGCTACTGGAGCAGTCCACCAATCAGCGGGAATCCGTCTCTGGCGTCAACCTGGACGAAGAGGCCGGCAAGCTGATCCAGTATCAGGCGGCTTACAACGCGTCCGCCCAGGTGGTGAGCGTGGCTCAGGATTTGTTCAATACCCTGTTACAGAGTTTCCGGTAACAGTGCGAGGTGATGTGACATGATCAGAATTTCATCACAACAGATATTCTCCGGCGGTATAAACCGGCTGCAGGAACTGAATAGTAGCCTGAACCAGACCCAGGAGCAGATTTCGACGGGCAAGCGGGTCAATAAACCGTCAGACGACCCGGTTGCGGCGGCGCGTATCCTGAAGCTTGATCAGGAGCTGTCCCGGATCGAGACCTATCAGCGCAACGCTGGGCTCGCAGAAAACCGGTTGCAGCAGGAGGAAAGCGCGTTGGCCAGTTCGGTGGATGTTATCCAGCGGATACGGGAGCTGACCGTCCAGGCTGGTAACGGCTCGCTGTCACCAAATGATCGCAAATCCATCTCCTCGGAAATGAAAGAGCGCATCGGGCAGCTGGCCAACATCGCCAATACCCGTGATGCGTCCGGCGAGTACATTTTCAGTGGCTTTCAGGGTTCCACCGCGGCTTTTGGGAAAGACGCATCCGGCAGTTGGGTGTACCAGGGTGATGAGGGCCAGCGGGTGCTGGAGATCGACGATGGCGTAACGGTGCCTATCAGCGATCATGGTAAAGGCATCTACTCTTCGGTTCCCGCAGCAGTGTTTGCCGAGAGTGACCCTGGCAATGCGGCCGCCGCTCGAATCGATGGTATTCAGGTGATCAATGATGGCGCACTGTCGGCGGTTTCACCGGACGATATCACCATTACCGTTGATACCGTTGCGGGAACGGTCAGTGCTGTGAATAGCCGCACCGGCGATCCCCTGACTGTGACTCCGGCGGCGTATACCAGTGGTGAGTCCTTCGAAGTTGCCGGTGTGCAGGCGACGATTACCGATGCGGGCGATGGCGATGAGTTCACCCTTCGCGCGGGGGAGAGGCAGTCGGTTTTTGCCACCATCGAAAACCTGATTGACGGCCTCGATAACATCGACAAAGGTTCGCCGGCCGGGCAGGCGGCCTATGACGACCTGATCGCAGCGTCTTTGCAGAACCTGGACAATGCCCAGGAAAGCATTGTGCAGAAGCAAACGGAAATCGGCGGGCGCCTGAACGCCGTGGACTCTACCAAATCGTTCCTGGAAGACTCGTCTGTGTACAGTGAGGACATCCGTTCGCAACTGCGTGACGTGGACTACGCCGAAGCTATCAGCAACCTGAGCTTCCAGAGCTTCGTGCTGCAGGCTGCACAGCAGTCGTTTGCTCAGGTCTCTCAGCTGTCGTTGTTCGATCGCTTGTAAAAAGCCTGCCGGAACAAGGAAGTCCGGCACTTGTTATTGCTTTCAGATTCAACCTCAGTATAATCCCCAGCACTCTCCGATGGCGGCGTGGTGAAATTGGTAGACACGACGGATTCAAAATCCGTTGGGGTAAAACCCGTGGCGGTTCGAGTCCGCCCGCCGCTACCATTTACGATCCGCACAGTGCGGTGTAAACAGTCCATCCAATGAACGTCTCCGATTTTCACTTTGATCTACCGGATGAGCTTATCGCCCGGTATCCCCTCAAAGAGCGCAGTGCGTCCCGGTTGCTCAGTCTCGATGGGCTGTCCGGTGACACCAGGCACTTACGGTTTACCGATCTTCCAGGCCTGCTTCAGCCGGGCGACCTACTGGTCTTCAACGACACGCGAGTGATTCCCGCGCGCCTTTTTGGCCGCAAGGAAACCGGCGGTCAGGTGGAAGTGCTGGTTGAACGTGTACTTGGAGAGCACGACATTCTCGCTCACGTACGGGCCTCCAAAGCTCTAAAAGAAGGCCAGAAAGTGCTGCTTGAAGATGGCACACCGCTACGGATGAGCGGAAGGGATGATGCGTTGTTTCACCTGCATTGTGACAGCGACGAACCCGTCCTTGAGGTTCTTGAGCGGATCGGTCATATGCCGCTGCCTCCCTACGTGGATCGCCCGGATGAATCCTCGGACCGCGAACGCTACCAAACGGTGTACGCCCGGGAAGCCGGTGCGGTGGCGGCTCCGACCGCCGGCCTGCATTTTGATGACCGGATTCTGGCCGAGCTTGAATCGCGGGGCATTGAAACCGCGTTTGTAACCTTGCATGTGGGCGCTGGCACATTCCAGCCGGTGCGTGTGGAGGGTATTGAAGATCATGTGATGCACAGTGAAGTGGCCCATGTATCGCAAGAAACGGTTGATGCGGTGAATGCAGCCCGAGCCCGGGGAGGTCGTGTCGTAGCCGTTGGTACCACCTCTGTGCGGTCCCTGGAATCCGCCAGTCGCGGCGGTGTGGTTCGACCTTTTCAGGGCGAAACCGATATTTTTATTTACCCCGGCTATCGTTTCCAGGCCGTGGACGCCATGGTGACGAATTTTCACTTACCGGAGTCAACGCTGATCATGCTGGTCAGCGCGTTTGCCGGTTATCAGAACGTGATGTCGGCCTATCAAGCGGCTGTCGACGAGCGTTACCGCTTTTTCAGTTACGGTGATGCGATGTTTATCACAGCGCAGGAGCCAAGCCTGGGCGCCCTCTCTTCCTGTTCAGGGAAGGGCAGCCAGAATCCGGAGAACGATGATGAGTGACCAGTGTTATATGTCCTTTGAAAAACTCGGGGAAGATGGCCGTGCACGACGCGGACGCCTGACGTTTCCCCGGGGTACGGTGGAAACCCCGGCTTTCATGCCGGTGGGCACCTACGGCACCGTCAAGGGTATGCTGCCGAGGGACATCAAGGATATTGGGGCCGAGATCATCCTTGGCAACACCTTCCACCTGATGCTGCGGCCGGGTACGGAAGTGGTGAAGGCCCATGGCGATTTGCATGACTTTACCCAGTGGCAAGGCCCGATCCTCACAGATTCCGGCGGATTCCAGGTGTTCAGCCTGGGCGAGATGCGCAAAATCACCGAAGCGGGCGTGACATTCCGTTCGCCAATCGATGGTTCACCGGTAGAGCTGTCACCGGAGATCGCCATGCAGGTGCAGCGCGATCTCGGGTCGGACATTGTGATGATTTTTGACGAGTGTACGCCGTACCCGGCCACCGAGAAGCAGGCGAGTGAGTCCATGGAGCTGTCCCTGCGTTGGGCTGCCCGGAGCAAACAGGCACACGCCGGTAATCCGGCCGCGCTGTTTGGCATCGTTCAGGGAGGGATGTACGAATCGCTGCGGGACCGCTCACTGGAAGGGCTGACGGAGATCGGATTCGACGGCTACGCCATAGGTGGATTGTCGGTGGGCGAGCCCAAAGAGGATATGATCCGTATCCTGGATCATCTGCCACCCAAAATGCCGGAAGACCGCCCCCGTTACCTGATGGGCGTAGGGCGGCCCGAGGATCTTGTGGAAGCAGTGCGCCGCGGCGTAGACATGTTTGACTGCGTAATGCCCACGAGAAACGCGCGCAACGGTTACCTGTTTACCTCCACCGGCATCATCAAGATCCGCAACGCCAGGCACCGGCACGATACCGCGCCGCTGGACGATCAATGCGACTGCTACACCTGCGAGAACTTTTCGAGAAGTTATCTGCATCACCTCGATAAATGTGGAGAAATGCTCGGCTCGCAACTCAATACTATCCACAATCTGCGGTACTACCAGAACGTGATGGCTGGATTGCGTGGCGCAATTGAAGCAGGTACATTGTCGGACTTTATTAGCGACTTCTATGCCCGCCGCGGTGAAACCGTGCCTCCAATGGCGCAGTGACTGCGGGATAAGCCGATTCTGAACCGCTACCTGAACTTTTCTTAAAAACGGAGATAGTCAATGAAATCAATCAAGTTACTTGTTGCTGCACTCTTTGCTGCGATGCCGGCACTGGCCATGGCACAGGATGCGGGTGCCCAGGGTATGGGAGTGATGGGGCAGGTGATCTTCTTTGCCGGCTTTATCCTGATTTTCTATTTCCTGATCTGGCGTCCCCAGTCCAAGCGTGCGAAAGAGCACAAAGCGCTGATGGCTGGCCTGAACAAAGGCGATGAAGTGGTTACCTCCGGCGGTGTGGCCGGCAAGATCACCAAGGTTTCCGATGACTTTATCGTGGTTGAAATCGCTGACAACGTTGAGATCAAGGTTCAGAAAGTTGCTGTTGCAGCGGCACTTCCGAAAGGAACTCTGAAGGACATCTGATCGACCGGTTTTCGACTCAGGTCTGAATTTGCCAAGCTGAAACATCACAGCCGGCCGACTGGCCGGCTTAAAGGGACCCCATGCTGAACAAGTATCCGCTCTGGAAAAACCTGGTTATCGTGATCGCGCTGGTGATCGGGTTCGTCTATGCCTTGCCTAACGTCTTTCCTGACGACTTTGCCGTACAGATCACCGGTGCCCGGAGCAGTACCGAAGTCGATCAGCGGATTCTCGACAGGGCTGTTGATGCACTCGAAGCCAAGGGGATCCAGGTCAAGGAATCCGAGTTGCAGGAGCGCGACGCCCTGATTCGCCTGAACGACGCCGAATCCCAGCTGAGGGCTCGGCCGGTGGTGCAGGAGGCGCTTGGAAGGGATTATCTGGTAGCCCTGAATATGGCGCCGTCAACACCGGGATGGCTGGAAAGCCTGGGTGCGGGCCCGATGAAGCTCGGCCTCGACCTGCGGGGTGGTGTTCACTTCCTGTTGGAAGTGGATATGGAAACCGCCGTCGACCAGCGCCTCGAAGCCATGTCTGGTCAGATCAAGCGCGAATTGCGTGAAGAGCGTGTGCGCTACCGCGGTGGCGATGTGGAGGGCAACCGTTCCATTGTTCTGAGCTTCCGCGACGAAAGTTCCCGCAGCGAAGCATTTGACCTGATCCGTGACCAGTACAACCAGTTCCTGCTCGATGAGCAGACAGAGGAAGGTGAGTACCTGCTGGTGCTGTCCATGTCGGAAGCCGAAGTGAAGTCCATACAGGACTACGCACTGGAGCAGAACCTGACCACCATCCGTAACCGGGTCAACGAACTTGGCGTGGCGGAGCCTCTGGTGCAGCGCCAGGGTGCGGACCGCATCATTGTGGAATTGCCTGGTGTGCAGGATACCGCTGCGGCAAAGCGTGTACTGGGTGCTACTGCCAACCTGGAGTTCCGTCTTGAGGCCCGCCAGGATGCGTCATCAGCTGATATCGAGACGTTCCCGTTCCGTGACAACCCTAACCGTGAAGCCCGTCTTGAGCGGGAAGTGATCGTCACCGGTGACAATGTCTCTAACGCACAGCAGGCCTTCGACGAGAACGGCCAGCCACAGGTCAACATCACCATGGACTCGGTGGGCGGCGATCTGATGAACCGTGCAACCCGCAACGCCATTGGGCGTCGCATGGCGGTCCTGTTTATCGAATACCGGACAGAGACGGAAGAAGTGGTTGTGGATGGTGAAACCCGCACGGTCGACAACCGCGTTGTCGAAAAGGGCATCATCAGCCTGGCGACGATCCAGTCTGCGCTGGGAAGCAGTTTCCGGATTACCGGGCTGGATTCCATCCCGGAAGCGGCGGAGTTGGCATTGCTGCTGCGAGCCGGTTCGTTGGCTGCGCCAATGTACTTTGTTCAAGAGCGGACGATTGGTCCCAGCCTTGGGCAGAAGAACATTGATGCCGGCATGATGTCGGTCCTGCTCGGCTTTGTGTTGGTTCTCTGCTACATGGTGGTGTACTACCGTGGCTTTGGTGTGATCGCCAACATTGCGTTGACGCTTAACCTGATGCTGCTGATCGCCTGCATGTCGATTCTCTCAGCAACCCTGACGCTGCCGGGTATTGCCGGTATCGTGCTGACGGTGGGTATGGCGGTTGACGCCAACGTGCTTATCTTCGAGCGTATAAAGGAAGAGTTGAAATCGGGCATACCGCCACAGTCGGCGATAAACTCCGGTTATTCCCGGGCCTTCGTTTCGATTTTTGATGCCAATATCACCACCCTGTTGGTGGCGGTGATCCTGTTCGCCATGGGGTCCGGCCCGGTGAAAGGGTTCGCGGTGACACTGTCGATCGGTATTCTTACGTCGATGTTCTCCGGGCTGATGGTCAGTCGCAGCATCGTAAATCTTGTATACGGCGGTCGACAGGTTGAAAAGCTGTCGATTGGGGGGAAACTGGCCAATGTCTGAAGTTGAGAAGAAACCTATCGATTTTATGGGCTTTCGGAAGATTGCTTCCGTTGTGTCCATTGCGCTGATTGTTGCTTCCATTGCGTTGCTGGCAGTGCGCGGCCTGAACCTCGGGCTGGACTTTACCGGTGGTACCTCCGTTGAGCTGGAATACCAGCAGGCGCCCGCTCTGGACAATGTTCGCCAGACGTTGGAAGGCGCGGGATATGAGCAGTTTGTGGTCCAGAACTTTGGTTCGGACACCACAGTGCTGGTGCGGATGGCGGAGTCCGAGAACGACAAGTTGGCCGCTGAAGTCACGGCCGCGTTGTCGGCTGGTGGTAATGAGCTTGAACTGGTGAGCTCCGAATTTGTCGGCTCCCAGGTTGGCGACGAGCTGAAGGAAGACAGTGGTCTGGGAATGCTCATCGCGCTGGCAGTGGTGCTGATTTACGTCGGTATGCGGTTCCAGTTCAAGTTCGGTATTGCCTCTGTTGTGCCACTGGCCCACGACGTCATCATTGTTCTGGGTGTGTTTGCCCTGTTCCAGTGGACGTTCGACCTCAGTGTGCTTGCAGCGTTGCTTGCGGTTATCGGTTATTCCCTTAACGATACCATCGTGGTGGCGGACCGGATTCGCGAGAATTTCCGCAAGATGCGTGAAGGGGGCTCCGAGCACATCATCAACGAGTCCATTCACCAGACCATCAGCCGGACCATCAACACGTCCGGTACGACATTGGTGGTGCTGTTCGCCCTGTACTTCCTGGGTGGTGAAGCGATCAACAACTTTGCGCTGGCTCTCATCATCGGTGTGGTGGTGGGTACCTACTCATCCATCTATGTGTCAGCAAACCTGCTGGTTGCCCTGGGTGTGGCACGGGAGGACCTGATCGTTCCGCCGAAGGAAGGTCTTGCTGGGCAGGAAGAGGAAGAAGAGCAGCCGCCCGAGTGGTTGAACCGGATGTAAGTCGGTCAGCCACAAAAAAGCCGCAACACCAAATGGGGTTGCGGCTTTTTTTATGCCTGGCCGTTGGCCTTTATGCCTAGCGAGGCAGTCGGCCCCGGAACGGGTGAAGTGTCTTGAGTACTTCACGGAACAGCTTGGGGTTTGCGACGATCAACTGCTTTGCTTTCTCCGTTGAGGGGTTGCCGGAGAAATCGCCGGTCAGAGCGCCGGACTCCAGTGCCAGCGTGACGCCGATGGCCAGGTCAGCCGGCTCAGGACGGAAAATAACAGCGGCGTCCAGATGGCCGGAAGCAACCCGGGCGATATCAAGGGCCACGCAACCTGCGGTTCGGAACATGCTGCTGTCACGGGCCAGCAAGGATGCCATCTCGCCCCACATCAGTGGGTCGTCAGAAGAGCGGGTCTGGTCGAGAAGGTTGCTGACCACGGCTGCACGGTCGGCATGCTTGACGTCGCTGGTACGCACCCGCCGACTGTTTAGTGCAGCACCGTGGCCGCGACTGGCAGAGTATTCCTCACCGGTGACCGGATTGATCAGCAGCAGGTTCTCGGTGCGGTTGTTTTTCTTTTGCAGCAACGCAACGGCGAAGTCAGGAATGCCGCGCAAAAAATTCTCACGTCCGAGTACCGGGAAAATGTGCCAGCTCTTGTCGTTACCGTCGGCGTCCGCCTCATTCAAAGGAGCGATGGCGTGGTCCTTGTAGGCTTTGTCGAGCTGTTCGGAAAAATTGTCGTAAATGGACTGTTCGACCCGCTCCAGTTGCTTGCGGCGGTCTTCGCTGTCGCCGTTGGGTTCCTGGCGTTCGAAGTGTGCTTTCAGATAGTCGGACCCCTGACGCGCGACGCGCAGGGCCATTTTGATTGCTGGTTGCATCTGAGTGTTCATTATCCGGGTGTGTGAAGGCCGCATAGCATATCAAAAACTGACCCGCCTTGTATGTTTTTCCACTCCGCAATGTCACGGATGGCGCTGTATCAGGGCATGTCCGGAGAGGCGGGGAAGGGGGTAGATCTGCTATCATGCGCACCTTTCCAGTTTTTACAGAGATTCTACCGCCATGCACAAGCCAGCTAAGCCCCTGGAGGGCCCTGACACCTACAACGACCAGATCCGGATTGTCCTGGTTGAGACGTCCCATTCCGGTAACATCGGTGCGGTCGCCAGGGCCATGAAAAACATGGGGCTGGGAAACCTGTGGCTGGTAAATCCTGCGTCCTTTCCTGATGAGGCCTCCTACGCCCGTGCAGCGGGCGCTTCCGATATTCTCGACAAGGCCACGGTTGTTTCGACTCTGGACGAAGCCATTGCCGATTGTGTGTGCGTTATGGGTACCAGCGCGAGAGGGCGAAAGGTCCCCTGGCCGGTTATCGCTCCACCAGACGCAGCGGCCAAGGCTTCGCAGCAGTCAGAAGCGGGGCAGGTGGCGCTGGTCTTCGGACGTGAGAACCATGGGCTGAGCAATGAAGAATTGCAGCGTTGTCATTTCCACATTCATATCCCGTCAAATCCCGATTACAGTTCCCTGAATCTGGCCATGGCGGTTCAGGTAATGTGCTATGAATTGCGTATGCATTATCTGAAAGGCCTTGAAGGTGGCGACGGCAGCCCATATCTCAAGCCTATGATGGCGCCCGGCGATGAAGGTTGGGATGTGCCGCCCGCGCCTGTCCGCGATGTTGAGGGTTTTTTCAGTCATCTTGAACAGGTGCTTGTGGATGTGGACTTTCACCGCCGGGACAATCCCCGTCAGTTGATGACGCGGCTGCGGCGGCTGTTCCAGCGTGCCGGGCTGGATCAGATGGAGATCAATATCCTTCGGGGAATACTGACCGCCGTACAGAAATCGGCTGGTGCTGCGGATACCGCAAAAAATACGTCAAAGGCTGGTTCAACGGCCGGTGAACAGGAATAGGGTTATGTTTGAACGTCTAAGGGAAGATGTGAACAGCGTGTTTCATCGTGATCCCGCCGCTCGCAATACTTTCGAAGTGCTGACCAACTACCCGGGTTTGCACGCGCTCCTGTGCCACCGGTTCTCCCATTGGCTTTGGGGTCTTGGCCTGAAGTGGATTGCACGAACGTTTTCTTCGATCGCCCGTTGGCTGACTGGCATCGAAATTCATCCCGGTGCCACGATCGGGCGGCGTTTTTTTATCGATCACGGCATGGGTGTTGTCATTGGTGAGACCACGGTAATCGGTGACGACGTCACGCTTTATCAGGGCGTTACCCTGGGCGGGACCAGTTGGAACAAGGGTAAGCGCCATCCGACGCTGGGTGACGGTGTTGTGGTGGGTGCCGGTGCCAAGATCCTTGGGCCGTTTACGGTGGGCGAGGGCGCCAAGATTGGCTCCAACTCCGTGGTGACCAAAGAGGTTCCGCCTGGCGCGACGGTTGTCGGTATTCCTGGTCGGGTTGTGGTGAAGCGCAAAGGGGAAGATGACGCCCGGCGCAAGGAAATGGAAGAACGCATGGGCTTCGATGCCTATGGTGTGACCGAGGAAATGCCGGACCCGGTAGCCCGGGCCATGCGCAGCCTGCTGGATCATATGCATGCTGTGGATGACCGCATTGAGAATATGTGCAAAGCGCTTCGCAAGGTGAACAGTGAATACCAGAACGGCGAGTTGCCGCCGCTGCAGGAGGAGGATTTTGACTGCGTGCGGGACGACGAGCCGTCGCAACGGTGAATACTTGACTGTTTTGGTAGGTCAATTCATACTCGGCGTTGTTAAAGCCGAATCAATCCCTGACCGGGGCTGACGTTATGAGACTGACCACCAAAGGCCGCTATGCGGTGACGGCAATGCTGGATCTCGCCCTTCATGGGGATCAGGGGCCGGTGAGTCTGGCTGACATATCTGCCCGGCAGGAGATTTCCCTCTCGTATCTCGAGCAGTTATTTTCCCGCCTTCGCCGTCACAAACTGGTGACGAGTATCCGGGGCCCTGGCGGTGGTTATCGCCTGAGCCGTGAGGCAGACTCCGTCTTTATTGCGGAAGTTGTCGACGCGGTCAGCGAATCCCTGGATACCACCCGTTGCGGCAACAAGGGTGATTGCCAGAATGGCGAGAAATGCCTGACCCACCACCTGTGGTCTGATCTCAGTGATCAGATTCATCAGTTCCTCAGTGATATCAGTCTTGGGGACCTGATGCGTAAACGGGAGATTCAGGTGGTTGCCGATCGGCAGAACAGGCGCCATTCAGACGGCGACTCACAGACGATTAACACCGAGCGCCTTACGGATCAGGCGCCGGCCTGAACGACTATCCTGAAACTTCTATGAAAAAGCCCGTCTATCTGGATTATGCGGCCACCACGCCCGTAGACCCTGCCGTTGCCGAAGAAATGGTCAAATACCTGACGCCTGATGGTGTGTTTGGCAACCCTGCCTCACGCTCCCATGGCTTTGGCTGGCAGGCCGAAGCCGCCGTTGAAGGTGCTCGCCGTCAGGTGGCCAGTCTGATCCATGCAGACCCACGTGAGATTGTGTGGACGTCCGGCGCTACCGAGTCCGACAACCTCGCCATCAAGGGTGCTGTTACAGGCAAGAACAATCCGCACATTGTGACGTCGATGATTGAACACAAGGCGGTGCTTGATACCTGCAAGTGGCTTGAAGGGCAGGGTGTTGAGGTGACCTGGCTCAAACCGGGCGCGGACGGGCGGGTGTCCTGTCAACAGGTTGAAGATGCGCTCCGGGACAATACCGCTTTGGTCAGCCTGATGATGGTCAACAATGAACTGGGTAGCCAAACGGATATCGCAGCCATCGGTACCATGCTTCGCGAACGCGGTGTGCTGTTTCATGTGGACGCGGCGCAGGCGGCTGGCAAGACCGAGGTGGATGTGGGAGCTATGCCAGTGGACCTGTTGTCCTTGTCGGGGCACAAGGTATACGGGCCCAAGGGTATTGGCGCCCTCTATGTGCGGCGTTCTCCGGACGTGCGAATTGAATCGCAGATTCATGGCGGTGGTCATGAGCGGGGCATGCGTTCCGGCACACTACCTACGCACCAAATCGTCGGCATGGGCAAAGCCTTTGATCTGGCCGGCGAGAAACTCGAGCAGGAGAAGGCGCGGCTGGAATCCCTGCGGAAGCGTTTCATGTCGGGCCTTGAAGGTCTTGAGGGCGTGACGCTTAACGGCAGTGCCGAACATCGGGTGCCGGGTATCATCAACCTCTCGTTTGCCGGTGTCGATGCGGAATCCCTGATGCTGGGATTGCGTGAATTGGCGGTTTCGTCTGGTTCGGCCTGTTCTTCGGCCACTATTGAGCCTTCGTTTGTACTCAAGGGCATTGGGCTGGATGATGAGCAGGCGCATCGAGCTCTCCGGTTTTCCTTTGGACGCTTTTCGACGGAAGAGGAGGCAGACTTCGCAGCGGCGCAAATCGTTGACGTTGTTACCCGTCTCCGTTCAGTGCGGTAGGCAGTTGCCTCCGGACTGCGTATAATCCCAACCCTGAAATTTTTCTGAACCTGAATGGAGATAGATCATGTCAAATGAGCGCACGCTCTCGATTATCAAGCCCGATGCAGTCGCAAAAAATGTGATCGGCGAAATCTACACACGCTTCGAAAAAGCGGACCTGACCATCGTCGCTGCGAAAATGATGCACCTGACCCAGGAGCAGGCAGAAGGGTTCTACGCCGAGCACAAGGAGCGCCCGTTTTTCAATGATCTGGTTGCGTTCATGACCTCCGGCCCTGTGGTTGTTCAGGTTCTGGAAGGCAATGGTGCTATCCTGAAGAATCGTGACCTGATGGGAGCAACTAACCCCAAGGAAGCGGAAGCAGGCACCATTCGTGCCGACTTTGCATCTTCAATTGATGCAAACGCTGTTCATGGTTCAGATTCCGCCGCGTCAGCTGAGCGCGAAATTGCGTATTTCTTTAATGACAGTGAGATCTGCCCGCGCGGCTGATCAGGCTGTATCGGGCCGGACATACGTCCGGCCCGTATTGGTTATTTGATTGAGGTTATGAAATGACAGCTGTTGCTGAGAAAACCAACCTTCTGGGAATGCCCAAGGCCAAAATGGAGGCCTTTTTTGAGTCCCTGGGGGAGAAACGTTTCCGCGCAACACAGGTGCTGCAATGGATTCACCAGCGCGGGGCCGATGACTTCGATCAAATGACCAATATGAGTCGGGTGCTGCGGGAAAAGCTGAAGGCCGTTGCGGAAATTCGTGGGCCGGAGGTGGTGTACGACGAGTCCTCCAAAGACGGTACTCGCAAATGGGTCATGCGCATGGACAACGGCAACAGTGTTGAAACCGTGCTCATACCTGACGGCGAGCGCGGCACGCTGTGCGTATCGTCGCAGATTGGCTGCAGCCTCGATTGCACGTTTTGTTCGACGGGCAAGCGTGGATTTAACCGCAATCTTACCGCTGCCGAAATCATCGGGCAGGTCTGGGTTGCGCGTAAGGCGTTCATGCCGTTTGAACCCGGCCCGGACCGCCCGATTACCAATGTGGTAATGATGGGGATGGGTGAGCCGTTGCTGAACTTCGACAACGTTGTCGATGCCATGAACCTGATGATGGAGGACCTGGCGTACGGCATTTCCAAGCGACGTGTCACCGTCAGCACCTCTGGGGTGGTTCCGGCACTGGACAAATTGGGTGAAGTTACCGATGTTTCACTGGCCATTTCGCTCCATGCGCCCAATGATGAGTTGCGTAACCAGTTGGTGCCGTTGAATAAAAAGTACCCTATTGCGGAGTTGCTGGCAGCGACGCGTCGTTATCTTGCACGTCTGCCTGACAAGCGGAAGGCAACCATTGAGTACACGGTCATCGAAGGCGTTAATGATCAGCCTGAGCACGCCAGGGAACTCGCTGTTGTTCTTCGCGGCCTGCCGTGCAAGATTAACCTGATCCCGTTCAATCCGTTTCCCGAGAGCGATTTTCGCCGTCCCAGTAACAACGCGACCCGCCGTTTCCAGGCAGTCCTGAACGAGGCCGGCTTTATCGCCACGGTGAGAACCACTCGCGGTGATGATATCGATGCAGCCTGTGGTCAGCTGGTAGGGATGGTGGAAGACCGCACCAAGCGTAGTCAGCGTTATATCCAGGTGCAGCAGGTCAGTCCGTAAACCCGGTGCCGATATGCACCTTCCAATTCAAGAGGAATTGCCGACTGTGACATTTATTCCAGTGAAAAGGATGCGAGCCGCGCTTGTCGTGGTATTGCTGGCGATGTTTGTCGCAGGGTGTGTGACCAATACCGATAGCCGGTTTGCCCGCGAGGCAGATCGCGACAAGGCCGTCAGGAATTATGTCCAGTTGGGTACCGCCTACATCGGCCAGGATAATCTCGAAAGGGCCCGGCATCACCTTGAACGAGCACTAGAATTGTCTCCCGATGACCCCGGGGCGCTGGCAGCCATGGGGCTGATCTATAACGCCGAGGGCGAACCGGAACTGGCTGAGCGGTCGTTCCGGGAGTCACTCGATAGTGATCAGGGCTATACCCGCGGGCGGGTTTATTACGGTGCCTTCCTGTACGGTGCGGGCCGATTCGAGGACTCCCGTGAACAGTTTCTGGCCGCGTCGAGGGATACGTCCTACAACGACAGGGCATCCGTGTTTTTTAACCTAGGATTGACGGAAGAGAGAATTGGCAACCTTGAGGGCGCCACGACGGCGTACCGGCGCGCCGTTGAATTATCCCGTGGTGATGCAAAGTCACTGCTTGCGCTGTCACGGACGTTGGTCGAATCCGGAGAGCTCCAGGCCGCCTCTCGTCACTACAGCCGCCTGATGACGTTGATGCAACGGAACCAGAATCTCCGCCATTCTCCTGAAAGTCTTTTTACCGGCATCCGCATTGCCCGGCATCAGGGCGACAGGAACCGGGAATCGAGTCTTGCGCTCCAACTGAAGAACAATTTTCCAAACTCTGTCGAATACCAACAATACAGGGTGATGACATCCAATGGACAGTGATGACGCACAACAACCGTCGGGCCTGAGTGAGCCTACGGGCCAGTTGCTCAAACGTGCGCGTGAGCAGAAGGGGCTCAGTGTTTCCGCCGTGGCCGATGCCCAGCACCTTCGCCCGGCGATAATACAGGCGATAGAGGACGGGCATTATGAACAGATCGACAGTGAACTGTTCCTTAAAGGCTATGTCAGAACCTACGCACGACAGGTTGACCTTGATCCGGATGCGGTGATCGCGACGCTGGATGAGGAGCTCGAACCGCTACGACAGCAAAAAGTGCAGGCAGAAGAAGCGAATCCGCTGATTGATATCGAGCGTCGCAGGCGTCGCAAGCGACGCGTTGCAAAGTTTCTGCTTCTCCTGCTGGCCATAGCAGTAATTGCCTTTCTCGCATTGCGCTTTATGGGCGAATTGGACGGTATAACAGGCGACACGACGGAACCGGCTGTGTCCTCGGAAACGGCTGCTCCCGCGCAGCCTGAACCGTCCGAAGAGACGGTGTCGGTGGACGACACTGTCGATACCGAGTTAGCCGAGCCTGAAACCGAGGAAGAGGCCGATAGGCTATCCGCGCCGGTTGATGAAGCGTCGATCGTTGAGGACAATAGCGAGTTGGCAGAGCTGCCTGAGGACCCTCAGGTGAATGAGCAGGTCTCTGGCTCTCCGGCCCCGACGGTTGAAGACGATTCCGCTCCCGCTGCGCAACCTGCTGTCGATGAGATTGATGAGAGCCAGGTTCCGGTGGTGACCAGTGAGCCGGAGCCAGCGTTTCAGGAGAGCGCCCAGCCAACGGCTGCCGTCGGCAGCGCTCGCCTGGAAATGACATTCAGCGATGAGTGCTGGGTTCAGGTAACCGATTCGGCGGGCAATCGCCTGGTGGGATCCCTGCAACGGGATGGTGACAGGATTAATGTATCAGGCAGGCTGCCCATCGACGTTGTTGTCGGCGCAGTCGATGCCATCGAATCTATAAGATTTGATGGCCAACCGATTGACCTTTCCGGTTATCGGGTCGTCAACAACCGAGCAGAATTCTCGCTGGATATCTGAACGTTTCGAACCCTCTTTTGCGGTTAGCAGGCTATATGAATCACGAATCTCCGATCAAAAGACGCAAATCACGCCAGATAATGGTAGGCGATGTTCCCGTGGGTGGCGATGCGCCTATTGCTGTCCAGAGCATGACCAACACCAACACCTGTGACGTGGATGCAACCGTTGGCCAGATCCGCGCCCTGCAGGAAGCTGGAGCGGACATTGTGCGGGTATCCGTGCCTACAATGGATGCTGCGGAAGCGTTCGGCAAGATTCGCTCAATGGTGTCGGTACCATTGGTGGCTGACATCCATTTCGATCACCGAATTGCTCTGCGGGTGGCGGAACTGGGTGTTGATTGTCTTCGTATCAACCCGGGTAATATCGGTCGGGATGACCGTGTCAGCGCCGTGATCAGCGCCGCGCGGGATGGCAATATCCCGATTCGTATTGGCGTCAACGCGGGCTCGCTGGAAAAGGCACTGCAACGTAAGTACGGGGAACCGACACCCGAGGCTCTGGTTGAGTCGGCCATGCGCCATATCGACATTCTCGACCGTCATGATTTTCAGGACTTCAAGGTGAGCCTGAAGGCCTCAGAGGTCTTCATGACGGTGGCGGCATATCGTCAGATTGCTGCACAGATAGAACAACCCCTGCATCTGGGTATTACCGAGGCTGGTGGCTTTCGCTCCGGGACAGTGAAGTCCTCTGTTGGCCTGGGCATGCTGCTGATGGACGGCATTGGGGATACCATCAGAGTATCGCTCGCGGCAGACCCGGTGCAGGAAATCAAGGTCGGCTACGATATTCTCAAAAGCTTGCGCCTGCGCAGCCGGGGTATCAACTTCGTCGCGTGCCCAAGCTGCTCACGCCAGAATTTCGATGTCATCCAGACCATGAATGACCTTGAGGCTCGTCTGGAAGATGTCAACGAGTCCCTGGATGTTGCCATCATTGGCTGTATTGTAAACGGGCCGGGCGAGGCAAAGGTTGCTGACCTGGGCTTGACCGGCGGCAGCCCCAAGAACCTGTTCTACGCGTCGGGCAAGCCTAATCAGAAGCTCGACAATGCCAACCTGACCGACGACCTGGAACGGCTGATCCGTGAGGAAGTGGCGCGTCGCAAGGAAAAGGAAGAAGCGATCATTACCCGCTCGGCCGACTGAGAGCAGATCGTCAAATCACCGACACAGATAAGGTAGTAACTTGGCTAAGATCCAGGCAATCCGCGGGATGAACGATATCCTGCCAGAGCAGACGCCGGTGTGGCAGTTTGTGGAAGACACGGTCAGGAAAGTGCTTTCCCAGTACGGTTATCAGGAAATTCGCATGCCGGTGGTTGAGCAGACGGACCTGTTCAAGCGCTCTATTGGCGAAGTGACAGATATCGTTGAGAAAGAGATGTACACCTTTGAGGATCGCAACGGTGACAGCCTGACCCTGCGCCCCGAAGGTACGGCCGGCTGTGTGCGTGCCGCCGAAGAACACGGTCTGCTTTTTAATCAGACCCGCCGGCTTTGGTACACCGGCCCCATGTTTCGTCATGAGCGCCCCCAAAAAGGCCGTTACCGTCAGTTCCACCAGATCGGCGTGGAATGTTTTGGCATGACCGGCCCGGATATTGATGCTGAGCTCCTCGTGTTGACGGCCAGGCTCTGGCGCGCGCTAGGACTGAGTGAACACACCCGCCTGGAAATCAATTCCATAGGTACGTCTGCTGCCCGTCGGGAATACCGCGAGGCGCTGGTCGCGTACCTCTCGGACTACCGGGATCAATTGGACGAAGACAGCCAAAGGCGTCTTGGCTCGAACCCGCTACGCATTCTGGACAGCAAGAACCCGGTCACACAGAAGCTTCTGGTGGACGCGCCTCGCCTGGATGACTACCTCGATGATGAATCACGGGATCATTTCCGCCAATTGCGTTCGTTGCTGGACGCGGCTGGCATTGAGTATACGGTGAATCCAAAGCTGGTTCGCGGGCTCGATTATTATGGCAAAACCGTATTCGAGTGGATTACCGACAGCCTGGGCTCCCAGGGGACGATCTGCGCCGGTGGTCGCTACGATGGGCTGGTGGAGCAGTTGGGAGGCAAGCCAACGGTGGCGGTCGGTTTCGCCATGGGGCTCGAACGACTGATTTTGCTGCTGGAAACGCTCAATCTTGTGCCAGACAGTGCCAATGGCAATGCAGACGTGTATGTTGCGGCTATGGGTGAATCCACCGTGGCCCCAGCATTGGCGTTGTGTGAATCCCTTCGCGATGCCTTGCCGGGTGTGACGGTGATGGGGCACTGCGGTGGCGGTAGTTTCAAGAGTCAGATGAAGAAGGCTGATCGCAGTGGCGCCCGTTACGCAGTCATTCTGGGTGAGAATGAGGTTGCCAGCGGGACCGCCGGCCTTAAGCCGTTACGTTCGGATGAGGCGCAGCAAGACGTTGCCCAGGGCGACCTGGCAGTGGCACTGAAAGAATTGCTTGGCCGCTGATGGCGCGCCGACGAGCTACAGCATAATAAACATCTATTGCAGGAGTCATCATGGCTGAAATGCGTACTGAGGAAGAAACGGTCCAGGCAATCAAGGACTGGTGGAAAAAGAATGGCAGCTCGCTTCTGATCGGTGTCGGTGCGGCGCTGGCTATTGTTTTCGGGTGGCAGGCCTGGCAGAACCATCAAATGCAGCAGCGTACGGAAGCGGCTTCCCAGTTTGCCGAGCTGATCAATGCCTACAGCGATGAGAGCGATGAAAATCGCGCAGATACCGTTGCTTACGTGGCCGAGAACTTGCGAGAAGAATACAGCGACAGCGCTTTCGCTATCTATGGCATGTTGATGCTTGCTCGCCAGCAGGTTATGGACCAGGGCGATCCGGAAGGGGCGATCGAGTCCCTGACCTGGGCACAGGAAAAAGCCGGCGAAAGCGGAGCGTTGGCGCTGGTTATTCGCAACCGCCTGGCCCGCGCCCAGTTCTCGGCGAAACAGTACGAAGATGCTTTGGCAACCATTGAGGGTACGGACAATACCGGCAGTTTCGGCGCTATTTTTACCGAGCTTAAAGGCGATATCCTGCTAGCCCAGGGTAATCGTGAGGGGGCTCGAGAAGCGTATCTGGCGGCCCGTGAAATGAACCAGCAGGGTCGTAGCGGCATTCTTGAGCTCAAGCTATCCGACCTTGGTGTTGAGGAGGGAGCCTGATGCCCTGGTTGGTTAACGGGCATACCAGACTCCTTTCGCTTGCGGGTATGCTGACACTGGCTGTCCTTGCAGGATGTAGTACCAGTGACACCTTTGAGCAACCTGCACCGGTTCCGGAGATTTCATCCAGTGTCGGGCTTGAGCCTGTCTGGAGTATGGGTGTTGGGGACGGGCATGATGACAACTTCCTGTACCTCGCCCCTCTGAACACCGGAGACCGTTTGTATGCGGCATCAGCCGATGGCGAGGTTTATGCCGTCGGCTCCGAAAACGGCGAGGTATTCTGGTTCCGGGATCTTGACGAGGAAATCAGTGCCGGCGTTGGTGGCGATCAGGGAAACCTGTACCTGGTCACCCGTGATGCTGAGCTGATGGCACTGTCGCGCGAAGATGGTTCTGAGCTTTGGCGGCAGCCTTTGCCCAACGAAGTGTTGGCGTCCCCCCAGTCCAACGGACGCCTGGTGGTGACACAGACCATTGATGGCAAGGTGCTGGCGTTTGATACCGCCTCCGGGGAGCAGGCATGGCAATACGACAGTGATGTCCCGGTCCTGTCAATACGTGCAGCGGCGTCGCCGCTTGTCGGGGCAGACCTTGTGCTGGCTTCACTGGCCAACGGCAAGCTCATGGCGATCTCCACTGAGACCGGCCAGCCCGTTTGGCAGTATGAAGTCGGCCAGCCGCAGGGCCGTACCGAGCTTGAACGGCTTGTTGATGTGGCCGGTGAGCCGCTGATTCTAGAGAGCGCAGCGATGATTGTGGGCTATCAGGGCAAGCTTGCGCTGGTTGACCTGCAAACCGGACAGGAAATCTGGAGTCGTCCCGCCTCCAGCCTGCAGTCACCAATGATCGGCAACGGTAATATTTTTGTCGCGGGTGCCAACGGCGATATCACGGCCTACCGCGGTTCCGACCGTCGCGAGCTGTGGGTTCAGGACCGGTTATCCTGGCGGCAGCCAACGCAGCCGGTTGTCTATGAGGATTACCTGTTGATTGGTGATTTCGAGGGGTATATTCATATGTTGTCGTTGGAAGACGGCAGCCTGGTGGGTCAGCTTGAATTTGACGACGAGGGCCTGCGGGTGCCTTTCCAGCGCCTGCAGAACGGTAACCTTCTTGTGTATGGCAATAGCGGTAAACTGTCGGTATTGAAACTCCGGACGCTCGACTGAGTGCTCCTTTCCGGCCCTATCGCTGTGAAGCGCGGGCCCTGTTTAATGTGTAGCGAAAGACTATGACCCCTGTAATTGCTCTTGTCGGGCGCCCCAACGTGGGCAAATCGACACTGTTTAATCAAATGACGCGGTCCCGGGATGCGCTTGTAGCGGATTTCCCCGGCTTAACCCGTGATCGTAAATACGGTGAGGGCAATTACGAAGGGCAGCGCTTTATCGTGATTGATACCGGTGGCCTGACCGGGGGTGAGGAAGGCCTGGACGCTGAAATGGCCCGCCAGTCCATGCAGGCTGTCGAGGAAGCTGACATTGTCCTGTTTCTGGTAGATGGCAAGGCCGGCCTCAATGGCGGCGACGAACTGATTGCTGCCCATCTTCGGAAAACCGGCAAGCGGGCGCATCTGGTGGTCAACAAGACGGATGGCCAGGACCCCGACATCGCCGCTTCCGATTTCTACGGCCTGGGCTTTGAGTCTACCTATCTGATTGCTGCCTCTCACAACCGGGGCATTCGCTCCATGCTGGAAGAGTTGCTGCCGTCCGAGGAAGAGCGCGAAGGGCAGGACCGTGCCGATCGTTATCCGGGCATACGCATTGGTATTGTCGGGCGACCGAACGTGGGCAAGTCAACATTGGTCAACCGCATGCTCGGAGAGGACCGGGTGATCGTCTATGACATGCCCGGCACCACCCGGGATAGCGTTTACATCCCGTTTGAACGCATGGATAACCAGTACACACTGATCGATACGGCCGGTGTGCGCCGGCGCAAGAATGTCAGTGAGGTGGTGGAGAAGTTTTCCATCATCAAGACCCTCCAGGCTATCGATGACGCCCATGTGGTCATCCTGGTTATCGACGCCCGGGAAGGTCTGGTGGACCAGGATCTTCATCTGATTGGCTTTGTTCTGGATGCCGGCCGTTCCCTGGTGATTGCGGTCAACAAATGGGACGGCATGGACCCGGACGACCGGGCCAAGGTAAAAGAGCAGGTTCAGCGCCGCCTGGACTTTCTTGATTATGCTGACAAGCACTACATATCTGCCCTTCACGGCTCCGGTGTGGGCGTCATGTACGATTCGGTTCACGCCTGCTATGAGTCAGCGATGGCCAAGTGGCCGACCAATCGCCTGACGGCCATCCTCCAGGATGCTACCGCCCAACATCAGCCGCCGCTTGTGCAGGGGCGTCGAATAAAGCTGCGGTACGCCCACCAGGGTGGGTCCAACCCTCCAGTGATTGTGGTGCATGGCAATCAGACTGACGCGTTGCCAGGGGCTTACAAACGCTATCTGGAGAATACCTTCCGTAAAGTGCTGAAGGTCAATGGTTCTCCCATTCGCTTCGAGTTCCGTTCCAGTGAAAACCCGTTCGCTAATAAGGTTAGCCGGCTTACGCCGCGTCAGAAGGTCAAACAGGACAATGACCTGAAGAAAGGGCGGCCGGTACGGAAGAAAGCGCGAATGAAGAGCAAGAAACGCTGAAACGATCCGACCGTCGGGGCAGCGCCAGGCAGTCGGTGCTGCATCAAAGGGCGCGATGGTTGGTCTTTAGCCACTCCTGAAACTCGTTTTCGGGCATCGGCCTGCTGTAGAAATAGCCTTGTGAATAATCACAGCCTTCCTGTTGCAGGAAGTGTGTCTGGGCTTCTTCTTCCACGCCTTCTGCAATTACACTCAAGCCAAGACTGTGGGCCATGTTGATGATGGCCTTCACCAGCGAGGCGTCCTCCCGCTCCTTCATCACGTCCTGAACAAAGGATTTGTCGATTTTCAGAGTATCGAAAGGGTAGCTCTTGAGGTAGCTGAGCGCGGAATAGCCGGTACCGAAGTCATCAACTGACAGGCGAATGCCGGATTGATCGAGTTGCCGCAGGATATCGGCGGTTTCTATGGTGTTATCAAGGATCAGCCGCTCAGTGATTTCCAGTTCCAGTTGCTGGGGGGGCAAACCGCTGGCTTTGAGAGCATTCATGACGGTGTCGACAAAGCCCGGATCCCTGAATTGCCTGGGAGATACGTTGACTGAAATGCCGATGTCCGTACCAGTGGACTCTTTCCAGCGTATGGCCGCCAGGCAGGCTTCCCGTAACACCCATTCACCAATCGGCGTTATCAGGCCGGTTTCTTCCGCCAGGGGTATAAACCGGTCGGGCATGACCATACCCATACCGGGGTTATTCCAGCGCAGCAGGGCTTCGGCAGAGCACAGTTGTCCGGACTCAGTGCGAACAATGGGCTGGTAGTAGAGCTCAAACTCTTTTTGCTCCAGGGCCCGGCGCATCAGCGATTCCATCTGCAGCCGTTCATGGGAGACTTCCGTCATTTCCGGAGCAAAGAGAGCATAGGCACTTTTACCCTTGTGTTTGGCCTGGTACATGGCGGCATCGGCGTGTTGAAGCAGGGTGCCGCTGTTATCGGAGTCGTTCGGGAAAACGGAGATACCGATACTGGTGGTTACGAACACTTCCTGGCCATTCAGCAGGTAAGGAGGGGCAAAGGTCTTGAGGATACGCTCTGCCACCTGTGACGTCGCCTCGGGGCCCGTCAGGCCGGGCAATATCACCAGAAACTCATCACCGCCAAGCCTGGCGACAGTGCTGGTACCCCGAAGGCAGCTGGAAATCCGTCGTGCGGCCTCTATCAGGAGGTTGTCACCGGCGTCGTGCCCAAGGGTATCGTTAATGTGCTTGAAGTTGTCCAGGTCGAGAAACATCACGCCAACCAGGGAGCTTTCGCGTCTTGCCTGGGCCAGGGCCAGTTTCAGGCGATCCAGGGCGAGCATCCGGTTGGGAAGCCCGGTCAGGATGTCGTAGTTAGCCTGTCTGAGCAGTTGTTGCTCGTAGCGCTTGCGAATGCTGATATCTTCGCCAAGAATTAGGTAGCCGGTGGCTTCGCCCTTGGAATTCTTGATGGGGGTTACGATCAGTTGTTCCCAGAAGCGCTCACCGTTCTTGCGAACGCTGTTGATTTCCCCCTGCCAGACCCCCACGCGTTGGACCTGAAGTCGGATGGATTGCCACAGTTGGCGGTTTTCTCGATGGGCCTGTGCATCCTCGGATAGCACGCCCGGGTGTTTTCCGGCGATGGTGGCAGCGTCGTAGCCGGTGAGCTGGCTGAATTTCTGGTTGGCGTATTCGATACGCCACTGGCGATCACAAATCAGCACCGATGACGGGCTTTGCTCAATCGCCTTGGAGAATTTTCGGATTTCCTGGGCATCGCGCTCCTGTCGTTCGAGGTCATCGTTGAGACGTTCCCGCATCTGGTTGATGGCAACGGTGACCTGGGCCAGTTCGTCATTTCGATTCAGTTGGGTGTCCGGTCGGTCCAGTTCAAGCGGGTCTGACAGGTTGTTGAGTGAGAAATTGCGGGCGTAGTTGGCCATGGTGGTCAGGTGCCGCGCAATGAAGTGCTGGAAAATCCAGATGATCAGGATCGAAACGAAAAAGGTCTTCAGGAACTGGGTGGTCAGCACCACTACGACTTTTTGGCGCATGTCCGAGAACACCCGCTTCAGATCGGCGGTGATGGTCAACTGACCCAAACTGAACATTTCATCACCCTGGTGGGTGAGCTTGAACGTATGGCTGATTGTCTGGGCGTTGCGAGGGATTTCGCCCATGACCAGTTCGGAATCCGGTTCAATTTTGAGGCGTAGGTGAACGATGTCTGGCAGGCTGAGTATGCCTTCGAGCTGGGTCTGTAGGAGTTTCTGATCCAGCGCCCATAGGCTGCGGGCCAGACTGGAAGTATAGCCGGTTTCGACAACCATCATGCGCCTGTCGATCTGCGACAGGTCCTTCCGGTAATCCGAGTATATCTGGATAGCTGAAGAGATGAGCGTGAACAACGAGCTGAACAACAGGATGTATGCGAGCAGCCTGAAGGACAGGGGAGACCCGGTTCGAAATCGTTGCAGGCGAGTCAACAGTTTTTGCATGTCCTATACTTCGGCCACCCTGGCAGGTTTCAATGAGCATGGTCAGACGGTGTTCTCAGGACTATAGCAGCAGTTTCTTGCAAATGCCTCGCAAATACAGGAAAAATCGGGAGAAATGTGTCACTGTTCAGGATTTGTTAATGTCTTGGGAGCGGGCAGTGTTCGGGGGCGTTGAACGCCTGCGCATGCGGGACTGATCAGGTGGGAGTTCAGGGTGGACCTGCAAAGAAAAAGAAGCTGAAAAAATGGCGTCCCCTAGGGGGTTCGAACCCCTGTTGCCGCCGTGAAAGGGCGGAGTCCTAGGCCACTAGACGAAGGGGACGCATCGCTTCAAAAGCTTGCCTCGTCGAGGTGGCGCGTATATTAAGTAAGGCGATACGAGCTGTCAAACGGTTTTTAAAAAAATAATAGCTTTCGCGAGCACAGCAGGTTGGTCGAGGAAGCTGCCCTGAACCTTTCCGAGGACCGCCTCAGTACCTTACCGAATCCGCCAGGGCTGGGCCCAATTCAGGATACTGGAAATGGAACCCTTCGGCTTCGAGTCTTTCGGGTATGGCCATTTGGCCGGTCAGTAACAACCGGGACATTTCGCCCAGCGCCAACTTGAGGACCGGACTTGGTGCCGGGAAAATGGCCGGCCGGCCCAAAACGCGGGCAAGACACTTTGTAAACTGCCGGTTGGTGACCGGGTTGGGGCTCACGACGTTGTAGGGGCCGTTGGCCTTGTCGGATTCGAGCATCCAGACAAGCGCTGCGACCACGTCGTCCCGGTGAACCCATGGCATGAGCTGTTCGCCATCGCCAAGTCGTCCCCCAAGACCCAGGCGGAAGGGTAGAAGCATGCGCTGCAGGAAACCGCCACCCGGGCCAGCAACAACCCCCGTCCGCGACAGGCATACGCGAACGCCGTCAGCCTCCAGGCTCAGAGCTTCCTGTTCCCAGTCACGGCACATGCGATGAGTGAATTCGTCATGGGGCAACGTTTGCTCAGTCACGCGTTCACGGCCCTGGTCGCCGTAGAAACCCACCGCAGAACCGGACACCAGCACGCGCGGGAGTGATTCCCAGCTCCTTATCACGTTCGCCAGGAGGCTAGTAAGGCCGATACGGCTGTCCCGCAGTTCCTGTTTGCGGCGATCGGACCACCGTTTATCGGCGATGCCTTCGCCAGCCAGGTTGATAACCGCACCGAACCCCGGGTGGCCTCGTAGGAGCTCGAGATCTCCCAACGCCTCTACACGTCCACAAAGAGCCTGAACGTTTGCCGTGGACTGTCTGCTGAAGACGGTTGGGGCGTAGCCTTTGCTGATCAGTTGTTGGCACAATGATTGGCCGATGAATCCGGTGCCTCCGGTGATCAGAATCCGATTATCCATTGCTGCTCGCTCCTGGGTCGGTTAATGGTCGGCTATTGATAGTTGTCGGTGATGGGTTATGCCGGCTGTTTGTGGCTGTCGAGTTCGTGGATCACAACGTCACGAATGGCTTTCCCCAGTTCGGGGTTCTCACCGATGGGTGGTGCAAGCGTAATGCTGACCTCGTGTTGGCTTTGTAGCCCCTCGATCATCGCGGGAACGTCTTTTCTGAGATGACGGCCCGCCGCCAGGAACAGCGGCACGACGGTATACTGTCGGACGCCTTCACTTGCTCCCTCGCTGATAACCGTATCTAGGGAGGGCTCTGCCAGTTCCATATAGGCAATGCGGGACCCGGGTACAGATTCAAGTGTCGGGGTTGCCAATGCTTCGAACGTCCGGCACCAGCGCTCATCGCTGCTTCCATGGGCAAGTAGGATTATTCGGGGAGCTTCTCCGTTCATAGTATCTCCTGGTATGAATAAAAGCTGGGATAGTAATCTAAAGTGTAGCAGCCGCAGGCCTGCCACTGTGCTGCTCGATGACGATAGGATGGGTATATGTTCGATTGGAAAGAGATTCTGGATTTCTGGTTTGGTGAACTTGATGAGCACGGCCTGCCGGACAGCTTTCACAGGAATCGCTGGTTCCGTTCCACGCGTGCCTTCGACCAGGAAATCCGGCGACGCTTCCTGTCGATGGTCCTTTTTGCGTCAGAGGACGGTCTGCGGCACTGGCGCAAGACGGCCGGTGGGGCTCTTGCAGAGATCATCCTGCTGGATCAGTTCACACGGAATATACATCGGGGCGGAGCGCTGGCGTTTTCCAATGACCGGTTGTCTGTAAAGCTCTGTAAGGCAGCGATGCGTGATGGACAGGACATGGAATTGCCCCCGGTAAAGCGGGGCTTCCTCTATATGCCGCTGCAGCACTCGGAAAAACGTGAGGATCAGGATCTGTCTGTGGAGTGTTACTCGCAATTGGCCGCCGCCACCGATGGCATTGTCGGAGATTTTATGGAGAGTTTTCTACAATCCGCCCGTGACCATCGGGATATCATCCACCAATTTGGCCGTTTTCCACACCGCAACCAGGCACTGAAACGCTCCTCAAGCCCGGAGGAGCAAGCCTACCTGACCAACGGTAAGCGCTTCGGCCAATAAATGCCTTCAAATCCGTTCAACAGGCTGGAACTGCCAAGCCCATCAAGGTTTCATGGCGCCTTATGCGGCAGAATTTACAAAAACTAACAAGAATCAGGCTTCGCTGCACAGGTCTCAGGGCCATTGCAGGCGGCCGGCGATCGAAACAAGGAAAACCAGCCATGGGGCAGTTACAGAACCCCGCACTCCAGGCGAACAGTGAACTGCCGGAGAACCGATTACTTCGGCAGTCGATTCGCTACAGGGGGCGCAAGACCTTACGTGTAAAAAGCGAGCTACGGCGTCTTAAAATCCTGGAGGCGACCCTTCGAATTGCAGCTCGTGACGGTTTGCGAGGCATCAAGCATCGAGCTGTTGCGAGGGAAGCGAAAGTGCCTCTGGCCGCCACCACCTATTACTTTCGCGATATTCATGAATTGATCAGTGACTCATTCATGCTTTTCGCTGAAAAAGCCCGGGACAATCTTGATGGCTTTTATGACACCATCAATCTGGTGCTGGATACCACCCCTGCAGAAACCCTTCGGCGCAATGGTCCCCAACGCAAAGAATTGGCTGCGCGTTTGTCGGTAATATCGACGGCCTATCTCCATGAGCAGTTTACAAAGCGAAGGCAGCAGATGCTGGCGGAGCAGGTGTTCCTTATGGAAGCGCTAAGGGATGACCGTCTTGCGGGCCTGGCAAGAAGCTATCGTGAAGCCTGGACCGCAGGCCTGCGGCAGATACTGAAGCGGCTGGACTCGCCATCACCGGAGAGAGACGCAACGCTGCTGGTGAATGTCACTCTGGGTATGGGATACGATTCTTTACTCAACGATCAGCGTGTGGATTACGCTGCACTGTCTGAGACCGTTGCGCGCGTGATCGGGTTGGCGTTAGGCGAACAGGAGATCGTACCGGTCTGAATATGGGGATGAAAAAGGTCCTGAAAAAAGAGTTGACGAACCAGGATGAATCCGTAGAATACGCGTCCGTTGATCAAGCGGGAATAGCTCAGTTGGTAGAGCACAACCTTGCCAAGGTTGGGGTCGCGAGTTCGAATCTCGTTTCCCGCTCCAGATTCCAAAAACCCGGTCTTTTCGAAAGGAAAGGCCGGGTTTTTCATTTTTAGCCTGCAAGCCACGGTCTTCACACCCTGTTCTCGGTTATACTGCCAGGTCATATTGGATGCCTTGTCGTCAGTGTTTCGGGAGCGCCCATGCAGGTACATTCTTTGTATGTCTATCCGGTCAAATCCCTGGCCGGAATCCAGGTTTCTTCATTCCTTCTGGACGAGTTCGGTCCGGCCGATGACCGTCGCTGGATGATCGTTGATTCCGAGCGCGAGTTCGTTACCCAGCGAAGCAATCCGGAACTCGCCATGATCAAAACCCGGTTGGACTCAGGTCAGGTCTTTGTCGATATACCGGGGGAGGGCGAGTTTCCATTGTTGCCGGACACTGAGGAGTGTCGTGTCAGGGTCTGGCGGGACTGGGCGAAAGCAGTGTACGGAGAGGACAAGGCATCTGCTGCGCTGTCCCGCTACTGTGGCCAGACATTTCGCTTTGTGTATATGCCCGAGGAAACCTTCCGCCGCGTTGATGCGAGCCGGGTTACCGAGTATCGTCGGGTCAGCTTTGCCGATGGTTTTCCATTCCTGATCACCAATCTTGCGTCCCTTGAAGAGCTGAACTCGCGCCTTGATTCGGCCATCGATATGCGAAGGTTCCGGCCAAACATTGTTGTTGAGGGCGCGGGGGCCTGGGATGAGGACAACTGGACATCTGCACGCATCGGGGAAACGGCATTCACGCTGGTAAAGCCCTGTTCCCGCTGTGTTATGACCACCGTGGACCCGGACCAAGGTGTAAAGTCCGTAGATCTGCAGCCTTTAAGGATGCTTGGAACCTATCGGCGAACCTCTGACGGCGTCATTTTCGGAATGAACGCCATTCATGAATCGGACGGGACCATCCGGGTCGGTGATCCGATTACTCTGCAAACGACTGCCACAACGGAGAATCAGTAACGTGCCATTGTTAACGCTGGATGCCGTATCCCTTGCTTTTGGCATGCAGCCATTGCTCGACCAAGCCTCTATGACCATCGAGGCAGGTGAACGTGTGTGTCTTCTTGGCAGGAATGGCGAGGGAAAATCCACACTACTGAAGATCGTCAGCGGTGAGGTAACGGCGGACGGCGGTGTTGTCCGGCTGGACGACGGTGCGGTGTTGTCAGTGCTGCCCCAGAATCTCCCCATCAATGATACTCGAACCGCGTATGAGGCCGTTTCCGGTGCTTTCCCGGAGACCGGGGAATTGCTCGCGGAATTTCATCGGTTGTCCCAGACTGCGGATGAAGCCAGCCTGGATCGGCTGATGAAAGTACAGGAGCGCCTTGAGGCGCTGGATGGCTGGCGTCTGGACCAGAAAGTCGGCGCCATCCTCGAGCAATACGGCATCGACCCGGAGCAGCGTCTGAACACGCTCTCCGGCGGTTGGCAGCGACGCGTCCTGTTGGCGCGTGCCCTGGTGACCGAGCCGGATATCCTGTTACTGGATGAGCCTACCAACCACCTGGATGTGCCCGCCATTGCCTGGCTGGAAGAGGCCCTTGGTCAATTCCGTGGCGCGATTCTGTTTGTCAGCCACGACCGCGCGTTTATACGCCGCATGGCCACGCGCATCGTGGAACTGGACCGCGGGCATCTGGTGAGTTTTGCCGCTACGTACGACCGCTATCTGGACCTAAAGGAAAAGGCTCTGGAGGAGGAAGATCGCCAGAATGCGTTGTTCGACAAGCGGCTAAAACAGGAAGAGGCGTGGATACGCCAGGGGATTAAGGCTCGTAGGACCCGCAATATGGGCCGGGTGAGGGCGCTAAAGGCCATGCGTGAAGAACGCCAGCAACGTCGCGAACGCGGTGGAACTGCGAGCTTTTCGGTGGAAGACGCCGCCCGTTCCGGAAAACTGGTGGTGGAAGCCAGTGATGCCGGATTTGCCTATCCTGATGGTACCGCGGTCATTCGCGACATGAACATGACGGTCCTCAGGGGCGATAAGATTGGCCTCGTTGGTGAAAATGGCACTGGGAAGACCACCCTTGTCCGGCTAATGCTGGGAGACCTGAAGCCCACAGATGGCCGAATTCGCCTCGGCACCAATTTGCAGATCGCCTACTTCGACCAGCTCCGGGGTGAGCTCGATCTTGAACGCAATGCGCTGGATAACCTGTCCGAGGGGCGGGAGTTCATCGAAATTAACGGCCAGAGCAAGCACGTACTGGGATATCTGCAGGAATTTTTGTTCAGCCCGGAACGGGCGCGGTCCCCTGTGCGTGTCTTTTCCGGGGGTGAGCGTGCGCGTCTTCTTCTTGCCAAGCTCTTCAGTAAGCCTGCCAATATCCTGGTGCTGGATGAGCCGACCAATGATCTGGACGTGGAGACCCTGGAGTTACTTGAATCCCGGCTGGTGGAATTTGCCGGTACTGTGATCGTTATCAGCCACGACCGCGAGTTCCTCGATAACGTCGCTACTGATACGGTGTTCCTGGACGGCTCTGGCAGAGTCGCGGAGTTTGTCGGTGGGTATACCGATTGGCGGAGGCAGGGTGGCCGGTTCCCTTCTGAGGGGGTAAGCCGAAAGGCCACTAAGCCGCCAAAGAACCAGAGCCCAGTGCCGGAAAAGAAGCCGGAAACGCCCGCAGTGGCAGACACCAAAAAAACAAAACCCGTAAAACTCAGCTACAAACTGAAGCTTGAACTGGAAAAACTTCCGGGCCAGATTGAAGAGCTGGAGGCGGAACTGGAAAAGCTTCGGGCACAGATTTCCGATCCGGAATTCTACTCCGGGCCCGCTGAGAGCGTCTCCACGACCCTGGCGGACCTCGGGGACAAGGAAGCCCACCTGGAGAAGGTCATCGAGCGCTGGATGGAGCTGGAAGAACAGGCGAATCAATGAATGTAACGTACCACTTCAAATTTGAAGACAAGCGTTCCGAGACGTTTAAAGTAACGGACCGGCCAGCTGAGCCGGTGGGCAACCTGCCGAGCTGGACAAGGTTGGAGCACTGCCAATGCGCCAACTGCCCGCTGAAAGCATCGGAGTCGCCACGATGTCCCGCCGCCGTTGAAATGCTTCCGGTTGTGAATGCCTTTCAGGCAGAGGACGCCTACCAGAAGGTGACTGTGGAGGTTACAGACGACCGCAGGCGTTATTCCAAGGACACCACGCTTGAGGAGTCCCTGAGGTCATTGCTGGGGCTGAAAATGGCGACAAGCGGGTGTCCGGTGTTGTCCGAACTGAAGTCGATGGCCGTGCATCACTTGCCGTTTGCCAGCAACGATGAATTCATCATGAGGAGTGTGTCTCACTACCTTTTGCAGCAGTACCTGGCGAAACGTAACCACAAGGAGCCAGACTGGGAACTGAAAGGGCTGGTGGAGAGAAATCAACGCCTGCAGTTGGTCAACCAGGCATTATGGCAGCGGATCCATTCGGTGTGCGAGGGGGACAGTAACCTGAAGGCATTGCTGAACTTCTTCTCAATGGCCTCCAGTGTGAGTTTTTCCCTGGAAAGTCAGCTTCGAAAACTGGAAGCAAAAATGAAGGGCGACGGCGCCGACTAGGGCGCCGCGGCCATCGTCCGGCTACTGGATGCGGATCGCAAGGACATCGCAGACGGTGCCATGCAACACACCGTTGGCGGTTGATCCTAGAAGCAACTGGAATCCTTTGCGGCCGTGGCTTCCCACGATGACCAGGTCCACACTCTGCTCTTCAGACAGCCGATGGATTTCGGATTCAGGGCGCCCCACCGTCACTATCTGATTGTCTTTGCCAACGTTGTACTTTTCACCGTACCCGGCAAGCTGTTCCTTTGCCGCCTTGTCCAGTTGATCCTGAAGTTCCGTCAGGTCCATCGGAATGTCGCCCCCATAGGCGTAGCCAACAGGCTCCACTACGTGCACAAGCATCAACTCAGCACCATGGGCTTTGCTTATTTCGACGGCCTTATTGAGTACCTGGGGGGCCTCTTCGGTCAGATCGATTGCCACCAGTATCTTCTTATAGATCGACATCGCATCGCTCCTTCGCGGATGGGGTCAAACTCTTGGTGTGCCAAAGCAGTACCTTGTCCCATAAGTGTAAACCAACACTGACAGGTATCAATGACTGACTGGAAAGGTGACAAAAGGAGAGTTGGCTGGGGCTACAATCTGCCCCAGCCGGCGTGGACGTCAGGCGTTTTCGCGCAACAGGCCAATGGTTGTTTCCAGGCCCCGGAGAATGCCTTTGGAATAGCGGTCGATCACAAACGCAACGTTGTTGTCGTTATAGTTAATATAGGAGCCCCGAATGAACTCCCACTTGGAGGTCAGGTCGTCCAGAGCGGCTTTTAGTGGGCCCTGGGCACCGCCTTTGGTGATCTGTGACAGGAAGGCGTCAAACTGCTTTGCCTGCTCGTCAAGAGGGATGTCGTTGGAGGAGCCCTGGAAGGTTTGCGATACCGAGGAATGGGTGCGGGCGGAGTACTTGGCCATCATCTGTGCCATAGTGACTGCCGCCGAGCGTGCGGCTTCAACTCTCTGGGCAGTTGCGACTTCGGCGCTTTCCCGGGCAACCGCGTACATCTCTGAAGCCACCTGGTTCATCGATAACGCCTGGTTCGCCATATCGGACACCAGGCGCAGGTCGGGATAACCGGTGTTGCGCACGTCGTTGATGTTGCTCCGCATCAGATCCTTGAATTTGTCGAACTCCACGTTGAGGCTTTCAACCTGTTCTCCGGACAGTACGCCGGCGGTGCTGTCGGCGACCGAATTCATGGATTCGTTGGCGGCATTGATACTGGCGACAATCTCGTTCAGGGTTTCGGTATCGCCGCTTGCGCTGAACCGATAGTAGGCGTCGAGTGCCATGTAGTTATTGACCCGGAAGTTATGCAGGTCCGAAAGAAAGCCGTCGCCTTCCTGGGCGCGGACCGTAAAGGAGGTGATCAGTAACAGCACGAGCGCCGTTACCAGGGAACGTACCCGCAAGCGAGCGTCTTTCATCGGATGGGTCTCCGTTAAGGCTGTTTTATTATTGTGGACTAAAGTCTTAGGCTGAAGGTAAAGTAACTCCGCCGACCAATCAAGTTGTTTTAGGGGGCGCTACGGGAGTAAATGTAAACAAATTTAAAATTTACGTGATAAACCTACCGTTTCGCATCAATACCTCGAACTACATACTTGATAAACAACAATTCCATTCGCCTCCTGATGCCGTTCGGCTGTCCATTTCGAGGCTGGTCGGGTTGATTCTTCCAGAAACAAATTGACAAACGAGCCGTTTTTTTTCATCGTGTCACACCACGATTCAAACGACTGTATGAATTTTTGGATCGCTTGATCGGGTATTGATTGAAAACAGTGACCGAAATCTCGCTGCATCAGCGGTCGTCTTGCGAAGCGCTTGTGCGGCTGTTTCAGCAGTTCCAAACACAGACTGGAGATCAGTTGATGATTTACGAAGGTAAAGCCATCACGGTTAAAGAGATCGAAGGCGGGATCGCTCAGTTGAACTTTGACTTGCAGGGCGAGTCAGTGAACAAGTTCAACCGTCTCACGATTGAAGAGCTCCGCGCCGCGACTGACAAACTGGAAGCGCAGAAGGGCCTGAAAGGCCTGGTTGTGACCAGTTCCAAGGACAGCTTTATTGTTGGCGCCGACATTACGGAATTCACCGACCTGTTTGCCGGGCCGGAAGAAGACCTCGTTGCCAACAACCTCAAGGCCAATGAAGTATTCAGCGCGATTGAAGATCTGCCTTTCCCCACCGTAACGGCGATCAACGGTATGGCGTTGGGTGGCGGCTTTGAAATGTGTCTTGCCACGGACTACCGGGTGATGGACAAGAAGGCCAAAGTAGGTCTTCCGGAAGTAAAGCTGGGCATTTTCCCAGGTTTCGGTGGCACTGTGCGTCTGTCCCGTCTGGTCGGTGTTGACTACGCGGTTGAATGGATCTGCGGCGGCACTGAGAACCGTGCCGACAAAGCCCTTAAAGTCGGTGCAGTTGATGCCGTACTTGAGGGTGAGAAGCTGGTAGATGCGGCCATCAGCATTATCAACCAGTGCAACGACGGCAAGCTGGATTACCAGGCGCGTCGTGAAGAAAAGAAGGGCAAGATCAAGCTGAACGCCATGGAAAGCATGATGGCTTTCGAGATCTCCAAGGCGTACGTTGCCGGCCAGGCTGGCAAGAACTATCCGGCACCGGTCGAGGCGATCAAGGTCATGCAGAAGCATGCCGGCCTTACCCGTGACAAAGCGATCGAGGTTGAGGCTAAAGGCTTCGCCAAGATGGCCAAAACCAACGTGGCAGCCTGCCTGGTTGGCCTGTTCCTGAACGACCAGGAGCTGAAGAAAAAGGCCAAGGCCTGGGAGAAGGAAGCCAATGACGTGAAACTGGCGGCCGTTCTGGGCGCTGGCATCATGGGTGGCGGTGTGGCTTACCAGTCCGCATTGAAGGGTACGCCCATCATCATGAAGGACATCGCCCAGGAAGGCATCGCTCTGGGTCTTAAAGAGGCCAAGAAGCTTCTTTCCAAGCGCGTTGACAAGGGTAAAATGGACGCCAGCAAGATGGCTGACGTTCTGAACAGCATCACGCCGACACTCAACTACGGCGACTTCAAGAACGTCGATCTGGTTGTTGAGGCCGTTGTTGAGAACCCGAAGGTTAAAGACGCTGTTCTGCGTGAGACCGAAGACAATGTTCGTGAAGACGCGATCCTGACGTCCAATACCTCCACCATTTCCATCGATCTTCTGGCCAAGAACCTGAAGCGTCCGGAAAATTTCTGCGGCATGCACTTCTTTAACCCGGTGCACATGATGCCCCTGGTTGAGGTTATCCGTGGTGAGAAGACCAGTGACAAGGCTATTGCCACCACAGTGGCCTACGCCAAGGCCATGGGTAAGACCCCGATTGTGGTCAACGATTGCCCAGGCTTCCTGGTCAACCGTGTGCTGTTCCCGTACTTCGGTGGTTTTGTGAACCTGGTACGTGACGGCGCGGATTTCCAGCACGTCGATAAGGTCATGGAGAAGTTCGGTTGGCCAATGGGCCCTGCCTATCTGCTGGACGTGGTTGGCATGGACACCGGCAAGCACGCTGGCGAAGTCATGGCTGACGGCTTCCCGGACCGCATGAAGCACGAAGGTACTACCGCCATTGACGTGATGTTCGATAACAACCGTTACGGACAGAAGAACGATAAGGGCTTCTATAAGTACGAACTGGACCGCAAGGGCAAGCAGAAGAAGGTTGTCGACGAAGAAACCTACAAGCTGCTTGAGCCGGTTGTTCAGGGTAAGAACGATTTCAGCGACGAGGACATCATCGCACGTATGATGCTGCCTCTGTGCCTCGAAACCGTTCGCTGCCTGGAAGACGGCATTGTTGAAGACCCGGCAGACGCCGATATGGGCCTGATTTTCGGTATCGGCTTCCCGCCGTTCCGTGGTGGTGCCCTGCGTTATATCGACGACATGGGTGTCGACAAGTTCGTCGAGCTGGCAGACAAGTTTGCAGATCTTGGTCCCCTGTACCATCCGACCGAGAAGCTGCGTGAAATGGCCAAGACTGGCGAAAAGTTCTTTGGCTAACCCTGAACGAGATTTCCGAACGGAGAAAGATCTATGAGCCTTAATCCGAGAGACGTTGTCGTCGTCGATTGCGTGCGGACTCCGATGGGGCGTGCCAAAAACGGCTGCTTCCGCAATGTTCGTGCGGAGACCCTGTCGGCTGCGCTTATCGAAGCACTGTTTGAGCGCAACCCGAAGCTCGACCCGAAAGAAGTTGAAGATGTGATCTGGGGCTGTGTAAATCAGACCAAAGAGCAGGGCTTCAACGTGGCGCGTCAGATTTCATTGCTGACCCGCATCCCTCATGAGTCGGCTGCGCAGACCGTGAACCGTCTGTGTGGTTCTGCCATGAGCGCGATCCACACCGCTGCCCAGGCGATCCAGACTGGCAACGGCGATGTGTTCTTCGTGGGTGGTGTTGAGCACATGGGTCACATTCCCATGACCGACGGTTTTGACCACAACCCGGCTGCGTCCAAGTACTCTGCCAAAGCGTCCAATATGATGGGCCTGACCGCAGAAATGCTCGCCAAGATGCACGGCATCACCCGTGAGCAGCAGGACGAGTTTGGCGCACGTTCACATCGCCTGGCGCATGAAGCCACTCAGGAAGGCCGCTTCAAGAACGAAATCGTTCCGATTGAAGGCCATGACGAGAACGGCTTTAAAGTGCTGATCGAGGAAGACGAGACCATTCGTCCCGAAACCACCGCTGAATCGCTGGGTCAGCTGAAGCCAGCGTTCGATCCGAAAAACGGTACAGTGACTGCAGGTACGTCCTCGCAGCTGACTGACGGTGCCGCAGCCATGGTGCTGATGTCCGCAGAGCGTGCTGAAGCTCTGGGCCTGAAGCCGGTTGCCAGGATTCGCAGCATGGCTGTTGCCGGTTGTGATCCCGCGATCATGGGTTACGGCCCGGTTCCGGCCACCAAGAAGGCGTTGAAGCGCGCAGGCCTGAAAGTCGAAGATATCGACTTCTGGGAACTGAACGAAGCCTTTGCGGGTCAGTCCCTGCCGGTCCTGAAAGACCTGAAGCTGTTGGGTGTAATGGAAGAGAAAGTAAACCTGAATGGTGGCGCGATTGCCCTTGGGCATCCGCTGGGTTGTTCCGGTGCACGTATCTCTACAACCCTGTTGAATGTCATGCAGGCCAAAGGCGGTAAGCTTGGTGTTTCCACCATGTGTATCGGCCTGGGGCAGGGCATTGCAACGGTATGGGAGCGTCTCTGATTCATTGAGCAGAATCAGTAACGCTGTCTCAGGAGGCCCGGCAAACGCCGGGCTTTCCTGTCTCTGACTGGAGAAAAAGGCGCCTGGAAATAAAAGAATGGGTTGTCTTGCTTTTCTTGACCCTGTAAAACAATGCACCTATACACTTGTGGCGGCTATGGACTGTTTTCTAGCCGACTGATTTTACAGCGAGTTTCCGGTTTGCTGATTTTTTAACCGATTATCGCCAAGGACACAGATCTCCGATATGGGTAAAAGCCTCGTTATTGTCGAGTCGCCAGCGAAAGCGAAGACCATCAACAAATACCTGGGGTCCGACTTCATTGTGAAGTCCAGCGTCGGGCACATTCGCGACCTTCCGGTCAGCGGTAGCGGCTCAACGTCAGATCCGAAAGAACGTGCCAGGCAGGCCGCGTTGACCCGCAAGATGAGCCCGGAAGAGAAGGTGGTTCACAAGAAACGGAAGTCCAGGGAGCAACTGGTTGCCCGCATGGGGGTAGATCCTGACCAGGACTGGAGCGCCCGATACGAGATACTGCCCGGCAAGGAAAAGGTTGTCAGCGAACTCAAGCGGTTGGCAAAGTCCGCCGATCATATCTATCTCGCGACGGATTTGGACCGTGAAGGGGAGGCGATCGCCTGGCACCTCCAGCAGACCATTGGGGGCGAACCCGAAAAATATCGCCGCGTGGTGTTCAATGAGATAACCAAGCGTGCCATCCAGGAGGCCTTCAAGGATCCGGGGAATCTCGATAACAACCGCGTTAACGCGCAGCAGGCGCGTCGATTCCTCGACCGGGTCGTCGGCTATATGGTATCGCCATTGCTGTGGGCCAAGATAGCACGCGGCCTTTCGGCCGGTCGGGTTCAGTCGGTTGCAGTCCGGCTTATCGTCGAACGCGAACGGGAAATCCGCAAGTTCATTCCCGAAGAGTTTTGGCAGTTGCATGCTGACCTGGCTTCGAAGCAGGCCGAGCAGCCCGTTCGTTTTGAAGTGACCCGATACGACGATAAAGCCTATCGTCCAGTCAGTGAGAAACAGAGTGTCGAACATGTTGACCGCCTGAAAGATGGCACGTTCAAGGTGGCCAAACGAGAGGACAAGCCGACGCGCTCACGTCCCTCCGCCCCCTTCATTACGTCCACGCTGCAGCAGGCGGCCAGCAACCGGATGGGGTTCAGCGTCAAGAAAACCATGATGCTGGCCCAGCGCCTTTATGAAGCCGGCTTCATTACCTACATGCGTACCGACTCGACCAACCTGAGCCAGGACGCCGTGAGCGGTTGCCGCGAATTTGTCAAAAAGCAGTTCGGTGATAAATTCCTGCCGGAGAAACCAAGGGTATACGGTAGCAAAGAGGGCGCCCAGGAGGCCCACGAGGCCATCCGTCCGACCGATGTGAGTCGTAGGCCAGCCGATATAAGCGGCCTGGAGAAAGATGCTGAGAAGCTCTACGACCTGATCTGGCGCCAGTTTATTGCCTGCCAGATGGCTGATGCTGAATTCCTGAGCACGTCCATTGTGGTTGCCAACGGTGATTACGAGCTTCGTACGCGGGGGCGGATCATCAAGTTTGAGGGTTTCCTCAAAGTGGCGCCCCAGTCGGCCAAGAAAGATGAAGATATCGCGCTTCCGGATATCAAGGTTGACGAAACCCTGGCACTGAAGAAGCTCGATCCCAGCCAGCATTTCACCAAGCCGTCGCCGCGCTATACCGAGGCGAGCCTGGTCAAGGAGCTGGAGAAGCAGGGTATTGGGCGGCCATCCACCTACGCATCGATTATCTCCACCATTCAGGATCGCGGCTACGTTCGTTTGCAGAATCGCCGCTTCTACGCTGAAAAAATGGGCGAGATCGTCACCGAACGGTTGTCGGAATCCTTTCCGAACCTGATGGACTTTGACTTCACCGCCAAAATGGAAGGTGAGCTGGATGACATCGCCGGTGGCGAGGTGGACTGGAAAAAGGTGCTCAATGACTTCTACGGTCGTTTCCGTCAGCAACTGGAAACCGCCGAGAGTGGCGAAGACGGAAGCATGCGGGCGAATACCCCGACCGAGACTGACATTCCGTGCCCAACCTGCAGTCGCCCCATGCAGATTCGCGTGGCCAGTACCGGTGTTTTCCTGGGATGCTCAGGGTACTCCCTGCCGCCTAAAGAACGGTGCAAAACGACCATCAACCTGGTGTCCGGTGACGAGGTTGTCAGCGCGGACGAAGATGTCGATGGCGAAGGTGAAACCCGTCTGCTCCGCAAGAAGCGGCGTTGCCCGAAATGCGGAACGGCCATGGACAGTTACCTGGTGGACGAAGGTCGCAAACTCCATGTGTGCGGTAACAACCCGGATTGTTCCGGCTATGAAGTGGAGAAGGGTACGTTCCGAATCAAGGGTTATGAAGGTCCAACCCTGGAGTGCGACAAGTGCGGCTCCGAAATGCAGCTTAAAACCGGGCGTTTTGGGAAATACTTCGGCTGTACCAATACCGAATGCAAGAACACACGCAAGCTGCTGAAAAGCGGCGAGCCTGCGCCTCCCAAGATGGATCCGGTGCCGATGCCTGAGCTGCAGTGCCAGAAGGTTGAAGACACCTATGTGCTGCGTGATGGCGCTTCCGGATTGTTCCTGGCTGCCAGCAAGTTTCCCAAAAATCGGGAGACGCGTCCGCCGCTGGTTATGGAGATCAAACCTCACCGCAAGGAAATTGATCCCAAGTACGGTTACTTGATGGATGCTCCGGAGCGTGACCCGGAAGGTAATCCGACGGTTATCCGTTACAGCCGGAAGAGCAAGGAGCAGTATGTGATGTCGGAAAAGGACGGCAAAGCGACAGGCTGGTCTGCGTGGTTTGTGAACGGCAAATGGCAGCCGAAAGAGAAGTGACTATAGGATGACTGGCAGGTTGGGCTCGACACCTATCCTGCCAGTTGTTTGAAAGCGAACCTCAGGGTTTCTTGCGTAGCCGTTGTATCAGTGAAGACGTATCCCAGCGGCTTCCCCCCATCTGCTGAACATCTCCATAGAACTGGTCAACGAGTGCGGCGACCGGAATCCTTGAGCCGTTTTTTCGCGCCTCTTCGAGGCAGATTGCCAGATCCTTGCGCATCCAGTTGACAGCGAAGCCGTGCTCGAACTCCCCATCAATCATAGTGCCTGAGCGATTTTCCATCTGCCACGACTGAGCTGCTCCTTTTGAGATCACGTCGACGACCTTGCGGACATCCAGTTCCGCCTGTTCGGCAAAGTGAAGGGCTTCCGAGAGGCCCTGAACCAGTCCGGCGATGGCGATCTGGTTGACCATCTTCGTCTTCTGGCCGCTGCCGATCGGTCCCATGTGGTTCAGGGCTTTGGCGTAATGCTCCATCAGCGGTTTCGCTTGCGAAAAAGGGTCGGCCTCCCCGCCACACATAATGGTAAGCTGGCCGTTTTCCGCACCCTGCTGACCACCGGATACCGGGGCGTCAATGAACTCAAGGTTGCGGGCGCTGGCAAGCTGGCCCAGTTGCTCTGCAATGCCTGCCGAAGCAGTTGTATGGTCGACCAGCACGGCGCCGGGCTTGGCGTTGGCAATGATGCCCTCAGGGCCTTCATAGACTTTTTCCAGATCTATATCGGCACCCACACAGGTAAATACGAAGTCTGCGTCAGCAACGGCGGCGGCGATAGAGTCGCAGGCCTTGCCTTTATACTGGCTCGCCCAGCTCTCTGCTTTGGCGTGAGTGCGGTTCCATACCTGGACTGTAAGGCCGGCGTTTGCCAGGTGGCCGGCCATTGGATAGCCCATTACGCCGAGACCGATAAATGCGGCAGTTACGTTCATCACTGTTTCTCCAGACGTGGTTGCTGTTAGCGCGAAGTAGGCATCAATCATTGCAGAATGTGAGGGCACAAAAAAGGCCGCTGATGCAGCGGCCTTTCGATTTCGGCTATCCGGGAGCTACTTCTTGGGGTAGCTTCTTGCTTCGGAGCCTGTGTAGAGCTGTCGCGGCCGGCCAATGCGGTAGTCGCCGCTGACCATTTCGTTCCAGTGTGAGAACCAGCCAATGGTCCGCGAAAGGGCGAATATAACCGTAAACATGGACGTCGGAATGCCGATGGCCTTGAGGATCAGGCCGGAGTAGAAGTCCACGTTCGGGTAGAGTTTGCGCTGGACGAAATACTCGTCTTCAAGGGCAATCTTCTCGAGACGCTGTGCGATCTTCAGGAGAGGGTCGTTCTCCAGGCCGAGCTCAGTCAGAACTTCATGCGCAGTTTCGGCCATTACCTTGGCGCGCGGGTCAAAGTTCTTGTAGACCCGGTGACCAAAGCCCATCAGGCGGAATGGGTCGTCCTTGTCCTTCGCCTTGGCGATGAATTTCTCGATGTTGGACTCGTCCCCGATTTCCGCGAGCATGTCCAGAACTGCTTCGTTGGCGCCGCCGTGTGCAGGGCCCCACAGCGCTGCAATACCGGAGGCAATACACGCGTAGGGGTTGGCGCCGGTTGAGCCGGCCAGGCGAACGGTTGAGGTGGACGCGTTCTGTTCGTGATCGGCATGCAGGATGAAAATCTTGTCCATCGCCTTGGCGAGGATCGGGTTTGGCTTGTATTCCTCGCAGGGAACACCAAACATCATCTGCAGGAAATTCTCAGAATAGGTCAGGTCGTTGCGGGGATACATGAACGGCTGACCAATGCTGTACTTGTAACACCAGGCCGCAATGGTCGGCATTTTGGCGATCAGTCGGTGAGCAGTGATTTCACGCTGCTCGACGTTGGTGACATCCATCTGGTCGTGATAGAAAGCCGACAGGGCTCCAACGACGCCGCACATAATGGCCATCGGATGCGCATCACGGCGGAAACCCTGGAAGAAGTTGCGCATCTGGTCGTGCAACATCGTGTGGTTTTTGATGGTGTCATGGAAGCGCTTGTTCTCTTCCGCTGTCGGAAGCTCGCCGTTAAGCAGGAGGTAGCAGACTTCCAGGTAGTCGGAGTTTTCTGCCAATTCCTCGATTGGGTAGCCTCGGTGCAGGAGAACGCCCTTGGCTCCGTCGATGTAGGTGATCTGGGATTCGCAGGCTGCGGTGGATACAAATCCAGGGTCGTACGTAAAGACGCCTTCCTGGACGAGGCTTCTCACGTCAATGACGTCAGGGCCGACGGTGCCTGAGTAAACCGGTAGCTCAATGGACTTGTCACCCACCGAAAGCGTGGCTTTCCTGTCGGTCATGGTGCTCTCCTATTTATCAGCATTTGGAAGCGCTAGAAGGCGCGTATTATCGCAAAACTGGCGGCAAAATATAGGGCGTTGGCTTTTTTTGTCAATGGAAGAGGCAATAAAACCCATTATTTGACGCCTGCTGTAAATCAGGGAAATCCGGAATACGGCTGCTTTCGAGGTTTAATTGATTTTGTCAATCCTCTTTATAGCGAGTCCCAGGGCCTGATTTAACGGGCCCTGACAGAGTTGCGCGTTTGTAATTGAAAAGGGTACTCCTTATAATCCGTAGCCCGGAATCGGGGATATAACAGGCCGCAGCGTCAGATATCAAAAGAGCGCATGCCGGTTTTTCTCCCTCCTGAACATATCGTGTGCCGGATCCGTTCAGCATACCGATCCTTACATACCAACCATCCGCATCCGGTTTTTTCCGGCCCCGCGGAACCAAGAGAGAGTGTGAGAGCGCTGTGAATAGCAAACGACCAGTAAATCTCGATCTCGGCAAGTTTCATTTTCCGCTGCCAGCCATCACGTCCATACTGCATCGCGTCAGTGGCATCATCATATTTGTGGGTGTTGCTTTCATGTTGTACGGGCTTCAGCTTTCCCTTTCCGGGGAAGAAGGCTTCAGTCGGGTTAGTGGCTTGCTGGACAGCTTCCTTGCGAAGCTGATTACCTGGGGCATTCTGTCTGCCTTGCTGTACCACCTGGTTGCGGGTATCAAGCACCTGCTGATGGATATGGGCATCGGCGAAGAGCTGGAAAGTGGCCGGCTCGCGGCGAAAGCCACAGTCGTAATCTCCGTTATTCTCATCCTTCTGGCAGGAGTCTGGGTATGGTAAACAGCGTCACGAATCTCGGACGTAGCGGTGTTTTCGACTGGATGATCCAGCGTGTTACCGCCTACGTGCTTGCTCTGTATACAGTTTTTCTTTTCGGGTTCATCCTGACCACTGACGTTAATTACGACAGCTGGTCGGCGCTTTTCGACCAGACCTGGTTCCGCATCTTCACCCTGCTTGCACTGCTCTCAATCGGCGCGCACGCCTGGGTTGGGCTCTGGACAGTGACAACGGATTACATCAAGGCGACCCTGCCGCGCTTCCTGGTACAGGCACTTTGCGGTCTGGCCATGTTCGTGTATTTGGTCTGGGGCATTCAGATTCTTTGGGGGCTTTAATTAATGGCTAATATCAAGACCATGTCTTATGACGCGATTGTTATCGGTGGCGGCGGTGCCGGTATGCGTGCCGCCCTTCAGTTGACAGAATCCGGCGTCAATACCGCATGTATCACCAAGGTATTTCCGACCCGTTCCCACACTGTATCTGCCCAGGGCGGTATTACTTGCGCCATCGCCAGTGCCGACCCCAATGATGACTGGCGCTGGCACATGTACGACACCGTCAAGGGTTCCGACTATATCGGTGACCAGGACGCGATTGAGTACATGTGTTCCGTGGGCCCGCAGGCCGTGTTCGAACTGGAACACATGGGGCTGCCGTTCTCCCGTACCGAGCAGGGCCGTATTTATCAGCGTCCGTTTGGTGGTCAGTCCAAGGGGCCGGACAATCCTGCCCAGGCGGCGCGTACCTGTGCTGCTGCGGACCGTACCGGTCACGCGCTCCTGCACACGCTCTATCAGGCGAACCTCAAGGGCGGAACCACCTTCCTGAACGAGTGGTACGCCGTTGATCTGGTGAAGAACAGTAAAAACGAAGTGGTTGGTGTCGTCGCCATCGAAATCGAGACTGGCGAAGTGGCTTACATCAAGTCCAAGGCAACCGTTCTTGCCACTGGCGGTGCAGGTCGTATCTACGCCTCCACCACCAACGCCCTGATCAATACCGGCGACGGTATTGGTATGGCGCTCCGTGCCGGTTTCCCGATGCAGGACATGGAGATGTGGCAGTTCCACCCCACGGGCATTCATGGCGCCGGTACTCTGGTAACAGAAGGTTGTCGAGGTGAGGGCGGTTACCTGATCAATTCCGAGGGTGAACGTTTCATGGAGCGTTACGCTCCGAACGCCAAAGACCTGGCTGGTCGCGACGTGGTTGCCCGCTCCATGGTGATTGAGATCCTGGAAGGCCGTGGATGCGGTCCGGACAAGGATCACGTTCTATTGAAGCTGGACCACCTTGGTGAAGAAACGCTGAACCTGCGCCTGCCGGGTATTTGTGAGCTTTCACGCACCTTTGCGCACGTGGACCCGGTTAAAGAGCCGGTGCCGGTTGTGCCAACCTGTCACTACATGATGGGCGGGATTCCCACCAACGTAGGTGGTCAGGCCCTGACTCAGGATGAGAGCGGTAACGACACGCCCATTCCCGGGTTGTTTGCCTGCGGTGAAGCAGCTTGTGTGTCCGTTCATGGTGCCAACCGTCTTGGCGGTAACTCCCTGCTGGATCTGGTCGTCTTCGGCCGTGCCGCTGGCTTGCACATTGAAGAGCAGCTTCGCGGCGGCTTTGAGGTGGACGGCGCCAGTGAGGAAGACATCAAGAACGCGATGGCGCGCCTTGATCGCCTGAACAGCGCCTCGGAAGGCGAGAGCGTTGCCGAAGTGCGCAAGGATCTGCAGAACTGCATGCAGCTTTACTTCGGTGTGTTCCGTGACGGCAAGAGCATGGAAGAAGGTCTTGAGAAGCTGGAAGCGATTGGTAAGCGCGTACGCAATACCAGGCTCGCGGATACCAGCAATGCCTTCAACACCGCGCGTATCGAAGCCCTTGAGCTTGATAACCTTTATGAAGTTGCACTTGCAACGGCTGTTTCAGCCTACGAGCGCAAGGAAAGTCGCGGTGCTCATGCCCGTAACGACTTTACCGAGCGTGATGATGAAAACTGGCTGAAGCATTCGCTGTACTTCCCGCTGGACAAGCGTGTTGGAAAGCGTGATGTAAACTTCGCTCCGAAAACGGTGGATACATTCCAGCCGAAGATCCGGACTTACTAAGGGGGATTGTGCAATGTTAGTAAGCCTGTACCGCTACAACCCGGAAACCGACAATGCGCCCTATATGCAGGACGTAGAGCTGGATATACCGGAAGGAAAGGACCTGATGGTTCTGGATGTCCTTAACCTGGTCAAGGAGCAAGACCCCTCAATGGCCTATCGCCGTTCCTGTCGGGAAGGCGTCTGTGGGTCCGATGGTATGAACATGAATGGCAAGAACGGTCTTGCCTGCATCACGCCGCTGTCGGAAGTGCTTAAGAACAACAAGCTGGTTGTTCGCCCACTTCCGGGCCTGCCGGTGATTCGTGACCTGGTTGTGGACATGAGCCTGTTCTACAAGCAGTACGAGAAGGTTATGCCGTACCTGGTCAACGACAATCCGGCGCCCGCCATTGAGCGTTACCAGTCACCGGAAGACCGGGAAAAGCTGGACGGCCTGTACGAGTGTATTCTCTGTGCCTGCTGTTCCACGGCTTGCCCCTCATTCTGGTGGAATCCGGACAAGTTCGTTGGCCCGGCCGGATTGCTGCAAGCCTACCGGTTCCTGGCCGACAGCCGGGATACTGCACAGGAGGAGCGTCTTGCCAATCTGGATGATCCGTTCAGCGTATTCCGCTGTCGGGGCATCATGAACTGTGTCAGCGTTTGTCCGAAAGGCCTTAACCCAACACGGGCGATCGGCCACATTCGGAACCTTCTGCTTCAGCGGGCGACGTAAGCAGAATCTGAAACAAACGCTATACTGTGCTGACAAGGCTCGCACCCGGAAGGGCCCGCAACGACGCGGGCCCTTCAACCAAAGGCTTATAGTCAAAAGTCTTAGCAGGGTGCACACTACGCAGGCCGTCACGGGAGCTTAAAAGGTTCCTGACGGATTGCTGAGTATAATAACCACCGGGGAACGGAAAACATCCTTGTTGGATGTGGTGGCCAAAGTCGATCCCGTAAAAACCCGTATTGACTCAGATATACCCCTGGCCGACCATAGCCAGCTCCCCGCACCAGCCCAAGGTGAGCTATTCAAAATGCACGAAAGCATAATGGAGCAGTTGTGGCAGACTTCCCACCTACAAGGAGGGAATCTCGCCTATGTTGAACAGCTTTTCGAAACCTACCTGACAGACCCCAATGCCGTTCCCGAAGAATGGCGCAGCTATTTCGATAAACTTCCCAGTGTGGATGGCTACAAAGGCCGTGATATAGATCATTCGTCCATCCGCCAGCAGTTTGAACACATATCCCGTAACCAGCGCTTTCTAGCCAGCAGCGGCGTACCTGCCAGTGCAACGGTTGATGCCGACAAAAAGCAGATCCGTGTCCTCCAGTTGATCAATGCCTTCCGTTTTCGTGGCCATCAGGAAGCAAAGCTGGATCCCCTCGGTGTATGGAACCGTCCACAGGTTGAAGATCTCGATCCATCCTTTCACGAACTATCGGAAGCGGACTACGACCTCGAGTTTCAGACCGGCTCGCTGAACTTTGGCTCCGAGACAATGAAGCTTCGGGACATCGTTGGTGGTCTTCGGCAGACGTACTGTGAAAGCATCGGTGCGGAATATATGCACGTTGTGGACACTCGTATCAAGCGCTGGTTCCAGCAACGCATGGAGCCGGTACGCTCGCGTCCCAACTACGAGTCTGGAACCCGTAAGCATTTGCTGGAACGGTTAACCGCAGCGGAAGGCCTCGAAAAGTATCTGGGTTCCCGCTATCCGGGCGTAAAACGGTTTGGGCTTGAAGGTGGCGAGAGCCTGATTCCCTGTCTGGATGAGCTGATCCAGCGGGCAGGCAGCTACGGCGCGAAGGAAATCGTGTTGGGCATGGCCCACCGGGGCAGGTTGAATGTTCTGGTTAATACACTCGGCAAGAACCCGAAAGAACTGTTTGACGAGTTTGAAGGCAAGAAACTCGCTGACTCCGGTTCTGGTGACGTTAAATACCACCAGGGTTTCTCTTCCAACGTGATGACCGAAGGTGGCGAAATCCACCTTGCCCTGGCGTTTAACCCGTCGCACCTTGAGATCGTGTCTCCGGTGGTTGAAGGCTCAGTCCGTGCCCGCCAGACCCGGCGCAACGACCCTAACGGCACCCAGTGTGTGCCCATCATCATGCACGGTGACGCAGCGTTCGCCGGGCAGGGTGTGGTTATGGAAACCTTCCAGATGTCCCAGACCCGGGGCTATGGTGTTGGCGGTACTATTCATATCGTCATCAACAACCAGGTCGGTTTTACCACCAGCAAGCAGGAAGATGCCCGTTCCACGGAATACTGCACCGATGTGGCCAAGATGATTCAGGCCCCGATCCTGCACGTGAACGCGGACGATCCCGAGGCGGTCATGTTTGTGACCCAGATGGCCATGGATTACCGCCACGAGTTCAAGAACGATGTGGTGATCGATCTGGTGTGCTATCGCCGCCGCGGACACAATGAGGCAGATGAGCCGGCCGCAACACAGCCGGTGATGTACGAAAAGATTCGCAAGCTGACAACCACCCGCAACCTCTATGCGGAAAAACTGGTTGCTGACGGTGTGATCACTGAGGACGAAGCCAAACAGATCGAACTGGACTACCGGGACGAGTTGGATAAGGGCGACCACGTGGTCAAGTCCCTGGTCAAGGAGCCCAACAAGGATCTGTATGTCGACTGGACGCCGTACCTGGGGCATGAGTGGACTGCCAAGTGCAAATCCAGTGTCGCCCTCAAGACGATCCAGAAACTGGGTAAGAAACTGACTCACGTGCCGGAAGGCTTCAGTGTTCAACGCCAGGTGTCCAAGATTGTCAGCGACCGGGAAAAAATGACCGCCGGCGCGCTACCGATCAACTGGGGCTACGGTGAAGTGATGGCCTACGCCACGCTTCTGAACGAAGGGCATCCCATCCGGATTACCGGCCAGGACGTTGGTCGCGGCACCTTCTCTCACCGCCATGCGGTACTGCACAACCAGAAGGACGGTGCCCACCATATTGCGCTGGAGCACATTGCCGAGAACCAGCCGAAGTTTGAAATCTACGACTCACTGCTCTCAGAAGAGGCGGTGATGGCGTTCGAGTATGGTTATTCCACCACGGCACCCAATGGTCTTGTGGTCTGGGAAGCCCAGTTTGGTGACTTCGCCAATGGCGCCCAGGTGGTGATTGACCAGTTCCTGACCAGTGGTGAGCACAAGTGGGGGCGTCTGTGCGGCCTCACGCTGCTGTTGCCACATGGCTATGAAGGCCAGGGTCCGGAGCACAGTTCGGCAAGGCTGGAGCGTTTCCTGCAGTTGTCCGCGGAACACAACATCCAGGTTTGCGTGCCAACCACGCCATCCCAGGTGTTCCACATGCTGCGTCGTCAGGTCAAACGTCCGCTGCGTAAACCTTTGGTTGCGATTACGCCAAAGAGCCTGTTGCGTCATAAGGAAGCTACCTCGGAACTGGACGACCTGACATCGGGTACCTTCAAGACGGTACTGCCGGAGAAAGAACCCTCCGACCCGAAAAAGGTCACTCGTCTGATTCTGTGCAGCGGTAAGGTCTACTTCGACCTGTTGGAGCGCAAGAAAGCGGACGAGCGGGATGACGTTGCTATTGTTCGTATCGAACAGCTATACCCATTCCCGGGTGACGATCTGGACGAGCTCCTGAGCCAGCACAGCAAGCTCAAGCACGTGGTCTGGTGCCAGGAAGAGCCCATGAACCAGGGGGCTTGGTATTGCAGCCAGCATCATATGCGTAATGCGCTGCATCGTCATAATCCCAAGCTGTATCTTCAGTATGCCGGTCGTGACGCCTCCGCTGCTCCGGCTTGTGGCCATATGTCGGTTCACATTGAAGAGCAGAAAAAACTGGTTAACGACGCGTTTGAAATCTGACGAGCTACCGAACTAAGGATCCGAGATGTCAACTGAAATAAAAGCCCCCGTATTCCCAGAGTCGGTCGCAGAAGGGACAGTCGCGACCTGGCATAAGCAGCCTGGCGAAGCCTGTTCACGTGACGAACTGATTGTCGATATTGAAACCGACAAGGTCGTACTCGAGGTGGTAGCTCCGGCGGATGGTGTTATCGAGGAAGTACTCAAGGGCGAAGGCGACACCGTAGAAAGTGGTGAAGTCGTCGGTAAGTTCAAGGAAGGCGCAGCTGGTGATTCCAAGCCTGCAGCCAAAGATGACAGCAAGAAAGAAGAGAGTAAGCCCGAAGCGACTTCGGAAAAGTCCTCCGAAGCACCAGCCAAGTCATCTGGCGAAGCCATCCTCAGCCCGGCAGCGCGGAAGCTGGCGGAAGAGAATAGCGTTGATCCAGACGCCGTCGAAGGTACCGGAAAAGACGGTCGCGTAACAAAAGAAGATGTTCAAAATCATATAGATGCTGGTAACTCTTCAGGGTCTTCTTCAACTCCTGCATCGAAGCCGGCCGGCGATATGCCGCAGGTGGATGTTGGTTCCGGCGAGCGTCCGGAGAAGCGGGTTCCCATGACGCGTCTGCGCGCCAGTATCGCGAAACGACTGGTCAATGCTCAGCAGACCGCGGCCATGCTCACCACGTTCAACGAAGTGAACATGGGGCCGGTCATGGAGCTGCGCAAGCAATACAAGGAAAGCTTCGAGAAGCGCCATGGGGTCAAGCTCGGTTTCATGTCCTTCTTTACCAAGGCAGCGACCGAAGCGCTGAAACGCTTCCCTGCGGTTAACGCCTCCATCGACGGTAACGACATGGTTTACCATGGTTACCAGGATATCGGTATTGCTGTGTCAAGTGATCGCGGCCTCGTTGTGCCTGTGGTTCGTGACACCGACGCGCTCGGCCTGGCCGACATTGAGAAGAAAATCGTCGAGTACGGAACCAAGGCCAAAGACGGCAAGCTCGGTATCGAGGATATGACCGGTGGTACCTTTACCATCACCAACGGTGGTATCTTCGGTTCACTGATCTCCACGCCGATCCTCAACCCGCCACAGACGGCCATTCTGGGTATGCACAAGATCCAGGAGCGTCCGATGGCAGTGAACGGCAAGGTCGAGATTCAGCCGATGATGTATCTGGCGCTTTCCTACGACCACCGCATGATCGATGGCAAGGAAGCAGTGCAGTTCCTGGTGGCTATCAAGGAAATGCTTGAAGACCCAGCGCGCATTCTGCTGGACGTCTGAGCTGACACTTAACGAATTGGAAAACGGGATAAAACATGTCTGACAAGTACGACGTAATCGTCATTGGCGCTGGCCCGGGCGGCTATGTTGCCGCCATCAAAGCGGCTCAGCTGGGCCTGAAAACCGCGTGCATCGAGTCCTGGACCGATAAAGAAGGCAAGAACCGTCTAGGCGGTACCTGCCTGAATGTGGGCTGCATTCCATCCAAGGCGTTGCTGGAGATTTCCCATAAATATGAGGAAGCCAGCCACGATTTTGCCGAGCAGGGCATTATCGCCAAGGAAGTCGGCTTCGACATCGCCAAGATGATGAAGCGCAAAGAAGGCATCGTGGACCAGTTGACCGGTGGCATCGGCGGCCTGTTCAAGTCTAATGGCGTTACACCGATCTATGGCCACGGGAAACTGTTGGCCAACCGTAACGTGGAAGTGACCGACAAGGATGGCAAGAAAAAAACCTACGAGGCGGAGAACGTGATTATCGCCACGGGTTCGCGTCCCATCCAGATTCCACCTGCGCCGTTCGATGGCACGCACATCGTGGACTCTGAGGGCGCTCTGGAATTCACTGAGGTTCCCAAGCGTCTCGGCGTTATCGGGGCAGGTGTTATCGGTCTCGAACTGGGCAGCGTATGGGCTCGCCTGGGGGCAGAGGTAACAGTACTTGAAGCGGTTGACACCTTCCTGCCAGTCGTTGACCAGCAGGTTGCCAAGGATGCACTGAAACAGTTCCAGAAGCAGGGGCTTAACGTTGTGCTGGGCGCACGTATGACCGGTGCGGAAGTCAAGCGCAAACTGGTTAATGTGACCTATGAAGATTCGAAGGGTAAGCAGGAAGCCAAGTTTGACAAGCTGATCGTCGCCGTTGGCCGTCGCCCATATACCGATAACCTGCTGTCTGAAGACTCCGGTGTTAAGTTGGACGAACGCGGTTTCATCTTCGTGGATGACAACTGTAAAACCGAAGCGCCCGGTGTCTGGGCGGTTGGTGACGTGGTTCGTGGTCCGATGCTGGCCCACAAGGCGTCCGAAGAAGGCGTTATGGTTGCTGAGCGTATTGCCGGGCACAAGCCGCAGGTTAACTACGACTGCATCCCGAACGTGATCTACACGTCGCCGGAAGTTGCCTGGGTCGGGAAGACCGAGCAGGAGATGAAAGCGGAAGGTGAGGAGTACAATGTGGGTACTTTCCCATTCGCCGCCAATGGTCGAGCCATGGCAGCGAATGCGGCGTCCGGCATGGTCAAGATCATCGCCGACGCGAAAACCGACCGTATTGTCGGTTTCCACGTGGTGGGTCCCCAGGCCTCTGAAATCGTTGCTCAGGGCGTCATCGCCATGGAGTTTGGTTCCAGTGCCGAAGATCTCGCCCTGACCTGTTTTGCACATCCGACTCTGTCCGAGTCCGTGCATGAAGCGGCTCTGGGTGTTGCCGGCGGAGCGATTCACATCGCCAACCGTCGCAAAAAGAAGTAACGCGAGCCAGGAAACAGGGGCGCCAATGACGGCGCCCCGCTGCTATTAAAACGGCTGGTTTTCGGTCGCGTTAAGGATGCGCTGAGGTGATCCCCGGCGCATCAAACCGAATTCGCACTGCGCGGGTTCAATTTCCGTATGTGGTTATCCTCCATCAGAAAGCGGGACATTAACTATGAATTTGCATGAATATCAGGGCAAACAGCTTTTCGCTGAATATGGCCTGCCAGTATCCAAGGGCATTGCCTGCGATACCCCCAAAGACGCAGTGGCCGCTGCTGACGAAATCGGCGGCGACGCCTGGGTAGTAAAAGCTCAGGTTCACGCTGGTGGCCGCGGCAAGGCCGGCGGTGTAAAACTGGTCAAGAGCAAGGACGATATCCGCGCCTTCGCTGAGAACTGGCTTGGCAAGAATCTGGTGACCTACCAGACCGACGAAAACGGCCAGCCAGTCAGCAAGATTCTTGTTGAGTCCCTTACCGATATCGACCAGGAACTCTACCTGGGCGCGGTTGTTGATCGCGGTACCCGTCGTATCGTGTTCATGGCTTCCACCGAAGGTGGTGTTGAAATCGAAAAGGTTGCCGAAGAAACCCCGGAAAAGATCCTGAAGGCCGAAGTTGACCCACTGGTCGGAGCACAGCCATTCCAGGGGCGCGAACTGGCGTTCAAGCTAGGCCTGGAAGGCAAGCAAATTGGTCAGTTCACCAAGATTTTCCTGGGCCTGGCGAAACTGTTCGAGGAGTGCGATCTGGCGCTGGTTGAGATTAACCCACTGGTTGTCACTCCAGCCGGTGACCTGCACTGCCTGGACGCCAAGATTGGCGTTGATGGTAACGCGCTGTACCGTCAGAAGAAGATCCACGAGATGCACGATCCCTCCCAGGAAGATTCCCGGGAAGCGGAAGCTGCCAAGTGGGAACTCAACTACGTGGCGCTGGATGGCAACATCGGCTGCATGGTTAACGGCGCTGGATTGGCCATGGGTACCATGGACATCATCAAGCTGTCTGGCGGCCAGCCTGCGAACTTCCTGGACGTTGGCGGCGGTGCCACCAAGGAACGTGTTTCCGAAGCGTTCAAGATCATCCTGTCTGACGACAACGTGAAAGCGGTACTGGTCAATATCTTCGGCGGCATTGTTCGCTGTGACATGATTGCCGAAGGCATCATCGGCGCCGTAAAAGATGTTGGCGTCAAGGTTCCTGTGGTTGTGCGTCTGGAAGGCAACAACGCCGAGAAGGGCACTAAAGTACTCGCTGACAGTGGCCTGAACATCATTGCCGCCACCAGTCTGTCGAATGCGGCAGAGCAAGTCGTTAAAGCCGCGGGGGGTAAATAATGAGCATCCTGATCAACAAAGACACCAAGGTTATCTGCCAGGGCTTTACCGGCGCACAGGGTACGTTCCACTCTGAGCAGGCCATCGAATATGGCACCAAAATGGTTGGTGGCGTAAGCCCCGGTAAGGGTGGCACCGAACACCTGGGCCTGCCGGTGTTCAACACCGTGCGTGAAGCGGTCGAGAAGACGGGCGCCGAAGCCACGGTTATCTACGTTCCGGCGCCGTTCTGTAAAGACGCCATCGTTGAAGCCGCTGACGCTGGCATCCAGCTGATCGTCTGCATCACCGAAGGCATCCCGACCATCGACATGCTCTACGCAAAAGAGTACGTCGATCGCAAGGGTGTTCGCATGATCGGGCCGAACTGCCCGGGTGTGATCACGCCAGGCGAGAGCAAGATCGGTATCATGCCGGGCCACATCCACAAGCCGGGCAAAGTGGGCATCGTGTCCCGCTCTGGTACCCTGACGTACGAAGCGGTCAAGCAGACCACCGACTTTGGTTACGGCCAGTCTACCTGCGTTGGCATCGGTGGTGACCCGATTCCGGGTTCCAACTTCATCGACATCCTGCAGTTGCTGCAGGACGATCCGCAGACAGAAGCCATCGTGATGATCGGCGAGATCGGCGGGACCGCTGAGGAAGAAGCCGCTGCGTTCATCAAGGACAACGTCAGCAAGCCGGTGGTGTCTTACATCGCGGGTGTGACGGCGCCTCCTGGTAAGCGTATGGGCCACGCCGGTGCGATTATCTCCGGTGGTAAGGGTACGGCGGATGAGAAATTCGCGGCCCTGAACGACGCCGGTGTCAAAACTGTGCGCAGCCTGGCTGAAATTGGCAAGGCGCTGAAGGAAGTGACTGGCTGGTAAACTACCGCCGGTGAATGAAAGCCCCCGGGTCTGTTTTGCGGACTGCCGGGGGCTTTTTGTTTTCTGGCGTCAGCGCAGGTTTTTCAATGCCTTCTTAACGCGGGCCACACATAAGACTATAATGCCCGGTCAGCCTGCAATATGATGGCTGTTCCCTATAAATAAAAGGAGTTCATGCTTTGAGTTCTGTCGATTCCCAGCAACGGATTTTGTCCGGCATGCGTCCCACCGGCAAGTTGCACCTCGGCCATTATCACGGTGTTCTGAAGAACTGGGTGAAACTCCAGCATGAATTCGAATGCTTCTTCTTCGTTGCCGACTGGCACGCGTTGACCACCAACTATGATGATCCCAGCGGCATTGAGGATAGCGTCTGGGATATGGTGATCGACTGGCTCGCGGCAGGCGTCAATCCCGGGTCCTCAACGATGTTCATCCAGTCCAAGGTGCCGGAACACGCGGAGCTTCATCTTTTACTGTCGATGATTACCCCATTGGGCTGGCTTGAGCGTGTACCCACGTACAAGGATCAGCAGGAAAAACTCCGCGAGAAAGACCTGGCTACCTACGGCTTTCTCGGCTATCCGCTGCTGCAGAGCGCGGACATTCTGATGTATCGGGCCGGTCGGGTACCCGTGGGTGCAGACCAGGTGTCCCACGTGGAAATCACGCGCGAAGTCGCTCGCCGCTTCAATCACATCTACGGCCGTGAGCCGGGATTTGAAGAGCAGGCAGAGGGCGCCATCGTCAAGATGGGCAAGAAAAACGCCAAGCTTTACCGCACCCTAAAGAAGCGTTACCAGGAAGAAGGTGATATGGAAGCCCTGGAAACGGCGCGGGCATTGCTCAAGGAGCAGCAGAACATCTCCCTGGGCGATCGTGAGCGGCTGTACGGTTATATCGAAGGTGGCGGTAAGGTGATCCTTCCGGAGCCCCAGCCCCTGCTGACTCCGGAATCGAAGATGCCAGGACTGGACGGCCAGAAAATGTCCAAGTCCTACAACAACTATATCGGTTTGCGCGAAGAGCCTGACAGCGTCGCCCAGAAAATCCGTACCATGCAGACCGACCCCCAGCGGGTACGGCGTACCGATCCGGGCGAACCGGAGAAGTGTCCGGTTTGGGGGCTTCATCAGGTTTATTCCGATGCGGATACCCAGGAATGGGTGCAAACCGGCTGCCGCTCGGCGGGCATTGGGTGCCTGGAATGCAAGAAGCCGCTGATTGACTCGATTATTGAAGAGCAGCGGCCCCTGCATGAACGTGCTCGTGAATATGAAGGCAATCCGGACCTGGTTCACGCCATTATTGAAGAAGGCTGCGAGCATGCCAGGGATGCCGCGAGGGATACCCTTGAGGAAGTTCGGACAGCCATGGGCCTGAACTACCGCTGAGCCCCGACGCTGACAATTCCGGAGAGACCATGACAGAGGACACCACAGGCAATACGACGGCGGATGAGGGGGCTGAGGCGCCCGTTGAGCAGGCGCCACTTGCCCGTGTCTCCGGTAAGCCGGTGGTTGATCTGCCTCGTGACCTGTATATACCTCCCGATGCCCTGGCGGTCTTCCTTGAGGCCTTTGAGGGGCCATTGGATCTGTTGCTGTATCTGATCCGACGTCAGAACATGGACATCCTCGACATTGATGTCAGTGAGATTACCAAGCAGTACATGGATTACATCGGCGCCGTTGAAGCCATGCGGTTCGAGCTGGCCGCAGAGTATCTGGTTATGGCAGCGACCCTGGCGGAGATAAAATCCAGGATGCTGCTGCCGCGACAGGAATCCGAGGACGAAGAGGACATCGATCCGCGAGCGGAGCTGATACGCAGGCTCCAGCAGTATGAGCGCTTCAAGCAGGCCGCGGAAGATATTGACGACTTGCCACGGCTTGAACGGGACAATTTCGTTGCCTCTGCAGCGTTGCCCCGGATGCCTTCCAGTCAGCCCCATCCGGACGTGGAACTGCGGGAAATACTGTTTGCGTTGCAGGGCGTGCTCAAGCGTGCAGACCTGTTTACCAGCCACCACGTGGAGAGGGAGCGTTTATCCACCCGTGAACGTATGTCGGCAATATTGTCGGTCCTGCGGGATGACCAGTTCGTGACATTCGAAAGTCTGTTCACTCCAGAGGAGGGACGATTGGGGGTCGTGGTGAGTTTTCTGGCGACCCTGGAACTGGTCAAGGAGCAATTGATCGAAGTGGTCCAGGCCGAGGTGCTGGGGCCGATCCATGTCAGGGCGAGAGCGGTATGAACGAGGACAATCTCCGGAAAATACAGGCCATAACCGAAGCTGCATTGCTGGCAGCCGGCAAACCCTTATCGGTCGACCAGTTACGGGATCTTTTCGAAGAAGGTGAGCGCCCGGCCCGTCAGATAATGGAGCATGTGCTGGTCTTGCTGGAGCAGTCTTGCCAGGGGCGGGGATTCGAGCTGAAGAAAACCGCCAGTGGTTACCGTCTTCAGGTGCGGGAAGAGTTTGCTCCGTGGGTGGGGCGTTTATTCGAAGAAAAGCCCCAGAGGTACTCCCGAGCACTGCTGGAGACGCTGGCACTGGTTGCCTATCGCCAGCCCATAACCCGCGGTGAGATTGAGGATATTCGGGGCGTCACCGTCAGCAGCAACATTGTCCGCACGCTGCTTGAGCGGGAGTGGGTGAGGGTAGTCGGGCACCGCGACGTGCCGGGTAGGCCTGCTATGTATGCCACCACCCGTCAGTTTCTGGACTATTTCAATCTGGAAGGTCTGGACCAGATGCCGCCCTTGTCAGAAATCCGGGATCTGGAAGAGATCGGTCGGGAAATCGAAAAGAACATGCAGGCCGAGATCGAATTTGAATCTCCGGCCCGGAATACTGGTGACGATGGGGATGACTCCAATCCCGATAACGCGCCAGGACAAACACTTCACTGATGCCACCGGCGTCAGTCACTCTTTAAGGATAGATCCATGGCGGCCAATCGCCCCAGAAAACCCGAACAGCGGCAGCCGGATGAAACCGCCGTTTCCGGCCCGGAGCGCATACAGAAGCTACTGGCACGAGCCGGTGTGGGATCGCGTCGGGAAGTCGAGTCCTGGATCGAAGCCGGTCGCCTGAGCATCAATGGGAATCCGGTTGAGCCGGGGCAGAAAGTTACGGTTGATGATCGCATTGAGCTGGATGGCAAGCGCCTGGACATTGCGGCCGGGGCCGAGGTGGTCAGGCGTGTACTCATCTACAACAAACCGGAAGGTGAGGTTACCACGCGACGCGACCCGGAAGGACGACCGACGGTATTCGACAGTCTTCCCCGGCTCCGCGATCACCGTTGGATTGCCATTGGGCGACTCGACATCAATACCACCGGTCTGGTGCTGTTCACCACCGACGGGGAACTTGCCAACCGTTTGATGCATCCGTCGCGCCAGATTGATCGAGAGTACGCGGTCAGGGTATTTGGCGAAGTGGATGAGGCGATGATCAAAAGATTGTCTGAGGGCGTGCTGCTCGACGACGGTATGGCGAAGTTTTCGGATATCAGCGAGGCCGGAGGAAAGGGAATCAACCAATGGTTCCATGTGACGCTTCTGGAAGGCCGTAATCGTGAAGTACGCAGGCTTTGGGAATCCCAGGGTGTGAGGGTCAGCCGCTTGAAGCGTGTGCGCTACGGGCCGATTTTCCTGCCAAGCCGCCTGACGGTTGGTAAGTGGGAAGAGCTGGATCAGAAAGCCGTGGATTCGCTGAGCAAAGCCGTCGATTTGAAGCCTGTGGACATTCCGGCCAAGACGCCGTCTGAGCAAAAGACCCTTGATCGTAAGCGTCGTAAACAGGCCGGGGCAGGTCCGCGTAAATCAGGCGGCGCGCGATGGCAGGTTGATAGTACTGGCCCGTCGACGGGCCGGAAGTCATCAGGCAAGCCACCGGCAAAGTCTGGAAAACGCTGATCAGTTGCTGATAGCGGCGAAAACCCGTGTGCAATTGCGGCCATGGGCTTTCGCCCGATACAACGCTTCGTCGGCGCGGGCGAGCCACTGGTCGGCGGTCTCGTCTGCCAGTCTCATGGCTACGCCGCAGCTCGCTGTAACCGTTACATTGGTATCCCCGCAGTTCACCACAATGGTGTTGATGAATTCGCGAATACGGTCGCCAACGTCACGAGCGTTCGCCTCGTCGGTATGGGCCAGCAGGATGGCGAACTCTTCCCCACCAAAGCGGTACACACTGTCGGAGTTTCTGACAGCCTTCTCGAGTTCGACGGCCGCCAGTTTCAGCATGTGATCACCCACGACATGGCCGTACTGGTCATTCACCTGCTTGAAATGATCCAGATCGCACAGGATCAGTGAATACTGCTCTCCATGCCTGTCGCCAAGACAACTGGCGCGGGACAGCGCCTCGTCCATAGCACGCTTGTTGGGAACACCGGTCAGGCAATCCGTCAGTGACGCCTGTTCGATGGCAATAAACTGGCAGGCATTGCGAATGGGGCAGATGGTGGCCGCAAGCATCAGCTCTATGCCTTCGAGCTCCTGTTCCGTGAATTTCTGTCGACGGCTAAGAGAGAGCGTGCCATAGAAACCGCCTTCGAGATTGAGCCGATAATCACAGCTGTGGGGGCCGCCTTTGCCAGTCACATAGACAAAATCCCTTGAACCGATGGTATGCCGATAAGTCAGGCAGTCGTAAGGAACTACGCTGGCGATCTCTTCAGCCAGAATCGCCAGTTGGGTTTCCAGGCTGAGTGTCGTGGACAGTCTTCGGGTCAGCCTTGTGAGCACATCCGGAGATTCATTCCAGTCGCGATGCGCCTGTCTCAGGGCCGCGAGTTTCTGAGGTTGTGGTCCAGACTTGTTGATCGACGGAATCTGTTTCACTTAAAGCTGCCTGTAAAGGTATTTTCTCTGGTTAAGCATAATTGGGGCCAAAAATAAATTAGTGCCCAATAACAGTCAGATATAGCGATTTTGTTCTCGATTTTTCAAGGATTAAAACAGACTTGATGGCGAGCACGTCAAATTTCCGGCATACGTTTGCCGGCATGACCAGATCGTTAAAATGTCCGACAAGGGGATTGGGCTCACGGGTGCCTGTGGTAAACTTCTGCGCTTATTCTTTGCTGCCAGTAGCGAGTGAGCGACCAACTTTATGAGGTTTCAGGCCCCCGAAAGTCTTTCCGAACAGATAGCCCAGCACCTGGGGCAGCGCATTGTGACCGGCGACCTGAGGCCGGGCGAGCGAATCCAGGAACTCAAGGTTGCCGGTGAGCTGAATGTCAGTCGCGGTTCCGTGCGCGAGGCGTTGTTGATTCTCCAACGCCGTCATCTGGTGGATATCTTTCCTCGGCGTGGTGCCGTGGTGTCCCGTTTGACTCCGGAGCTGGTCAACAGCCTCTATGATATCTACATTGATTTGCTGTGCATGCTGGGGCGGAAGGTACTTGAGCGTTGGTCCGGCAGTGAACTGTCTGGCGTTATGGGTCAGGTGCGGGAGCTTCAGGCGGTCATTGATGCACTCAATTCCTCCGGCGGAGATGCTGCCGAGCAGGTCATTGATGCCGGATTCGGAGTAATGCGCTACGCCTATGGGTTGGTGGAAAATCCGTTCCTTGAGGAAACCCTGGAAAACTTCCGGCCTGCGATCAGCCGGACCTATTTCGTCGCACTGGAGAACTTCCGCGATGAACTGGCGGAAACCGGGCGGTTTTTCCGGCAACTTGCGGACGCAGCGGTGCGTGACGACGCCGCCGGCCTTGAAACCGCCATCTGTGAGTTTGGCGAACATCAGCGTGAACAGGTACTGAGTATTCTCAGGGAAGAGGTGAGCGCCTGATATGCGCCTGAAGTCCATCAAGTTATCCGGTTTTAAATCTTTCGTTGACCCGACCACGGTGCCGTTCCCGTCCAACATGACAGCAGTCGTGGGCCCTAACGGTTGTGGCAAGTCCAATATCATCGATGCGGTTCGCTGGGTGATGGGGGAAAGCTCGGCCAAATATCTGCGTGGCGAGTCCATGTCGGACGTTATCTTCAACGGTTCCAGTGCGCGTAAACCGGTTGGCCAGGCGTCCATAGAACTGGTTTTCGACAACAGCGACGGTTCGGCGCCCGGCGAGTTCGTACGTTTCAATGAAATTTCGGTACGCCGCCGTGTTTCCCGTGAGGGGCAGTCGGAATACTTTCTGAACGGCTCCAAATGCCGTAGGCGTGACATTACCGATCTTTTCCTCGGGACCGGGCTGGGCCCCCGCAGCTACGCCATCATCGAGCAGGGAATGATCTCGCGGTTGATCGAGGCCAAGCCGGAAGAGTTGCGGGTGTATATCGAGGAAGCGGCGGGTATCTCCAAGTACAAGGAACGTCGCAAGGAAACCGAAAGCCGCATCCGCCGGACCCAGGAGAACCTGGAACGCCTGACGGATCTTCGGGACGAGCTCGGCAGGCAGCTGCAACACCTTGAGCGTCAGGCTCAGTCGGCGGAAAAGTACAAAGCCTACAAACAGGAAGAGCGCCAGAAAAAGGCCGAGCTGACGGTGTTGCGCTGGCAGTCCCTGGACACCGATCTTCAGACCTGGCGCACTCGCATCCGGGATACCGAGCTCGAGCTCGAGAAGCAGCTGTCTGAACGTGTCAGCCTGGAAACAGCTCTTGAATCCCTGCGGGACGGCCATCAGGAACGTAACGAACATTTCAATCGGGCGCAGGCGCGTTACTACGAAGCCGGTGCCGATATTGCCCGCATTGAGCAGAGCCTCGAGCACCAACGAGAGCGCAGCCGCCAGACGGCCGCGGAACTGGACCAGGCCATGGCCAATCAGCGCGAACTGGCTCGGGAACTGGATCAGGATGAAGAGAAACTGGCGGGCATCCAGGAAGAACTGGATATGTTGGAGCCCGAACAGGAGGCGCTGGTCCTGAAATCGGAGGAGTCCGGAGAGAAGCTCCAGAGTGCCGAGGATGCCATGAGCGAATGGCAGCACAACTGGGAGGATTTCAGTTCCCGTTCAGCGGATGCGCGCCGAAAGGCGGAACTGGCCCAGTCCAGTATCCGTTCCCAGGAAAATGCCATTGAACAACTGCGCACCCGTCAACAACGGCTTCGTGAAGAACAGGATCTGCTTGAAGGGCAGGTTGATCGGGCGGAACTGGACGACCTGCTGGAGCAGCAGGAAACCCTGGAGCTGCAGAGGGAGGAAGCCTCGGAGCGAATCAACGTTGTCCAGGACGAACTCCAGGAGGCACGCCACCACCAGCGGGACGCAGAGCAGGCTGCCACCGAGGCGCGCCAGCAGGTCCAGAGTCTGAGGGCATCGCTTGAATCCCAGCAGGCCTTGTTGGATGAACAGATGGGCAGCCAGGACGACACCCTGCAGGCCTGGCTCAATGAACACAGCCTTAGCGACAGCCCACGACTGGCCACGCAACTTCGTATCGACGATGGCTGGGAATTTGCGGTAGAACAGGTAATTGGGCGCTTCAGCCAGGGGCTGAGCGTACCGGGGCTGGGAGCAGTGCATGCCAACATGGCTGATGCTCCCCGAGGTTTGGCCCTGGTGAATAGTGACTCCAGCGCCAATGGTCCATCAACGGGGCTCGCAAGCAAAGTATCCGGTGCCGGGGGCATGGCATCCTTGCTGGCGCTTGTTGATACCGCGGAGTCCATGGAGGACGCGCTGGAACGGCAGAAAGGTTTGGCGCCGGGCAGGAGTGTCATTACCCCCGCGGGTGCCTGGTTGTCCGCTGACTGGGTGTTGATGCCCGATTCCGACGCGGCCCAGATTGGCGTAATCGAACGCCAGAAGAAAGTCACCGCACTGACAGCAGAGCTGGAGCAGGCGGAAGCCTCCCTGGAAGCCGCCACCGATAATCTGGACCGGTTGCTGGAACAGTCAGAACGGGCGGAAGCTGCCAGGGACGATGCCCAGGGCCGGCTGGCGGATGCCGATCGGGAACTCGCCACCCTGTCATCCAAGATCAGTGGTCTGAAGGCGCGTGCGGAACAGATTGATGCGAGGCTTCAACGCATTCGTGACGATCTTGCTGACGTGTCCATGAATCTCGAGGAGCAGCAGGGACAACTGCTGGAAACCCGCGAGGAGTGGCAGCAGGCCCTGGCATCGACGGAAGACAGCGATGAAGAGAAGGAGCGGCTGCTTGAGCGTCGGGACGTGCTGCGTGAAAACCTTGACCGGCTTCGCCAGGAGGCTCGGCACGATCGCGATCACGCCCACCAGTTACAACTCCAGCTTCAGTCGTTGAACAGCCAGCGCGATGGCTTGCGTCAGACCATTGATCGAATGCAATTGCAGAAAGAGCGTCTGGACGAGCGACTCGACATTCTCCGTGAAAGCCGCGAAAACGCCGAAGAGCCCATTGAAGATCTGAAAATGCAGCTGGAAGGCCTGCTGGACAGGCGCTTGGCTGAAGAGGAAAAGTTGGGTGCTGCCCGAGACGCGCTTGAAGAAATTGATCAGGAGGTGCGTGATCGGGAGCAAAGTCGCAGCCGCATAGAACATACCATCCAGGACGTCCGTGCCAGCCTCGAGAAGCTGAAAATGGAATCCCAGGCCCTGGAGATTCGTGCAGGCAATCACCTGGAGCAGCTCGAGGAACTGGATGTCCGCCTGCAGGAAGTGCTGTCCACGTTGCCTGAAGATGCCAGCGAGAAAGCCTGGGCCGAAGACCTCGAGAAAATCGGGTCCCGGATTCAGCGTCTGGGTGCCATCAACCTTGCGGCCATCGAGGAGTATCAGGTTCAGAGTGAGCGTAAGACCTATCTGGACAGTCAGCATGAAGATCTGATGGAAGCGCTGGAGACCCTGGACAACGCCATACGCAAGATCGATCGCGAAACCCGGCAGCGCTTCAAGGAGACGTTCGATCAGGTCAATGGGGGGCTCCAGGCGCTGTTCCCGAAAGTGTTCGGTGGCGGCAATGCGTACCTTGAGCTTACGAGTGAGGACCTGCTGGAAACGGGGGTTGCCATCATGGCAAGACCGCCGGGCAAGAAAAACAGCACCATTCATTTGCTCTCCGGCGGGGAGAAAGCACTGACGGCCATTGCATTGGTGTTCTCCATCTTCCAGCTTAATCCGGCTCCGTTCTGTATGCTGGATGAGGTGGATGCTCCGTTGGACGATGCTAACGTGGGGCGGTACGCCAACATGGTCAAGGAAATGTCAAAACAGGTACAGTTCATCTACATTACCCACAACAAGATCGCCATGGAAATGGCCGACCAACTGATGGGGGTCACGATGCATGAGCCAGGATGCTCACGGCTGGTATCGGTAGATGTTGACGAGGCTGCCGCGTTGGCTGAAGCATGATGACATGTCGCTGGCGGACAGGCGGTCAAGGTTCGTGCAAAAATGACAAAACTGCCATCTGGCCTGTGTTTGCGTTGTATTCATTACAGGCTTTTCTTAGAGTAGCAACGATATCTGATCTGCAAACAGGACAGCACCACTATGTCTCTTAGGGAATGGTTAATTGCCATCGGTACCCTGGTTATACTCGGTATTGTGATTGATGGCCTGCGCCGGATGAGGCGCGCCCGTAAGGAATCAATCGCGATATCCTCTGGCATGGGCGCGGACGATCTCGACGATTCCCCGTTGGACCAGGACTACAACCCTGAGCTCCCAAATGGTGGGGCGCGAACCATTTCACGTGACACGCTGGAAGAGCGCGGCTACGTCAAACCGGAAAAGAGCCGTTTCGCCAAGCCCGAGCCCAAACCGACCAGGCCGGTGGTCAGCAGCGCGAGCGCGACGGGTAAGGATGACTCCCAAGAGCTGACTGCAGAACGTGAACCGGAACCGGAAAATCTGGCCGCCAGTGAACCCAGTGACGTTGACTACGATTCTGACATCGGTTGGGGGGCAGTAGACGAGGAGCCGGAAACCGACATAGCGGATTCTGGCCCGGACCACGAAGAGGTTCCCCCCACGGTAACCACCGAGGTCGAGGAAGACACGGCAAGGCGGGAAGCCACAGCACGGCAATCCGGGCAGCCCCTCGCCGGAGCCAACCGGCCGGAGGCCCGGGAAGTGGTGGTTATCAATGTGTTGGCGAAAAGTGAGCAGAATTTCGAGGGCACCAAACTCAAGGCGCTGTTCGAAGCTTGTGGCCTGGAACATGGCGACATGGATATCTACCATCGCCACGAACAGTCAGATACCACCAGTCCGGTGCAGTTCAGCGTGGCCAGTGCTGTTGAGCCCGGTACCTTCAAGCCCGAGGATATGCCAGCCCTGTCGACGCCGGGTATCAGCTTCTTTATGAGCATGCCCGGGCCTACCAATTCCATGCAGGCCTTTGAGTTCATGCTGGAAACGGCGCAGTGCGTGGTGCGCAATCTTGGCGGTGAACTGAAGGACGAGCGCCGCAGCGTGATGACCCCGCAAACCATTGAACACTGCCGCCAACGCATCCGCGAATTTGAACGTAAACAACGATCCCCCAGACAATGACCAAAGCCTCTCCCGACGTTATCAGCCGGGCCGGAGAACTCCGGGATATCATCACTGAGCATAACTATCAGTACTATGTTCTGGACGATCCCCGGGTTCCGGATGCCGAGTACGACCGCCTGTTTCGGGAATTACAGGACCTCGAAGCGCAATACCCCGATATTGTGACGCCTGATACCCCCACTCGCCGGGTGGGGGCATCGGTGGAAACCACCTTTGAGGAGGTTGTCCATCGTATCCCCATGCTTTCCCTGGACAATGCGTTCAGTGATGAAGAACTGAGGGACTTTGACCGCCGGGTGAGAGATCGGCTCAAGACCGAAAACGACATTGAGTATGTCTGCGAGCCCAAGCTGGATGGGCTGGCGGTTAGTCTTCATTACGAATCTGGCGTGCTGACCCGGGCCGCTACACGCGGTGATGGCTATACAGGTGAGGATATCACCGCCAACATCCGTACCATCCCGTCGGTGCCCCTGAGACTTCGTGGTAACAACGTCCCTGAGCTGGTGGAGGTCCGGGGAGAGGTCTATATGCCCCGGGAAGGGTTCGAAACCCTGAACAAACGTCTGGCGGACAAGGGAGAGAAGACGTTTGTTAACCCCCGTAATGCTGCCGCCGGCAGTCTGAGACAGAAAAAGCCCACCGTGACGGCCCGACGTCCACTCGAATTGTGCGCCTACAGTGTCGCGCTTGAGGACGAAAGCCGGCTGCCCGCCACCCATTGGGAAGGGCTGCAACAGGTTGGTGCCTGGGGTTTCCGGATCAACCCTGAGATGCGTCGGGCGACCGGCGCGGAGGACTGTCTGCAGGCTTACAATGAGCTGATGGATAAGCGCGCCAGCCTACCTTATGAAATCGATGGCATTGTCTTCAAGGTAAACAGCCTGGCATTGCAGCGGCAGTTGGGGTTTGTCTCCCGAGCCCCCCGATGGGCCATTGCCCAGAAATTTCCGGCGCAGGAAGAACTGACGGTCATTGAAGACGTGGAATTCCAGGTCGGCCGTACTGGCGCGATCACACCAGTCGCCCGGCTCAAGCCGGTATTTGTGGGAGGCGTCACCGTAAGCAATGCCACTCTGCATAATATGGACGAAATCCAGCGACTGGGTGTCCGTATCGGAGACACCGTGTTCGTTCGACGGGCGGGGGATGTGATTCCCCAGGTGGTCAAGGTTGTGACCGAACGGCGCCCTGACAATGCCCGTGAGGTCCAGCTTCCGGACGCCTGCCCGGTATGCCAGTCTGACATTGTGCAGATCGAGGGCGAGGTAGTGGCCCGCTGTTCCGGCGGGCTGTTCTGCCCGGCACAGCGCAAGGAGGCCATCCGGCACTATGCATCCCGAAAGGCGCTGGACATAGAAGGGCTGGGGGACAAGTGGATTGATATTCTGGTGGACAGGGAACTGGTCACCACGGTTGCGGATCTTTACCTGTTAAAGAAAGCCGATTTGACGGGTCTTGAACGTATGGGTGATAAATCCGCGGGTAATCTGATCGATGCCATTGATCGCTCCCGCCACCCGGTCCTTTGGAAATTCCTGTATGCCCTTGGTATTCGGGAGGTGGGCGAGGCAACCGCCAAGGCCCTGGCCAGCCACTTTGGCACCCTGGAAGCCATTGGTGAGGCTGACGAGGATGCCCTGCAGTCGGTGTCTGACGTTGGGCCCATTGTCGCCGGCCACATTCGTAGTTTCTTCGACCAGACCCACAACCAGGAAACCATTCAGGCCCTGAAAGACGCTGGGGTTCAATGGCAGACCGAAGAGATCACCGCCAGTGAAAAGCCGCTGAAGGGAGAGACCTGGGTACTGACGGGGTCACTGTCCGACATGACGAGGGATGACGCCAAGGCAAAATTGGAGTCTCTTGGGGCCAAAGTAGCGGGAAGCGTCTCCGGCAAGACCTCCTGTGTTGTTGCCGGCGAAGCCGCCGGTTCGAAGCTGACGAAGGCCGAGAGTTTGGGAGTCCCGGTAATGGACGAGTCCGCCTTCGTCGAATTTCTTGGCACCCACGGCCTGGAATAAACCTCTGGCCACGGCGCACACTATGGTTCGTCCGTGGCCAGAATCTGAGAACTCGCGCAGATCCTGCCTCCGTGAAATTGATTACCATGAGCTTGTTCTGTAACGGTGTGTAAAGCACCTATAAAAACAATGCTCTGAAACGGACTTTTTCATGCGCGCCGATTCGCTCTCTTGCCTCTCCTGTGCTCTTCGCTGTTTTCCTCGCGGGGGCTGTCTTGCCCTGCTGTCACTGATCCTGGTTGTCATTGGCGGTTGCAAGACCGAACAGGATGCCGAAGACCCCTACATTCTCGGAACACCACCGGACGAAGCTTATCTGGGCGTTGAATACGCCTACAATTTTGGCGCTTTCGACAGCGACGATATTCTCGATTATTCACTCACCAATGCACCGTCCTGGCTGGCGCTGGAAGACACCAGCAACAAGGCACGCCAGGGCGTCATCATGCGGGGCGTTCCGGGGCTGACCGGTGGCTCGAGAGGCCGTGATGACCTCGGCACTACGGAGAACATCACTCTGGTTGGCAATGATGGCCGTGCGGCCGGTACACAGCCATTTGACATTGAGGTCCGGGAAAACGTGCTCAGCCTGGCCATCGACGATTTTACCGAGGGAGAGGCGTTCGAGGCGCCGGAGGAACGGGATAATCGGTGCGAGGCTCCGGAGATCGGAGAAATCGGTCGACAGACATATGAGGTGAACGAGTACGACGATGATGGCGCCGTCGTTAAAACCGTTCAACGCACCAGTGCCACCTATCCCGTTCTTGTGCGCGTGCTGCTTGATCAGCCTTCTGTCACCCGTGTGTCGGTGGCCTTTGAGCTGGACTCCAGCTTTAATCCACAACGCTGTGACGAGGATATTGATCCCCCTCATCAGCGTTGTGAAAATGGCGCCGCCAACGACAACGAGGCGATCATCGGCAAGGACATTGTGGGTTTGGGGACGCAGAGCGAACCGACCTTACCAGTGCCTTCCTATCTTCAGTATCAGCCAGACGATGATGGGTTCCTGTCCAAGGGGGTGATTACTCTGGAGCCCGGAATCACCGAATGTTACATCCGCCTGGAAGTTATCGAGGACACCGAGGCCGAACCCCTGGAAACCCTGAACATCCGACTGACCGAGGTGCGGTCCGGCCTCGCCGGGCTTGGCAGTTCCAATTCCGGTGTCAGGGAATTACTGCGGATTGCGGACAATGAGCCAACAGTGCGCCTGGAAACCGAGGCCGGCGGTACCCGCGATGCGCTTAATGTCGGCGATGTTCGCGAGTATGTTGCTTTAATCAACGGTGAACGGGCCGGCGCTTATAGCGTGAAACTTGGAGAGGATGATGACTCCGATGTGATTCTGGGCGAGGATTTCCTTGTGGAAGTCCGGGACGGGAATGGCGAGTGGGTGGAAGGGGATCTTCTGACCTTTGCCGAGGGCGTTGAGGAAATGCGCTTTCGTATCCGCATTCCCGACGACTACACCAACGGCCAGCTGGAAAACGATCGTTTCCTTCTTTTGGGTCTGGACGAACGTTATCAGTCCGGAAGGGAGAATTTCGCGGCCTCGGCGGATGCGGACAAACTGCGGGTGAACATCAACGAACTGACTTCACCGATTGAGGTGGGCAACAGTGCGGCCTTTGTTCCCACCGACACGGCCTTCGGGCACAACGGTCGTCTTTTCATTGCAGGCTATCGTATCGATGATGGTGACCGTCCCTGGGTGCGTATCGTCACGCAGAAAGGGGAAGTAACGGAGCAGCCTTTGTCAGAGGCCGCTATTGCCCAGGGTGGGGAACCGGTTATCGGTTTTGTCGAACGTAACTTTAAGGAAGGAGATGACGACGTTACCCGCTACGAATTCGTCGTGTCGTTCGGCAGTGAACAGACACCGGACGGTGCCCCTGGCGGCAATGGTGTGGATGTTCATACCCTGCTTTACTTCTTCGACACCGCTCAGGATCCGGACAGTTATGTGCCGGTTTGGAGCATTGTGACCGGCACATCCGGTGATGATTTTCCCCGATGGACCGGGATTGATGAAGATGGTGGTTACGTCGTGAACGCCGGGGAAACCGATGGCCAGTGGACGAACGAAAACGCTGCTGGTGGTGTGGACAGTTTTCTCCAGAGAATTGACACTACCGTTGACGGCAACTCGGTTGTGCCGGTGGTTGCCTGGACACGACAGGCCGGGTCGGCAGGGCATGATGAGTCGGTTGTAGGAGGCAGTACGTCCACCAGCAGTCCGCTGCTGATCGGGGATTCCTCAGGCGCGGTGAGTGGCCAACCCCAACTTGGCGGAAAAGACGCGTTCTTTTATATTGCCTCCAGCGCAGACAGTACAATTAACGTCAGGCAGCGTGGAACCGCTGGCAACGAAGATCTCTCCGACGGCATCTACGGGACCAACAATGTCTGGCTGGTGGGCCAGAGTACCGGCAATTATAGCGTCGAGTCTGGAGATGGAAACCGCTCACTGAAGCGCCGTCAGATCAACAGCCAGGCCGGGTTTGCATTGTCCTATACGGCGTTGGGAGATGTCACTCGCGCCTTTACGTTCAATGACTTGGATGATGCATCCACTGAGTCTCTACGTGCGGTGCGCACTTACGACCGGGACATTCTGGTTGCAGGAAGTACCAACGGTAATTTCAGCGAAAGCGAGGGAAACAGCCAGACTCATCCGATCCTGGCGAGAATTTCACTGGAAGAAAACAGCGATGATGACACTGACAGCAGCCGGGAATGGAGAACTCAGTTGCCACTGGTGGGTGCTGAGGGTGAAATAGAACGGCTGGAAAACTACCGCGATGACGAAATAGCGGCCCTGGTCAAAATCGTCAGTGGTGCCTCTGAGACCTGGGAGGTTCGGTTGTTTACTGGAGAGGGGCTGCCGTTGCATTAATCGAATGCGGGCGATGTGCCCACTGCTATACGCTACCCTCGTGCCGGCTGGCGTTGGCGTACAACTTCAGGTAATCGGTGCTGGTGACGATACCTGCTGACTGGCCCCTCTCATCAACCACCAGGGCCGCATTCAGTTGGTGAGCGAGCATCAGCCTTGCCAACTGGTGGGCATCGGTCTCGGGCGACGAGGTCAGGAAGGCGGGTAGTTCGATATTCACGAGGCTCGCGCTCATGGCGTTTGCATCGGTTTCGTGGAGCCAGGCTAGCAACCAGCGTAGATCCACGAGCCCTGCTACGTTACCGTCTGCGGTAATCACGAGATGGTTGACGCCGTTTTCATCCATGGCTTCCATCGCGTCAGCAACGCTTGCGGTGGCTGGCAGAGAGTGCAGGGCGGGGGTGCAGATCTGAGATACCGGCAGGTAGGCCCGTCGCTCTTTGGGTTCACCGGACGCTGCGGCACCGTATTCCTCAATGGCACGCTGCCGTCCGGAGCGGGCGGCAAGCTGGAACTCGGCGTCGGTTGCCTCACTGTGCTGAACATCGATATTGTGGGATTCGCTCAGTTCTGTAACGTCACCTACGCGGCGGCCCCGGAATATCTCCGGCAGGCGTGTCCCAACGGGTCTGCCGGGTTCACTGACATGAATGGACATAATGATCTGCTCCGGTTACAACAGGGCCTTCTCCGGTTATCGGCAGACAATTTGATTTCTTCAGGCGCTAATAGTTTCCTGCTCCGTTATTTCCACGCGGTGGCAGCGGCCCGTCGCGACCCGTTTTGCCAGGGATCCGGGGAGGCAGACAGGCTGCCCGGAGAGCCGGTCGGCAAGGTACTCTGCGAGCAGGGGAGCGTAACTCAACCCCTTGCTGCCCAAGCCGGTAAACAGGTTGATGCCTTCCAGTGGTTGCCCATAAGCGTCCACTAGTGGACCAGCGACCGGCTGATAATCATGGGTTGTGCATCGAAACCCGACTTTGCCATCGAGTTTCGCCGGATCAACGTCGCCTGAATCCCTGTCTACCGAGCCTGGAACCATCGCATCCAGCATTGAAAGGTTATCACGGTGGCTTTCGGTGGAAAGGGTTGGCGATGAGTCATGAAGATCGAAGGTGGCACCCGCCAGTGTCATGCCACCGTGGGCGGGATTGAGATACCCTGATCCACATACCACTACATCAGGGCAATTGACCGCCTTCGCAGGCAAGTGGGTTACTTGCCCTCGAATCGCGCGAAAACGGAAGCCGCCCTTCAGCGGAATCAGGTCCGGTGTCTGATGGCCGGCGCATATCACCACCCTGTCGACCACAACATCCTGCTCGCCGTTACCTGCGATATGCCATTTGCCGTTGCAGGGAGTAAGTCGGTGGACGTCAAACCCAAAACATTGAAAAATCCGCTCGTGCTCTATCAATGCCCGGCAAAGGCCGCCGGGCTCAAGCCATCCACTGCGAGGGAACCAGAGACCTCCCCGAGTCAGGGGAATGCCGGCAAGCTCAGACGCCTGTTCCGGGCTGATCTGCTGCAATACGGCGCTTGGATAGTCGTTGCGGGCGATGAAGCGGTTCTGACGGTCTTGCTCGCTATCACTGTGCGCCAGTTGAACAAGCCCGGAAGGATGCCAGTGCTCCCCGCCGAACTGTTGATAGTAACGTTGACTGAACAGCAACGATGAGAGACCGAGCTTTGCCTGATCGTTGAACTCAATGCCCAGTTTGACATACAGCGCACCCTGGATATTGCCAGAGGCGGCTGTTCCAGCCTCTTGAGCCTGGTCAATCACCGTGACATGCAATCCCCGCTCCGCCAGATTCCGGGCGAGCAGGCTGCCGGCAACCCCGGCGCCGATGATGGCAATGGATTCAACATCATTCGCGGCTGGTGGTGTTCCGGGGCTGGTGGCATCACCCAGTGTGCCGGTCAACATGTCCCATTTCTGGCCAAATCCGGGTGCTTTTCGCATGGCAAAGCCAGCAGCAATCAGCCGTCTCCGCACCTCGCCAACGGATGTAAAGGTGGCGATCGTCGCGCCGGGCTTGCTGTGGCCCGGCATCGCGTCGATGACTTCACTCGTCCACATGCCCGGATTTTTAGCGGGCGCGAAACCGTCCAGGAACCAGGCATCCGCCTGAAAATCCAGCTCACGCCAGGCATCGGCTACGTCGCCGAAAAACAGGGTCAGCCTGACGTGACCGCCGGCGAGTACCAGGCGATGGGTACCGGTGATGGGGGCAGGATATTGTTCAAGCAGTTGGTCAGCGTAGACCTTGAGCTCCGGCCACATCGTAAGTGCTCGGGCAAGGTCCTCCGGAGTCAACGGGTGGCGTTCGGCGGAGACGAAATGCAGGCAGCCGTTGCGTGGTGTGGCTGTCTCATTCCAGGCTTGCCAGGCTGCGAGGAAATTCAGGCCAGTACCAAACCCAGTTTCCGCGATGACGAAGGAGGAGGCTGCGGGCAATAAGGAGAAACGTTCGCGAAGCCGGTTCTGGCCGATAAACACATACCGCGCTTCTTCAAGGCCGTTCTCGCTGCAGAAGTAAACATCGCCAAAGCGGCGACAGCGGGGTGCGCCACTGCTCCAATCAATGTCTGCGGTTTCAATGGACGGTAGCCTGGGGTCAGTCACAATCATCGTATCCGGTCAGTAGGCTTGATGGGCTACTCTGCCGCGGTATCGGTTTGCCGGACCGAAACGCTACGGATAATGACGGGTTCCTGGGGTACATCCGCCATGCCTCGGGATCTCACCGTTTTCTTGCTGGCGATGGCATCCACAACACCCATTCCCCCTGTCACCTTGCCAAATACCGCGTAGCCCGGGCCGCGGACACCTGCGTTCAGGAAATCGTTGTCGGTCAGGTTGATAAAAAACTGGGACGTGGCGGAGTCCGGTGAGCTTGTGCGGGCCATGGCGATGGTTCCGCGAAGGTTTTTGGCGGTTGGCCTGGCTTCGTTCCGGATGGGGCTACGGGTCTGCTTCTGGTTTAGATCCTGATCAAAACCGCCGCCCTGGATCATGAAACCTGGAATGACCCTATGGAACAGCGTTCCCTCGTAGAACCCGTTTTTGGCATAGGCAATAAAATTCTCAACGGTCTCGGGAGCGATGTCCGGGCGCAGAGTCACCTCAATGGCACCTTCGCTGGTTTCAATAATCACCTGGGGCAGCTCATTCTGTTGCCCTTCTGCCGCCAGGCAGTTGCCGATACCCAGCATGAAGGTTACAGATAGAGCGATTTGCATCACATAACGAAACGGTTTTACGAAATTTGTCATTCTATAATGGCTCACGTAGTTAGTTCAGGGAATAGTAGGTAGCTTCGGGAATGTTTGCTGCGATACTGTTCCCATGAATCCAGTCTGTTGCAGGATGTTAGCAGATAATACTTGTCAAGTCGGGCATATTCCCTGCGGAGTTCATGACTATCAGCTAACCTTTTATCGCATCAGCGGCATTGATGCACTCTGACCGGGCCAGGTTGTACGGCAATCACTGTGAAGCTATTGGAGGCATACCTTGAAAATCCGTCAGGGCTTCGAAGAAAAATCCCGTCTCGGTCGGTTGCTGATAAACCGGGGATACCTTTCCGAAATTCAGTTGGAAGAGGGCCTGCGCCTACAGCATGAGACCGGTCAGCGGCTCGGCGAGGTGTTTATACAGTCCGGCTGGATTACCGAGCGCGAGTTGCATCGGGTTCTCAAGCACCAATCCCGTTACCGCAACGCGGCTGCACTGGTCACTATGGCGGTATTGCCTTTTCAGCCATTGGTCAGTTTTGCCGCTGGCAGCACCACGAATGATTCACGAGACGTTACGGACGCCGCGCAATTGTACGAGCGTGCCGGTTTGGCGCCGCTTAATGACGACGAGATGGCCGGCGTGTCGGGGCAGGGTGATCAATCCTTGTTGGATCGTATCGCCACGGTATCTGCCATGACCGGAAGTAACGACGGGACAGGAGAGGTTGATCCGGATGTCATCGAAGGCCTGAAACTAACAGCGAACATTTTCGTGCCGGTGCTGAACTTCCTGGATTCTGATCTTACGATATCCGGTGTGCATTATCGGGATGATGTTCCCCGTTACACGGTTCGTGACGATGGCGGACTCACCCTGGCGTTCCCGGAAAGGATCGAACAGATCCGCATGGACAATATACGGGTCAGCGGCAGTCAGGGACCGTCCATGGGGAACATTGCCCTCGACAATATCCGCTTCCATCCCGATTCACAGATGACGATCTATACTCGCTAATGGGATGCGTTAGGCTCCGACGTTTTCGGAGCCCAGAGGCCGTCAGGCGCTCGCCAGAACGGTACGGTGTGATACGGCCTTTTGCTCGCCCTGAGCACCGTAGAGGGTCTGGTGCCCGGAAACGCCGCGGAATATATCAGTAAGACGTGAAAGGCGCTTCTGAAGGTGACTGACAACCCGCCCATTATTGCTATTCAACTGGTGACAGGTCTTAAGGCGTTCGTCGGCCTCCCGCCACAAGTCGTAAACATCTGACAGGCCGGCGCTGAGAATAAACCGTGAGGGTGCTCCGTTTTCAGGTCGAAACCCCATCGACACCAGAAGGCGGATTTTGAGTTTGGCCCGTTCACGAATCTGACCCAACAGAGTGTTTTTCTCGCCAGTCAGTGATTCGAGTTTACGGATATCAGATGTGGAAAGGCAGGCTTTTTCCTGCTGCAGGACGTCCGCCAGGGATTCGAGTTGACGGATATCCTGAGATAAAAGGTCTTTCAGTTCATCAATTGCGGCCATGATCTACTCACCCGAAAATGCTTTCATCCATCTCAAGCATTTTCTGGGCCAGTTTCTCTGCATCAACCTTGTAGGAGCCGCTTTCAAGGGCAGAGCGGATCTGCTCGATACGGTCATCGTCCATTTCCGGATAACTGCCGAGCTTTTGTTCGAGCTGTTTCAGGTTCTTCGCCTGGCTGCTCAAATTGACATTTTCACCACGGGCGCCTTGCGCCTGGGTCTTTGCCTGCTCAGCTGTAGAGGGCTGAGTGCTCTGGGTAGCGGAAGATTTATCGGCCGTGGTTTTCTGGGTGTTGACCTGGCCTGGGCCTATTCCATTAAAGTCAACTGACATAACGTTACCTGCTTAACTGGTCGGCCGCGTTGGGCGGCTCCAAAATTTCATACCTGTCTATCGGCATGGCCTGACGTTTCTTTAGCGATTTTTGCAAGAGTTAAATGACACTCTTGTCATCTTTCCAAAAAACCGGCAACAGATTGCCGTTTCCGGTGAATCAATGCCGGGAACGAGGTTACATGGGAATCTCGACATGCCCGGGAGCAGTCACACGGGCACGCACGGTGCGGGAGGACGAGAGGTTCTCAACCAGAACCTGTTCTCCAATCCCGGCACTAGCCAGGGCCTTACCCCTTGAGTTTACCGAAAAATTGCCGCTGCGGGCGCTGATGATAACATGGTCTCCGCGTTCGATCGCTGCCGGGGCCAGCACCAAATCCGGTGTAAATACGGTACCGGCGTTCACGCCGCGGCGCATTTCCATGCCCACTAACTGGTCGACATTGGTTATTGCGCCCCGTCGAATCGAATTCACCACCACGTTATCCGACTGTATTGCCGCTTTCGTCAGTCGTTCGCCGCGCCCCAAGGGGCGGGCGGCGACCATGGCTTCACCGGTTATCGTGACGGATACCGGAAGGAACATGCGCCAGGGGCGCTCGCCCTCGCAGGAAACCAGTAGCGAGGGTTGGGTGGTCCTCCAGGGGTCGCCGCTAAACGATACGCTGAGTGGGGTATCACAGGTTGCGAGCGAGAGGCGTGCGTCGAGTTGGCCGGTATCGTGGGAAACCGTAAAGCCTTCGTTTGCCTGAGCCTCTGAAAATGCCTCCAGAAATTGTTCCGCGCTGCTTTGAATTTGTTCGGACGTGGTCGTGGAGGCCATTGCCGGGCCGGCTGTTACGGTGAATAACAATATGATGGCGAAATTGGTAATGCGCATACGCGGCAGTTTGTCCTATGCTGTCATTAACCGGGTAAAGCCCCGAGTTCAGGAATATCCTAATGATTTCCGGATTCGGCCGTTAAGCCTATCGAGTGAGTCAATAAACCGGCACATAGCCGGTTCCACGCGACTTTTTAGAATAACGCAGCAAGATGCGTGCCGGCAGCAAGACGTTTCGAGTGGGAGATATAAACGATGGCAGGGGTATTGGACAGTGTAAATCAGCGCACCCAGCTGGTGGGCCAGAATCGTCTGGAGCTTCTGTTATTTCGCCTTCGTGGCCGGCAGATGTACGGCATCAACGTCTTCAAGGTCAAGGAAGTGTTGCAGTGCCCCAGGCTGTCATCGTTGCCGAACAGTCGCCCTATGGTTCGGGGCGTGGCCCATATTCGTGGCGAGACTATCCCAATCATTGACCTAGGTATGTCAATCCGGCTTCCCGGTATTCCCAAGGAAGAGATGGCCACCAGCTTCGTGATCATTACTGAGTACAACCGAAAAACCCAGGGTTTCCTGGTGGCTGGTGTCGACCGCATCGTGAATATGAACTGGGAAGACATCCTGCCGCCACCCAAGGGTGCGGGCAAAGACGTTTACCTCACAGCGGTAACGCACTTTGAAGACAAGCTGATAGAGGTCATCGATGTTGAAAAGATCCTGTCTGAAGTGTCGCCGTTTGAGGAAGATGTCACCGAAGAGGTTCGCAATCGCAGTTCAGAGCGGGTGCCTGGCCATCTGCCGGTGCTGGTTGTAGACGATTCCGCTGTGGCGCGACGCCAGATTGAGCGATGTCTCACTGCCATTGGTATGGGAGTGGTGACCAAGAATGATGGCAGGCAGGCCCTGGATTATCTGAAAGAGATTACGGCAGATGGCTCTCGCGCCGCCGATCACCTGTGTTTGATCATATCCGATGTCGAAATGCCGGAAATGGACGGGTACACTCTGGTCACCAAGTGTAAAAATGAGCCTGCAATCAAGGATGTATTTATCATGCTGCACACGTCCCTGAGTGGCGTGTTTAACAAGGCGATGGTGCAGAAGGTGGGCGCTGACGATTTCATGGCTAAATTCAGCCCCGATGAGCTGGCTGAAAGAGTCATGGAAATTGTCGACCGCGAGCAGTGACGCTCCTCCGTTACTTCCGACTCACTCGATAATGAGATCCAATGAAAGCTGAAATAACGCCACAGGAATACGAGGCCTTTAAATCATTCCTGCAGGATGCGTGTGGCATTTTGCTCGGGGAGAACAAGCAGTATTTGGTAAAAAGCCGTTTGCGGCGGATCATGGAAGAGAACGAGCTGAGAACCCTGGGTGATCTGCTGGATCGCGTGAAGAGAACCGGTCGCAGCAGTTTGAAGGAAGTCGTGATCGACGCGATGACGACGAATGAAACCCTCTGGTTTCGGGACAATCACCCGTTCCGCATCCTGCAGGAAAAGCTGCTGCCGGAATTTGGCGACAGAAAATCAGCGCAGTCACTTCGTATCTGGTCTGCAGCCTGTTCGACAGGCCAGGAGCCCTATTCGGTAGCGATGATTATTGAAGAATTTCGTCGCCAGCGGCCGGGCAGGCTGCGGGATGTGAAGATCACCGCCACCGACATCTCCAAAAGCGTTCTAGAGGTTGCGCGCCGTGGCGAGTACGAAATGATCGCCATTGGTCGGGGTCTGTCACCCGAGCGGCAAAAGCAGTTTTTCACTCCCGCCATGAATGGCAGTTGGCAGATCCGACCGCAAATCAAGAGCATGGTGGAATTCAGGGAGCTGAACCTGCTTGAACGCTACATGCTCGGGAAGTTTGACATTGTTATGTGCCGGAACGTACTGATCTACTTTTCGGCAGAGCTTAAAAAGGACATCCTGACCCGTATCCATGCCACTCTCAATCCCGGTGGTTACCTGATACTGGGAGCATCGGAATCGCTGAACGGGTTGCCTCATCTCTACGAAATGGTGCAGTGCCACCCAGGGATCATCTACCGCAAGAAATAGGCCCACCCAATGCCGATCAATGTATGGATACTGGTCGCCGCCCAGGCGCTTGCCATGTGTACAGCGCCTTTCATCGTCTTTATCGGAAGCATTCACGGACGTCTTCTGGCGCCATCACCTGAGTGGGCAACCTTGCCCGTGGGCCTTGTGGTAGTTGGAACGGTCCTGGCTATAAAGCCTGCTACGTGGCTGATGGAACGCCTGGGGCGCAAGCCGGTTATGTTGCTTGGCACGCTGGCGGGTGTGGTGTCCGGGTTGTTCGGTGCGCTGGCAGCCTGGAGTGCGAGTTTCCCGTTCTTGTGCGTTGCGGCGGTTGTGGGCGGAACCGGGCTGGCGGTGGTTCACCAATACCGCTTTGCGGCCATGGAGTCGGTAGCGCCCGAGATGGCTGGCTCCGCAGCAGCCAGGGTGCTTCTAGGCGGCCTCGTAGCGGCGTGGCTGGGGCCGGAAATTGCGCTTTTGGGCGGTGGAGGCCAAGCCGAGCACCCTTTCATGGGCGGCTGGCTTGCATTGAGTGCCGTGCAGGTGGTTGCCATGGTCGTACTGGTTTTCGGGTACCGCGCCAGCGGGGAGCGAGTACGGGAAGCCTTGGGGGAGGGCGGTCGTCCAATGGCCAGCATCCTGAGGCAACCGGTCATTTGGGCGGCGATCAGTTCCGCGGCCATCGGTTATGCCCTCATGAGCTTTATCATGACGGCAACACCACTGAGTATGACGGAAGTGGCCGACCACCCGCTTGAAGATGCCAAGTGGGTCATTCAGATTCACATCATGGCCATGTATCTGCCGTCGCTGATCAGTGGCTGGTTCATTCGTGTGGTGGGTATTCCGAGGATGATGGGGCTGGGATTGCTGGCCTATCTGGGGTGTGTGGCCCTGGCGTTCAGCGGTATCAGCTTTCACCACTACCTGTTTGCACTCATCCTGTTGGGAGTAGGCTGGAACTTCCTGTTTGTCGGCGGCACCACGCTATTACCGCAGGGATATCGCGATGAGGAGCGGTTCCGTGTTCAGGGGCTCAACGACCTGATGGTATTCGGCTCGCAGGCGACAGCTGCACTGAGTGCTGGTGCGGTATTGGCGGCGTTTGACTGGAATGGATTGTTGCTGATTGCCATACCGTTCCTGGTGTTACACGGTGTCTTGATGGCCGTTTGGCTGATGAGCCGGCCCCAGAATAGGGGCCGGCATCCCGCTTGAATGTTTATACCAGGTTGTAGACGAAGACGATGGCTACAGCAACGGGTGTGAAGTAACGCAGTACGCGATACCAGAGCGAGAATGTGCCCGCTGACATGCCCAGTTCGCTTTCCAGCGCCTGTCGAGACATTGTCCAGCCGACAAACACGGCGACCAGCAGTCCGCCCAGGGGCAACAGGATATTAGCGGTCAGGAAGTCCAGAAGGTCGAAGATGGTTTTGCCTTCGAACATCGCAAACATGCCCAGCGGTGTCACGTCCGACCACAGGTTTAGCGAAAGCACGGAGGCCACACCCAATAACCAGCACACGATGCCTGCCCCGACGGTACTCACCGTGCGGTTCATACCTTTCTGTTCCTCAAGCCATTCAACAATCGGCTCCAGCAGGGAAATGCCGGATGTCCAGGCGGCAAAGATCAGCAACACGAAGAACAGCGTACCGAAGAGGCTGCCCATGGGCATTTGTCCGAACGCCAGTGGCAGGGTTTGGAAAATCAGGCCGGGGCCGGCACCTGGCTCAAGGCCATTGGCGAATACGATCGGGAAGATAGCCAGCCCGGCCAGCAAGGCCACGGCGGTATCCATGATTGAGACAGTCACGGAGGTTTTGGCGATGGAGATGTTTTTTGGCAGATAGGAGCCGTAGGCCATCATGACACCCATGCCGAGGCTGAGCGTGAAAAACGCGTGGCCCAGGGCAACCAAAACGCCCGAAGTGGTGAGCTTCGAGAAGTCAGGCTGGAACAGGAAGGCGACGGCCTGACCAAAGTGGCCAGTGGTCATCGCATAGCCCACGACAATCAGCAGGAGCACGAACAGGGCTGGCATCAGAATACTGACAGCGCGTTCAAGCCCGGAACGTACGCCTCGTGCAACCACAACCATGACCAACGCCATGAACAGGGTGTGCCACAGAAGCAGCTTCATCGGGTCGCCCAACAGGCCGGAGAAGATGGCACCTATGGACTCTGCCGACTGGCCAGCCAACTGGCCCGTGGCGGCGGTGCCCACATAGGAAATCGCCCATCCGCCGATCACAGAATAGAACGATAGAATCAGGAACCCCGCCAGAACCCCGACGGCAGCCACCCAGCGCCAGGCGGGTTTCAGGCCTTCCTGGCTGGTTATGGCCCGCATGCTGTTGACGGGGCTGAGACCACCACGGCGACCGACTAGCACTTCAGCCATCATGATTGGTAGACCCACCGCCGCAATGCACAGCAGGTAAACCAGAACAAAGGCACCACCGCCGTTTTCACCGGTGATGTAGGGGAATTTCCAGATATTACCCAGGCCCACCGCTGAGCCTGTTGCGGCAAGTATGAATGCCAGGCGCGAGGACCACAGCCCACGCTTGGCTGTCGCCTGGCCCATGGCACCGCCTTCGGCGGATGAAGAAGCATTACTCATTGTATTCTCCTGCTTACTGTTTTTGTTTTCGGGGGAGTGAGTGGCGGCGTTTTAGCCGCCATCAACGGGATTTATGCCGGAATCGCTCCTCTGCGAGTTGATCGGCGATCTGCCCGGTGGGCAGGCCATCGCGATCCGAGCGCTGGAAGATCTCCTCCAGGGTATTGGCTATGGAATCGACGTGTTTGCGAACGGCCTGGGGGTCGGGGCCCTTGCGCTCGTAACACACGTCGATAATGCCGCCAGCGTTGATTACAAAGTCTGGGGCATAGAGCACTCCACGTTCGAACAGGGCCTGGTCATGAGCCGGGGTGGCCAACTGATTGTTAGCGGCGCCGGCCACGATGGTGGCCTGTAGCTTACGAATGGAGTGATCATTCAGGACGGCGCCCATGGCACAGGGCGCAACCACGTCTACCGGCAGGTAGAGGATTTCGTCGGCGGTAGCCGGGGTGGCGCCCAACTCTGCCACTGCACGATCCATCTGATCCTGGTGGACGTCGTAGACCCAAAGCTTCGCGCCTGCTTCTTTGAGGTGTCGGGCCAGGCGGTAACCAACGTTGCCAATGCCCTGTACCGCCACATTCAACCCCTCCAGGTCGCTGCGGCCGAGCTTGTGTTTAACGGCAGCATTAATGCCCACGAAGGTGCCCCAGGCGGTAGCGGGAGAGGGGTCGCCGTTGCTGGGCCTGCCATCAAACCCCGGGCGTTCGCTGATACCAGCCACATTGGATGTTTTGTGGCCCATAACCTGGAGGTCGGCTACGCTGGTGCCCGAATCCTCGGCAGCGATATAAAGTCCGCCGAGCTGTTCCAGGAAGCGGCCCATGGATTCGAGCAAGGCTTCGGTTTTGTGCTGGCGTGGATCGCCGATGATGACGGACTTGCCGCCGCCGAGATCAAGGTTGGCCAGCGCCGACTTGTAGGTCATTCCTCGTGACAGGCGGAGCACGTCTGTCAGAGCCTCGTCGTCGCTGGCGTACGGATACATGCGGCATCCGCCTAGAGCGGGTCCACGAGAGGTATTGTGTACGGCGATAATGGCGCGCAGCCCGGTCTCCGGATCGCAGCAAAACGTCAGATGTTCGTGATGGTCGAATTCAGGATGGGTAAATACAGTCATTGTTTGGATTCCTTTTGCTCCGGGTTGTTCTTGCACAGGGGGTCGCCCTTAGTTACGGAGGCCGGCGGGTAGATTGCGGGCGCTACCGAAACTCAATCGCTATCGGGTGTTGGACGCGATTAGCTGCCGGTCGGATTTGGTGATTGCACGAATGTGGAAAGTCGTAAAAGATCCGGCCGGAGCGATCGGGATGTGCTAAGCGCAAGAGAAAGGAAAGGAGCTGAAGGAGCTGTAGGGTGTTGCAGGGTGTGGGCGCATGGGCCCATGCTCAGGGACTGTTTTACCAGTGACATGCTGAAATCCTCTTCCACCAGGCCGGATCACGGCTTCCGTGGTCAATATTGTTGTTGTGCCCCGGCAGATAGGCCGGTTGGCATGATTTCATGTGTTGATACCCTTTTGGGGCTCAGCGAGAGAAGACTAGATAGCTTTTACATCGTCGTCAATGGTTGAAATTCATGCATTTTTTGGTGATTTTGAAAATTCCAGCGGTAACAGGAAGATACATCTACTTTACGTAAACGTAAATATTTCGGGCGCTCGAACTCAGGAACAGTTTCCCTAATGTGTCTCACTGGAACCCTGATGTAATTCCAGTGACAGCATTGGTGATATTCGCTTCATCACTTGATCAGTTTCTGAACTTCCCGGAAACGTGGGTGCTCGCAGTCCCGCATCCACTCAAAAGCCACCATCTCAAGCGTTACGATAACGGTCCCGGCCTGCTGCATTCGTTCCAGGGCAGCATCCCGGTCGTTGTCGTGGCGTGAGCCGGTCGCGTTTTCCACCACCCATACACGAAAACCCGCAGCGAGGAGGGATAGGGCGGTTTGCAACAGGCATACATGCGCTTCGCAACCGCCAATAACCACCTGTTTCCGGTTATCGGCAATGGCCTCCACCAGCCCTCCACCGCAGGCATCAAAGTGAGTCTTGGATAAGGTTTGATCAGCTAGAGCACTGATTTGTTCGTCGTTGTGTCCAAGCTTCTCCGGGATCTGTTCCGTGGCAATCACCGGCACATCAAGCAGCTTGGCAATCTGCGCAAGTCTAACGCTCTCTGACAGCATTAAATTTCCGTGGCTGATGACAGGCATGAGTTTTTTCTGGAGGTCAATCAGTACCAGCGTGGATTCGTCGGCTTTCATCATCATAACGGGTCGCCCCCGAGCGGTGTTTAGGGTATTGGGTAACTATGCCAGTATCGCACAGGCGGCCATCAGGTTTCTGTGGTCGCTGTGGTTGGTCAGAAAAGGATTTGAAAATTGGAGTTGCCAAACCGGAACAAAACCATTAGAGTTTGCGCCCTCAAATGAGCGACGACGTTGCTGATTTGGAACGAATTATTTAAAGAGTATTGGAGAGGTGGCCGAGTGGCTGAAGGCGCACGCCTGGAAAGTGTGTATACGTTAATAGCGTATCGAGGGTTCGAATCCCTCCCTCTCCGCCATATTAAAGCCCTGATTTTCAAGCAGAAAATCAGGGCTTTTTTCATTTTTGGGGCAGAGTTGGGGCAGAATCCGGTTTTTCCTGTCCGCCGTTGTCCGTTTTAAACCCTAGCATCTGCGAAACGTGACCCGCCATGTTGGGTGTGTCCGACTGGATCCACCGGGCATAGTGTTTCTTTACCATGGTGGTGTCCACATGACCCAGTTGGCGGGCCACCCATTCCAGACTCACGTAGTTGGAAAGCATCCGGCTAGCGAAAGTATGACGGCATTGGTTCGGCCCGCGGTGGCGGACCTTGGCCCGCCGAAGGTGACCAGAAAACCACCGATACAGGCTGGCGTTGTTCCATGGCTGGTTACTTTGGCCATTGCGGAACACCAACCGAACCGTGCCCTCTTTGATCGTCACATTGTCCCGCTGACGAACATCGATGATGGCGGGCGGCAACAGATAAGTCGCGGCCTGCTGACGCTTGAGCCACTGTTTAGCAGGTTCAACAAGTTCTACCCGACGTATGCGTGATTTTTCCTTGGGTACCTTGTATTCACCGTTGACGTTCGCCCGACGAACGTAAATTACCCACTCAACCATGTCCACGTCGTCCCAGGAAAGCGCAATCAACTCGGATACAGATAAACCGCACCAGCAAGCGAACATCACCAAATTGATATCCTGTTGACGAATCGTCCTTACCGATTGGATACGCTCTAGTTCTTGCAAGGTAAACGGGTCCGCAAAATCCGGGCTCTCGTCGCGCTCAACATTGGGGATCCGCTCCATTGGATTTGTACGTAAGATGCCGTCATGAAAAGCGTCCTCCCATGCCCCGCGCACCACTGTAAAAATGTCGTTTACAGTTTTGGGCGCCAACCCTTTTCTGAGGAGTTCAGTCTGAAAAAGCTCGACCTCAGTTTTCGTTATATCGGCAATCTTCCGATTTGGCCATTTAGACTTGACGTGCTTTGACTTTGACAAGTAATTCTTAAATGTCGCGGGCGCCATTTTTTCCGCTTTTTTTAAAAGCCACTCCTCAATGCAATCTGAAACCAATTTATCGAGGTCAAGACCACCCCAACCACTGAACAACTTGGCGTTTTTGGATTTGGGGAAATGTGTGGCGTAGTCAAAGCGGTTTTCTTTAATTTCAGTCAGTATCAAAGCACGTTTGTTTTCAGCATAGGCGATGCTCGATTTGGTAATCTTCGCGATACCGGGAATAGGTTCCCGGCATCGCATGCCACCATACTGAAATGAGATACGCAGTTTATTGCCGTGGATTTCGATGCCCTTTGGCAGCACCAATGATTTGTCCTTCTTTTTCACAACTTGCCCCCAAACCAGTTCTCGATTTCTTCCGGGTTGTAAACAACGCGGCGCACCGGGTCGTAGCGCCAATGCTTCTCTTCCAACCAGAGACCGCGTTCGCGATATTTCCTCGCTTGTTCAGCATTGATTCCGAAAAGCACGGAAAGAAGGCTCGGTCGAACCCAACGCCCCGGGCTAAGAGGTGGCAAAATTGCCGTAGTGACCGAATTGTTTGTTGAATTCATATCTTTTCCTTAAATGTCCTCGGTTTTAAGTCCTCTGTGAGGTTTGTGATTCGGTGACGCGCGAAGACCTTTGTTTGCTGTACTCACAATCCCGCTCTGCCACCGCACTACCAAACTAACGAAAGCAAGCGCTGTGATGTTTTCTATAATTAAGCGAAATGGTTAATTAGGGCCCTTGACATTTATGTTGTTGAAATTTATGAATTAAATTCAAAGTTCATTCAACTTTGCCCAGTTGGCTTGCAAGAACATTCAGGGTCTGGCGATCAGCTGTTTAGCCGATCTAGGGTTAGGCAGGATAATCAATCTGCTCGGATGACTCGGGCCGCCTTTCAATTGGTTGCCTATGAAGATGGCCGCGGTTGTGCACGCAGAGCATGAGTTTGCACCGGATACAAGAATATCGTGACCAGGTGACAATGCTGGCAAGAGGTTTTCGAACGTGATTAGGACTGATATCACATCTAGGTTTTGGAGTGCTTTAAATTGCGCAACGGACCGAGATGATATGTAGGCATATTTGCAATGGGTAAAGCCGGGCCTAATCTCCAGCCATCGTTTGTGAGCCGGGAGCAGATCAGGCCAAAGAAACATCTCCCTGTAATTTTTGAATAACAGTCGCTCCATAAATTTACGAAGGTGTTCATTAGGAGCCCAAATCGTAAAGCTTTTTATTAACATACTTGTGCTTCCTCAATCATATGCGAGCTGAGGTTTAAATTCACATCCACTTGAACGGATTGTCTTCATTAGTATCGGAATCTGGCCAATCAGAATTTTCTGGTGTCCAGTGCGATTGAGCACGAATGAAGTTCGACTTTGCGCCGCCGTCCGTGCGTATTAAAACAGACACTTCAACCTCATAGAATCCGTCAACCGATTCAGATTGCTTTACAACTTGCTGGATAAGATCGTTGATTTTATTCATATCGGTCACCTATTACTTGATGATTGAAAATTCGCTTTAGCATCGAAAATACACTAAAAGTTCGGTGCAGCAAGAAATAAGATCGGTTAATATAAAGGGGATTTAAACCATAATATATACTCAATATTATATATAAAAAATGATCTTGGATTAAAAGCCAGCATCGAGGTTCGTGCTTAGGTTTGCTTTCATTTCATCGACATCCTTGTCAGTACACGGGTGCTTTAAGAAAATTGGTCATCTGATGGGTTAAACAGGTCGCCTGAGGACATCAAGCATTCATCCATATCGTCGCTGGACCAATCCATCCCATATGGATTACCCGCAACATCGAATCCGCTGACGCCGTCATCAATCATCGGCAGCCCGGTGGCGGGATTTATATGGTGTCTGTTCAAATGGCGGTCATCGTTCCAGATCGTCAGGTGACTAAATATAAGATCCGGTGCAATACGATCATTATTAAATCTCTCCGTTTCAACTGAATCATAATCAACAGAACTACAGTCATCTTCAAAAGATTCAACTTCTTCGTTCAGTTCTTCCCAGGCACTCACAGCAAACCCTGCGACTAATCCAAAAAGGGCTCCGGCGGGTCCTGAGAGAATCAGGCCTGTAATACCACCTGTAAACATTAATAATAGATAAGTCATTTTCTGCTCCAGTTGTTCTGAAATGGGTTACAGCAATAACGTACAACAGAAGACCTGAGGTGCAAGCAAATAGCATGAGGTTGCTAGGGGCGACATTTGACGTAAGCTGATTCGGCATAGTGCTAAAGAGGATGCTCGATAATGTTGAAAGAGTTTTTTGATCCGGTTTTCCTGAATCGTTCACTCAATGCGTTGCTGTTATTGTTTATTGGCGTCTTTTTTTGGTTGTGGCTCGATGACACACTGGGGCTACCCATGCATATAATCCTCGGAGTCAGTGCGTTTGTTATTACGATGGACATCAGCCACTACTCAAAAGATCCTAAGCCAGATGCTCTTTTGCTCGGCGGACTCATTCTGCCGTTTTGGCTCATCCTACGGGTATGGAGAAATGACACCGAAAATGGGCAATAAAACGAAGGCGGTCGGAGGCAGTGATATTCAGACAGAGTGAAAGGTTGTCGGGCGGTATCTAGTGCGCACGCCCCCCGAGACGAAGGTTTCCTGGAGTTATTGTTGGGCGTCGTGAGCTGGCCTTGTAATGCATGTTACTCCACAACAACGGCGCGGCAGCGAGCTAAAACTTCAGGCTCCTTTTAATAGTGAAGGGTGAGGAGGATTTATCGTGGGTCGGAAAATTTCGTTTAACATTGAATTCGATGAGCGGGAGCTCATCGTGGATGAAATCAGAGAGGAAGCGAGCCGTTGCGGGATCACCGTGGAGGAGTTGATTAAACGATTTATTGCTGACGCGATGGAAGGAGATAGCGATGCAGAAAGTATCCCAGGCGAGACGATGGAGGACTTTCTGGTTAAAAATGGGGCTTTGAGGCCAAAAAAGTAAGATGGTTCGCTTTGGCTGTATGGCCGTTGCACCGTAACCGGCTCATCCGAGCTTCGAACTTCTGCCGCGCGTTGAAGACCTTGATCTCTGGCTAGTTCGTTATCTCGATCAGGTCTACGTCCTTGCGAATCTGATGAGGACGCCTATTTTGGCTCTGTGGGTTTGGAGCGCACATCTGTTCGCGTGCGTGGCCGAAGTTTTTCTACAATCTCAATCTTCTGCCTGACAATTGCACCTCAAACCCGAGTGGATTGCGATTTCAATAATGCTGCCTGAACCAATTCGCTTATTCCTCTCGTAACATCGGCACAAAAAACATCGAGACTCATCCGCTGCCTGCCGTGAAGCTGAACAGGGTAGTGGGCTTTAAGATTTTGCTGCCGGGGATAAATCAGCGCTAGTGAGTGAAGATTGTACAGGTTTCCATAAGCCGTAAGCTGATAGAGATCTTGCTGAGAGATACCAAGCTTAGCCTCGGTGCTGTCGAGAATCTTCCACTTAGCATCTAGGATCAGAACCACTTTTTTATCTTGATTAATCAGACTAATGTCCGGGCGTGTCTGGAAAACGTCCTGGTCAATATCGGGCCTGTAGGCCAAATGCCTGCGAGGCGACTGTTCTTTAAGAGTTAAGCCAGCTTGATGAGCAATAGGTCTCAGCTCGGCGGCCAACCACCGTTCAAATAAGACGTTCATATCGAACAGAATTGACAGCAAGTTGTGCTTGCCGGCCGTCACATCTGGATTTCGAGTATCCAGGAAGAGACGGCACCAATCTAATAGGGGGCCATAGCGGCTGTTGGTCCGGTTGAGTTGGATCCGGTCGATATCGGGCGAAGAAAAACTTGCCTCTGAAATAGCATCGTGTTGCATCAGCAGCTCAGTCACAGCTTTGCGTGACTGGTTGGATCTGCATTGTGGGAACAGAATTCGGAGGGTGAACTTAATGATCTGATTGATGGCGATGTCATCAGTCAACTCATCAAATTGACAGTATAGCCTTTCACGGTGTGCCAGATTCTGCCTGAGTTGCTGGTTCACCAAAAGCTTGCCTTTGACCACCCCGAGATTAGCCTCCTGTTGTTGATAGTCGCGGGGCTTGCCGATTAGCGTCTGTTCGCGAAGTAGTAGGCAGAACTCCTGAATGAAAATATCTAACAGGGAATGATTCTGCGCGTGTATGGATGCTCCCGCACCGCGGTGGACCTTCATCATGCCGGCTTTGCGGAGCATTCTGATGAGGGTTAGTCTGCAGGAGCCTGGCTCTGATTCTTTACCGTAAATCTTGGGAAGTATTTCTAGGGTGAGCCCTTCCAGCTGAATCACACCACAGAATTGGCGCCATTGCAGTGACTGGTGGCCCCATCGAAACGCGTCTGGAGGAATGGTTCTCGCTTTACTGAGCTGAGCAGCCTGTGCCGAGGTAATCGCAAAATCACCCGAATTTCGGGTAGGCCTTATCGGAATAGACTGGTGTTCCAGGCAGGTCAGAACCTCACTCACGGCTCATTCCTGTGATTCATAAATTTTACGAATCGCATCCGGGTTTATGTTTTCTGGTGCTGCTACCCGGTAATCTGCCAAATCTTCAAAATCATCGTGTTCAAAGCCCAGAACATCTGAGGTTCTTAAAATTTCATGTTCAATGATCTGTGGTTCAACTGGCCGATTATCCTGTTCAACATCCCGAAACACTAGCTGAATACGGTGCCAGTCGTTATAGAAGTATTCCTGCAAAAGCGGGATAAATTGGTTGAGCAAAACGTCCCGAAGAGCTTTGAAATCTTTTACGCTGTAAAGATATGCATGACCAAGCGTTAGATCCCGGTTAAGCAAAAATCGAATACGTCGATTCATGGTGTTTAGCAGAGCCCGAAGATCAATCAAACCGCCTTCACCATCTTCAATGTAGCCATCGCCACGGGAGCCAGAAATGACCTTGGCATTTGGCATAAGCTCTTCGAAGCGAAAGCGGCGTCTTAGAGCCGTATCCAGTAAAGCGATGGAACGATCAGCTGTGTTCATCGTACCGTAGATGTCCAAGTTTCTGGGCACACCAAACTGATCCCTGGAGTAGGGCAGGGTTAGTTCCATGCCTGCAGTCAGCCGGCCTTCGTCGTCATAGACCGCGCGTTTATCTGGCTCGATCAGTGTTATTAGTTCACCGAAAATCTTGGCAATGTTGCCTCGGTTGATCTCATCGATAAAAAGCGCATATCGAGTGTCGGGGGCATTCTGCGCATCCTGACAGATCTGGCGGAAGACGCCAGGCTCTACCCGATAGGCAAGTTGGTCAGTTTCTGCATCCTGTACTGGACGAATACCTTCGACAAAGTCCTCATAGCTGTATGCCTGATGGAAGGTAACAAAAGCGTAGTGAATCTGGTCTGCCTGATTGGGAGCGCCTTCTTTTAGAATTTTGGTCTGTGAGATAAGGTCCTCGCAGTCCTCCTGCCAGTTGCCAGCCAGGGCCCATCGGCTGTCAGTATCTTTATCAAAAACCAGCGGCGCTACCCGGTTCTTATATTTCACCGAAGTGGATGTATCAACGGTATGGGATTGCAAAGTTGCCCAGATCTGAGCCTTAAGATGCTGGCGCCGACCAACTGCTTTTGCTTTTTGGATAAAGAAGGGGTGGCCCTCTATTTCCTTCACTTTGGCTGATTTACCAAGGTCATACAGGCACATGAATACTACATCAAACCAGTTCACTGGTTTGAGTTGCTCTGACAGCCACTGCTCATGGGAAATGGACGCCTGTTTGACAATGTAACGTTCCTTGAGCTTATTCAAGGTAAACGTCTTGCCAGTGCCGGGCGGCCCATAAAGAATCTTGTTCATTGGCTCAGCGACTATGCGCTGCATTTTTGTTGTCGAGATCTTTTCGGTAGTTTTGAGGGGTTTTCTTTGCCAAAGCTCATCAAGCAAGGCCGCACTCCGTGATTTGATCTCAATCCCGGAACTTTGGGGCGACCACTGTTGTTGATCAATGGTGATGGTGCCGAGCTCCGTCATTGTGATGAAAGGATCTTTGAATACGTCCCTAATAGCTGTCAGCTCGATGTCGACATACAGGCAGGCTTCCCCTTGATCGGCTTTCTGAACGTCATAATGCTCGGCTTCGTAAGGCTCTGATACAACGTTACCGGTCGCCATTATGCCCCGGGGCTCTTCGCCAAGCCGGATCAGCCACGCTCGGTCGCCCGGAGAGGCTGCTTGGTTGGCACAACGCCATTTCATTACAACCGGCTTACCTTCTCTAGTTTGAGCGATATCTTTGGGCAGCGTTTCCCAGTCCCAATTTTTTGGATTCCATGCAAACAGCCAGCTTTTGGTGGTTTGGTCCTTCCAGAGTTCTTTCAAAGGAGGTTGGTAGAAATCCAGTTTTTTAGTGCCGAACTCAGCTTCTTTTGCCTGACGAATTTCTCGAATCTGAGCGTCCACCTCGGCTGCGGTAAGCTTATTCACAACTCTTAGCGGTTTGCCGGTGAATTTACTAACGATGGTCTTCCGTTCGCCGCTACTGAAGATACGCTCAATTTGGTCTGGGTGGAGGAGGTACAGCAACATGTGCCGGAATTGCCGCCGCTCACTCTCGGGAATCTCACCTAACCACGCAGCCAGCTGGTTGTAATCCCCAAACAACTGAAGTCGCTCTATCGCGGATAACTGGAATGTTCGCTTGAAAAGCTCAACACAGTAAGCCAATTCACGCCAACGGTTAGTATTGAAACTGGTGCCTGCGTTACCCACTCCTGCCAGCGTTTCATCTGAAAGTAAGGCGTGGTCAGCAGGCAGCTCATCCCCAGACCATGCCCAAATCCTTAAGATCGATTCGCGTTTCTTGCCAGCACTTATGTTTTTCGGGCACAGGAGCATTAGCCACAGAATTTCTGCGGCGAGTTTCTTAACCTCTGCGTCACACTCGGACAGCTGAACTTCCAGTTTCTCGAAGAAATCACCTTCGCCTGCATCAAGGTTATTGGAAAACCAAGTGTCCAAGGCCTGGATGCTATCGGGCGTCCAAATTATTTGGTTCGAAAATACGGATCGGCCCTCAGCTAAACTGAGTTTCAGCCAAGTTTCGCCAGCTTTGAATAAATGATCTGCCGTTTGTTCCGCTGCCGGGCGAGCCATATTTTTTCTCCGTTGCCATTTCGAAAGTTGGCTTGTTCTTGATCAGGAAGAACCCAAAGTACTATCCCTAGTAAATTTTGAAGGTGTCTGAAACGACGGCTGAAACCTCGGGACCGTTGTCTTTGTTTGCCGAATCCACCCACTGACGAACGCGTTCAACACAGCCATCCAGATCGTCACGAATTTCATAAACCCAAAACCGGAGCACATCCCACCCGAGCTCATACATACGTTGGTTGCGAATCTGATCCCGGCGACAGTATTCACCGGTCCAAAGGCGGTGATAGCGCTCACCGTCTACCTCAATATCCAATCGCTTTTCTCCAATAACAATGGCCAGATCCAGAAGGTATTGTTCAACGGGGTATTGTGGGATGGTGCGGATGCCGGCTTCATAAAGGGCCTTATAGAGAACAATCTCCCAGTCAGATACTTTGGAACGGTCCACCATGCTGGGGTACTCTGGCCCTCCGGGCTGTTTCAGTTGGAGCTCTGTGCTGATTTTTTCCTCACTAAGCTGCTCCACATAGCGAGCAAACTCAGACAGGTATTCCACATCACTCGATTTTGCAGCGTCAGAGTCACCAATCACTAAAAGCATGGCACGAGCCCGAGTGATGGCCACATTGAATAGATTGCCACTTCGCTTTAGGAACGTTGTGGTTCCGAAGGAGGCACCTTCAGAAACCACTGGTGAGAAAACGATGACATCTCGCTCATCGCCCTGGAAACGGTGAACCGTGTCACATAAGAAACCACGCTCATCAAGCATCGATGAGAGTGTTCGATCCTTAAAACACAATTCCTTGATCAGATTTGCCTGTGCACGAAACGGGGTGACAACGCCAACAGAGCCCTGATAACGCTGCTCCACCACCAAATGGTATAACTCTTCGACGATGGCTTGTGCTTCCTGCTTGTTGACGGCACTTCCAGTGCTGGGGCGGATCGTTTTGCCTTTAATATCCTGCCATCTAACGCCCGGACTTGTTCGGGAAGGGCGCTGCAATCGGTCGTACTGGGTTGCTACCCGCAGTCGACCCTCGTAAAAGAATTCATTTGAAAAGTTGATGATATCCGCATGAGAACGGTGATGGTCTTTCAGATTAACGATGTCCTCAGCATTGGCGTAAGAGCTGGTGGTATCGAACAGCGAATTCCAAGAGTAGGCCCACTGGATAAAGTCCTGGGTCAGATCGAACCGGTCTAGCAGCTGCATGTCCTGCGATTTGTGGATACTGCTGATATGCGGAAGCTGCTTTGGATCGCCGATCACGACTGCTGACTTTGCTCGATATAACAGCGGCAGCGCCGAGGCTACGTCACACTGACTGGCTTCATCGAACACGACGAGATCGTAGTAGCCCGCTGTAAAAGGAAGTTTCCCGCGAGCAGAAAGCGAGGTTACAGCCCAGCAGGGAAGGAGATGAGAAACCTTTTCCGTCAGCTCATAGTATTGCTTCCATACATTTCGCTGCACTTTGCCGCCGCCAGAATCGGTTATCATCTGGAGTACAGAAACATATCGGGACAAGAGTGTTCGGTCACTGGCGGTTAGCTTGGCTGGGCTAACCTTAAGCCAGCCTTTCCAGAGTTTGTCTGAATTTTCCGAGATGCTTTCATAGAGTTTCAGCTGTCGTGTATTGATCTCTTCAAGAGATGTTCCTTGCTGCAATTCAGTCAGTGCTGAAAAGTACTTTTTAATCCGACTGATTTTGCCTGATAGCAGGCTGATATTGCCGCTGACATTGGCCCATTGCCGGACATGCTCGTCATCAACGACCGACGGCGGAGCCTCTATCTCAAGAGTCTCGATGAACGGTTGAAAGCCGATGATCGCTTCGTTGAGCTGCTCGAACCTTTTTCCCTTAGCAGTGTTCCAGAGCAGGCGAGTGAAAAATCCTTGTTGGGTCTGATCAGCCTGGCGGATTGTAGTCTCCAGGCTTTGATGCTGGTTTTCGAACGCCTCCATATCCAAAGTCCGAACGCGTGCAAAAACCTTTTCGCCCAGCTCTTCTCGGTACTCTTCTATCGATTGCTCAAGCTTGTCGACGGTATTGCGATACGCTATAAAATCAGCCTGCTTTTTCTTAAGCGATTCAGATTGCTGAATCAGAGCATCATGGGCCTGAACAGAGTGGTCGTATTCAAGCTTTTCGTCCTCTGATGCTGCGGCAGACAATAGGGCCTGTAGGTATTCCTTGAGTTTGAGCTGATAAGCGTTTGAGCCCATTCTCAGTAGCAAAGGTCTTGGTCCAAGGGTATTTACCCTGGTTTCAACAACGTCGACCGCTTTATTGTTCTTACTGGCAAATAGAACTTTCTTGCCTTGCCAGGCTGCGTTAATTAAGAGATTAGTAACAACCTGAGATTTACCCGTGCCGGGAGGTCCGGTGATGATCGTCAGAGGTTTTGAAAGGGCTTGGCCAACTGCCATTCGCTGCTCAAGATTCATGGGCAGAACTTCAAGCAGTGTTTTATCCAGAGGGCTGTCTTTCTCATTATTAAAACGATTATCCACCAGTCGACCGAGCGCGGTGTCTCTGTACTGGTCTTCTTTGAGAACCGCCAGATCTCGCAGTTCCGTCTCCAAACCCTGAGTGTAAGGTTTACGCTCGGCCAGCATCAGAACAGCCTGATTGTAGATACCTGGTTCGCTCAGGGTTGGTATGGGTTGTGATGTCGACAGTTCCTCTGGGTTGCACACTTCTTTCCAAGGCCACTCGGTGCGAAGTGCCTGTAACCTTGGTACAACTTCGTCCAGTTCTGGAACCTCCGCCCCGTCGCTAAAGCCCAGCTCATCCTCCAAGGCGAGGAGCTCATCCATCAGCGAATCCCGATCAGCATTCGTAAAACGTTTCAGAACTGCGGTATTAAGAATCGGGAAGTCATTAGAAAGCGAAGCCATTCCACGGTTGTTGGCTCCTTCAAACTGAACTGGTATCAGAAATAATGGCTCCAGACGGTAGATATCATTTCCAGCTTTGGAGGTGAATCGGTTAATGGCAATCGGATAACCCAGGTAAAGAATTTTGGCGTTTCTATCCCGATGCATTTTATTGGTTAACTGGCTACCGGCCGGCGACTGGAGATAAGCATTGATGTCCTCATCCGGTAGTGAAGGAAGAGGTACGTAATCGAAATCGTTCTGAAATGGCCTTGCCCAAGTGCTTACTTCACCGATGTCGTCTTGACTCAGGCAAGCCAGATAATACCTAGCCAAGCGAGATAGCGGAGTGTTTGTAAACGAGGCCTCACCCGTTCCGGAGTTCGGTTTGCTTGAGGATCCCCCCTTTAGGGGCCACCAACAGTATCGGGAGTCCTGTGAGTACTGGGTGCTCAGTGGTCCATATAGAAGGCTGTTTACCTCCCGTTTATCGACACCAAGTTTTGTCGCCAGCTGAATCGCCTTCTGGCCTGGCCGCAGATTCAACTCATCGACTAATCTTTGTTGTAACGACATCTAACGAAAACTCCTGTAATGCGTATCCTCAGGGTTCCAGAGTAGAAAGACCCTTATGGCGGGGAAGGCGGCCGATTCTACGGAAACGAACGTGTCGTTTGCTACCCATCAATATCCACCCACCAAACAAAAGTCCGAGTCTTTTGTAGCAGTGGTGACGCTCTAAAAGTTTTGGTAGCCACTAACTGTCCCAATTTTCCGTAAACTCAGACCGAAGCTGGCTCAAAGGTTCTGGCAGCTGTTGATTACAGGTCATCCCCAAATACGTGGCAGCCCGGGTGAAGCCAACGTACAGATACTTGTCGAAGAGATCAGGAACCAATTCGGCGAGCTCATCGACTCCCACGAAAAAGACCGCTTCAAATTCTAGGCCTTTGATATGTTCAATTGAGAAAACGCGCACGTTGTTTCCTTCTCCCAATGATTTGCCGCCGACGCAAGCCTCGGCGCGCAGGTTGAAGTCCTCTAGCTTTTCATTGAGTGCCTCAGCCATTTGTTCTGCCTGATCATCATTCTGAACCAGTACAGCGGTGGTGGGGAGCGGCGGTGTTAACGACTCGATCTCACGGATTCGTTCAGCTAGCCAAGAACTGATGGAGTCAATGTCTGAACAGTGCTCAGCCAGAGCAGGCATCAGACCATCGTGTTCAATAGAATCCGGCAGTTTGCCAAGGGCAGACAAGTCACCCCCGGTCGCTGCCAGAAGCTCACCGGCCAAGCGATTCAGCGTGCGACTTTGACGGTATACGGCATTGATGTTCTGCACCCTAAGGTCTTTGGCTAACCATTTCAGCTGCTCCTTGGAGCGGATGCCGTCGCCAGTGATTCGCTGGTTGAAGTCACCACAGGCGCAGAAAGACTCTGCGTCAAGACCCGATAGGTTTTTCATTGCGGCCAGCTGGAGCGCGGAAAAATCGGTGGCCTCATCGACGAACACCTGGTTAAGAAACATTGTTGAAAGGTTCTGCAAAAACGAGGGCAGGGCGCCGTTGTTGCTCCTTGAAATATTCGGATCGGCTATGAGCTTTCGACTATTCTCCAGCGCAAGAAGAACAACTGCATCCAACTCATAGGCGGAAATATGTTTGGGCTTTTCCGGCGCCTTGCTATAAAAAGACATGTCCGAGAGTGCTTTTCTACGGAAAGCTTTGTAGCTGGCAGGTACGTCCCGAACGAAGCGACGATAAGGTCTGCTGAACCGATTGAGTGCGTTCCGAATGGAAGCCCGCTCACCCACAATCAAAAGTTCTTCATTTGTCGGTAACCGCTCATTAAGCCATTCGACAATCGCATAGATCCTGCCTGACTTGGGAAGCGATCGCTTTTGATATCGTGAACGCCCCAGAGAGCGAATGGCTTTCTTGTAGGCGTTAAAAGCCTCTTTATTGGTCGTCTTTCCGGTAGCCGGTTCTGCTTCGATTTCTGGTTCATCCTCTCCATCAAAAACGGAGTCGTCTTCTTCATCATCCTCAATTTCAAGTTGATCAATGAATGACGCAAGCTCATTAAAGAACGGGGTGTATTGCTTGTATTGCTGACCGGCTAGTTCCTTAAGCTGTTGCTCTGATTGTTCGTTGAGGTCTTGTAAGGCCTTTTGGATCACATCCTCCAACCGAGTCAACTTGCCAAATGTGTCAACAGGTTTTTTGTGGTCTTGAGTGCCAAGGATATCTCGAATAGCTCGTACTAGCTCAGCATCGACATATCCCTTGGAAGTTTCCAGTAGATGTAATCCGTCTGCGAATTGTTTGAATAATCGTTCTGAATGGAAGTCTCGAAACGCTTCATACCAACTAATAGGATCTTCAACCACATTCAGGCTCAGCGCAGAAAGTTTATCCTTCAGAACGAACTTGCCCGTGTTGGTAGAAGACTGAAGAAGTCCCAGGTTTTCACGACTCAGTTTTCTGCGGTAGTTCTCCCAGGTCACGATCTCGTTGTTCGAGACTGGAACGTCTTCCCGAGCAAAGGCATCCTTGAGATACACTCGCAGCAACTCAGTTGGCGTGAACATAATCCAGCTTTTGGTGTGTTCTCGCCCTGCTGAATCGGGGCGAGCGAATCGTCTTTCGGCTGGCTCCAAGAACTCGGAGTCCAGTTTTTGGCTGAGACGTTTGATTAGAGTGGTGGTTTTTCCGGTCCCGGGAGGACCCATGATCATCAGTTTACTATTCAGCGGAAGCCTGAAAATTTCATCCTGAAACTTGTCCAGGATCGGCTGGTCTCTTAATCCCATTGTGCGACGGATTTCATGAACCAAGCCTTTCTTGATCAAGTCCTCAGTTTCTTCTCCGGCCAGCATGGCATCGAAATCATCGGCAGCTGTACTGTCGATCTTCCGGAGTAGGGCGCGCAGGGAGCTGATACTCTGTTGACCAAGTTCCTCGTGGTCAAATCGCGAGTCTTTGGAGTCCCAATCGTTTTCAAAACAAGATGGGTGGAGCTGGCAAGCCTCTACGACGGTATAAACCTGACCATTTACTTCAGCGTCATCACCAACCGGAATAGAAGCCAGACGTCCCATTGGGGCATGATAACTGGCAAGTTGTGCACGTTCGCCGAGAGCGACCTGGTATTTGCGGGCGACGTACAGAATCTGGTGTTTCCCACTTCCATCTTCCAAAACAAGTCGCGCTATTGCTGGCTCTCTGGCAAGTTGAGAGTAGCCCTCTCTCGCTTCTCGATTGATTTTGTTGAGTGTTTGGTTCGCCTCGGTGCCTGTAAACGTGTTTGCGTGGGCAAACGCATCGGAGCCAATGTCCTGCGTGGCTGCTATTTTTTCTTTTGCGACGGATTCAATCCGAGTGAAAACATCCAGAGTGTCACGGGCCAAATCCGTAATATGATCATTCAAGTTCATTTCATGGCTTCCTTTTTATAATTTTGTACTTCCTCGGTCGGCCCTGTGATGCCAGCCACCTGAATATCGATCTAAAGCTTCAACGAAGAGCTCTGCTTGAATCAAGTCCGACGAATTATTTGTCGTCTTTTGTGCTGTCTGCCGATCCGGCCGCAGTAAACTCGCTGAAAGGCGTTGCCCAACTCTCGTATTTGAATTCCTGCTTGACTCTTTGTTGAAACTCTCGATTCTGCAACATTTCCAGAGTGACATCTTTGAAGGTCACATGGAGCTTGGTATTTTCCAGCAGTTCTGGTGCTGAGGGGGCCACCTTTCGGAGAACGTCCAGCAGGTAGTCTTCGCACACCTCAACGGTCAGATCTTCGCAGCGACCCGCCAGCTGCTTAGGTGGACGCTGATGAACCAGTGGAGCAAGGTTGCTTGCGAGGCTTTGAATGGATGTTTCAATAGATGTTTGGAGCTGGTCGCGCTCATCTTTGCAGTAAATTTCGATGCGCTTACGAAGGTCCTCTACTTTGTCTAGAAACTCTTTTTTCTTCGTACTTAGAATAACGCGGCCGAGTCTTTTACCGAGGGCTGGTGCGTAATCGTTTCGGAGTGATTCTGCTTCTTTGCGCAAAGCTGAGAGTTTTTCAGAGGATTTGCCGTCAACCAGTTTGTAGTTGGCATTGAGCCGATCCTCGATTTCTTGATCATTGGCGAAGATCGATTGTTTCAGTTCTTTGGGTAAACGGATGGTGCGCTGCTGAATCTTACTGCCTTCCAGCTCCATCTCGACGAACTGGAGGCGCGACTGGTAGACACGTACCTGGCGCTGGAGGTTGAAAGCCTGGGGCGGGTTACGATTGAGTTTCGTGGTAGTTTCGCTGACTTCCTGATCCGGCAGTGTCTCTCGACCGATCTCGGCCTGAGGATGGAGTGTTTCAGATTCTTTTCGATCTTCATCCTTATCGGCAATACCGATGGACTGGGTAAAACGTTCAATCTGCTCGGGGGTGAGCTCAAATCCGTTAATGTGGTCATGAGAGGATTGGGACTCGACTGCCATAGGAGGAAGCGAGAACGCCCAGCCCTGATCATCAATAATCACGAAGCCGATTCGAAGTCCTGGTTCCTTACGGACACTGATGCCAGCGTCACGTAACATGTTTACCGATTCAGCAAGGCCATAGCCCAACCTAAACAGGTCTTCGTCGTAGTCCAGAATGACTACAATCTGGAACTGTGCATCTCTGCTCTGCTCTACAAGAGCGCCTGCGACGGAATCATTGATGGAGGGCGCCGCGTAGATTGCACGCTGTTTCGCCATGCTGATCATCTGGCCGATTACATGGGCTGGGAGCCTCTGAAACATGTTCAATACAATTCTCCCGATTCGTTTTTTTTGTTCTAGGCATTTAAAGCACAGGGTTCGGTGCGATTCTCGCTCAGCCGGTCAATACTTTTTCTACGCCCGAGAAATTTGAGATGAATACTCCTCCTCCTCCCTGAAATCAGCCAGGTAAAGGGTGCAGCGGAGTTTCTGTAAACTACTGCCGCCTCTTAGCTCACTGATATCACGCTGCTGCAATTTCAGCTCCTTGTCGCCATACCCTTTGCGATTACTCATGTTTTAATTCGTTCCACTCTATGAGACGACTGCGCCAGTGATCTTCAATGGACTGGGAGAAGCTGGCACGCACGAGCTTAGCCCGTGCCTCACACCAGTGATCAGATTGTTTTCGGATTATGATGCCCTCGGGGGGGCCTGCTCGATAATGGCTTTCACTGTTGGCTAAAAGTTCGACCAGCTGGTTTAGTTCGATTTTTCCCTGATATAAGTTAGGTACAACTCTCAACCCAAGCTTCGATGCGAAACTATTCCGACGGTGACTGCTCCAGAACTTTTTTTTCTGGAGGTCATACACATCAAACAAGAGAAACCAGTCGGGCAAGGAGGTGTAATCCATCGAATGACGAGCAGCGCACCATTCGCCAAACAGAATTTGGCCTGGCCGCAGGTTATCGATTAATCGGAAGCTGTGCTGTCCCAGCCAGCCATTTAGGCGAGAGAATTGTCCAGTAAATGGTGTTTGGAGATACTGGCCACGGTTCTGAACTTGGAGCTCAAAATTTGAATCGATTGATATACCTAAATTGGCGCCGTCTAGCTTTTCCTCTACCAGCACTTCACTAGACAATAAATCTGCCACCTCGCTTTGGGATAATACTTTGTCTTCCCTAGGGCTGTCCGTTCCAAGCCAGGTTACGTGGGGTGTTTGAGGGAATCGAAAGAAATGGTTCGCCATACGTATTAAATTCGTTCCTGATACCAGCTATCGGGCAGTAGCTTCACAAAAAGAATTCCTATTTTTGTTAACGATTCGGAAGCTACATACCAGTCCGTTTCGGCACCATAAACGATAGGTGGAGAAATTTCGTAATAATCCACTGACGCTAAAGCGCACGCCACCCATTTTCGGTCCTCTCGGTCAGGAACCAAGCTCTCGTGTTCAGGAGCGAGCAAAGCAATATGTTCCCCGTTTGCTTCAAGTGCTTCAATCGGAACATGTTCAACTAATCCCTGATCAAGTTTATTCTGCAGGACCAACATTCCATACTCCTGTTCCTGATGATTAAAGGGAAGATTGCGGTCGTACTCATCTCGAATCAGCCCTTCTTCATCAAGCAGAATCCCGTGGCCTCTTTCATCGAAGTCCGTGAGCCAGTCAAAGATCTGTTCCCGCAGTTCGATCTCTTCTGGCATTGCCCTATTTGCCACCAGTGATAAATCATGCACTGCACTGGCAGCAAGCATCACATTGGTGTCAATCAGAAACAGATCCATTTTTCGCCCTCAGTTCCTTGGCTCTTTGAATCGAAAGTTTCGTTTGCTCTCTGGTTTCGCCCAACGCGTCTCCAAAGAATGATTCTGGCCAATTCTTAATCTTGCCCACTTGGTCTACTTCCAATTCCCGAAGACTTGCAAGGTTTTTCTCGCGTTCAACGAAATAGAGAGCAGAATCCTTTGGTTCTAGATCTTGTCGGGCGACCAAGGTTTGCATGCGGCGAAAGAGGTGCTCTGAATGGGTCTCTGCAATAAACTGCACACTTCTCTCTTTGCTTACCTGTGCAATTAGATTGGCTAGGACTGATTGGGCCCGAGGATGTAGGTGGCTTTCTGGTTCCTCTACAATCACGATGTGTCCGGGTTCGGCATGCAATGCAGCAACAATGACTGGTAGCACTTGGGAGACCCCGACACCTACGTCTTTTATGTTGGATTGTTCACCGTAGTTTTCGATAAGAAGTTCATAGCGTGCGGAATTACCCAATGATTTGATCGCTAAGCCGTCCGCGAGATTCATTTCCTTGAGCCAATAAACGGTCTGCTCAAAGAGATTAGCTTCCTGAGGCGCAGGCTTGCCAGTTTTGCGGGCTTTCTGAAGCGCGACGCCACTAGCGATCAAGGCATCAATGGCTTTAGAGCCGTCATCGCCTATGCTGGAGGGCATTCTTCCTGCCCAAACGTAGTCACGCTGCGCCAGTTTGCGTACGGGGCCCAAGTATATGATTTTGCTAAGCTCATTGAGGAGGGCCGGACCTATATGGGTTATTTGCTCGGCGGGCATTCCTAGCGTTGCCAATGCAGCTGCTGAGAAGGCAAACGAGCGCTCTGGTCGAAAGTCCTCGCTCTGTCCTATTGGTTTTTTTTGATCGGCTAGCTGCAGACGATAAACGCCAGGTTTTCGGCGTTCGACTGTATATCCTTGGTTCTCGACCCCTATACGCAAGTAATCGAGCTCAGCGCTCCCGGCATTACCTTTGCGATAACGTGAGGAGAATATTGCGGTACCAATATTTGGAGCGGGGTCTCGCCATCGAAATTCAATTCCAATTTGATTAGCCGGGTTGCTGGGGCTTGCTACGCCATGTCGACAGAGCACATCACGGAATTGACCGAGTGTGACTGAATCGCCTTCATCGGGGTTACCAAGATCGAGGTCTATATTTGGATCATCAGATTTAACCGTCTGACGAATCAGAAGTAAGCTTTGGATCAGACTAGATTTGCCAGAGGAGTTGGTGCCCAAAAGCAATGTGATTGGCGCCAGTCTCATAGCCCCAGTGCTGCGCCAAATTTTAAAGTTGTCTAGTTTCAAGTGGGTCAGCATTACGCTATCTCGCCGCGTTCGATTTTGTCCCAAGCTTCAAGAACAAGCCGCTGGGTACGATATTCACCAAATTCTCGCTCCTCGCTGCGCTTGAGCACGGCGAAGGTTTCAGAGGGATAGCCTGGCTTTATTGATTCAGGGTCAAGGATAAACTGCATTTCCTCTCGGCTAAGTCCATACAAGCGTCCATAGTATGCATCTAGTTCGGATTGAACCACTATCCGCTTTGATGAGGCGAAATTATGCTTTTCGGGTACTACATCGAGTTCACGCTGCCAGCCTGACATCTCGAAATTCGTGCTTGTTAGATAATCAATACGGGGAACTATGAAGTCCAGGTCGTCTTTCGTATATGATTTTGGGTCGAGTACAGGAAGCTGCTTCATTACGAAGTAGTTCAGGTGTAATCCACCGATTTTCATTCTTGAGCAATAATCTAATACTAGTGAGCTTAGATTAGCTAGAAGGCATGCATACAATCGAGTTGATAGAGTTTTTGAAAAAAGCATAAGAGGTAAGCTGTTACCCACGCCATACGCTGGAAATACAGATACTATTGTGCTTCGTGCGCTAGCTCTGGCATCCGTTATATCCCGCCAACCAAAGAACCAATCGTGCATGTGATTGTGATTTTTCAAAAACTTCTCAACATGATGTTTGCCAATCCAATAGAAAGGCAGCGCGCAATATCCCTGATCAAAAATATCATCATGAACTCGGGGAAGAACATGTGGTCGCTTATCCAGAGATGATTCAAAACTGCCATATCTATGATTGAAAAGATAGATCATCTTGGCTTCGTAAACAGGTAGATACGCCATTTCACCTTTCTGGAAAATATTTCCCTCTAATTGGTATCCAAGTTCAGTAAGATCTTTGTGCGTTTTGAATAAATGGCTATCATTTGACATGTGAAACATTGAAGCGAATCGTATGCCCCAGCGATTTATTTCTGAATTGTCATTTTGCTCATCCTGAATAAGAATTGGGATTCTTTTATATATTTCTTTATTTATTTCGGCATCATAACGAGACCGAAAAATTGGACAGGTTCGTGTGTTGGGATTAACTCGATTGATGTCTTCAGCGCTCAAGTTAAATACCCGCTCTCGATCCCTTAGGTCAGCTATTTTCTTGCCCTGGAACATAAAGCTGGTTTCGCTGACCGATAAATTAGTTCCAAGTAGTGTGGTCAAAGCAAAGCGGAGCATATGACCCTGTCCAGCACCTTTGAAAAAACCTTCGTTCTCAAATTCGAAGAAGCTGAATAGTGAACGCTTAGAAACCAACTCACCAAAAAATTCTTTCGTAGAATTATCTGTAGCGAGTCCTGAAGGAACTATGACCCCGGCTCTTCCTCTCGGCGACAGAATTTGATGAATTGTCTCCGCAAAGAGGGCATATGTGTTCACGTCGCCAACTCCGGTAAGGGGGTACCGCCCCGCATCCTTACCTTTGACGTGGGCAAACACACTTAGTGCTTCAGATGTGCGTTTTGCTTTTATGAACTCTAGGTAAAGACGTTTTTCTGCTGAACTAGCGTCACTGCTGTATTCATGCCCCGGGTATAAGTGATGCGCCAATAGGCCTTGGGATAGCCAATCAATACGCTGAGATCGCTCCGATTTATTTTTGGCATCAGTAATATCGGTAGATCGTGAGGAGAAAAACTCTTCCTCTTGGAGCTTTATTCGCTCCCAAGGCGGGTTGCCAAGGATGCAGTCGAAACCTTTGGAAGGTCCGCTCAATACTTGGGCGAAGGCGAGCGGCCAATTAAAAACCTTCAACTCCCGACAGACGTTTTGAGCTCGTCGAATCTTCGCGTGCTGAGATACATGTTCAAGTTGTTCCTTTGCTTGGTCCGTGTGCAGCGCTAAATAAAGATTCTGGCTGTCAGGAATCTGTTGCGCGGGTATTGATCCATCCTTGGGCACCAGAAAGGCAGCCATATATAGGTCGACCGCCTGTTTGAGTCGGCTGTCGTCCAGGTGGGAGCGATATTCCGAGAACGCGTTTTTCTTGGCTGAAATCTGTTCGACTGTCTCCTCGGGTAAATCTTCCAATTGTTTAAGTTCATCGAGGGTTGATCTAGTTTCGAGTAAGAGAGACAAGGTCTGACCATCATCTTCACCTCGGAACGCTTTCAGGTGCTTAGTATTGGTCTTGGATAGTACTTTACAAAACTGGTTGTCATCGCCAGACAAAGCTTTGAAAGCTTCTTTGGGAATTCCTCGCGAGATTTGGTTCAAGTTGGTAATCCCTAACAAGGAATTACCGTTTTGAATATGTGCGTCTAAAAAGCTCAAAGGCTTTCCGGGTTCAATGGATTCAAGCCATAGACCTGTCTTACAAAGTTCTACTGCTAATGGGTTAAAATCTACGCCATAAATACAGCTCCGCACGACATCATGCATTGCATGCCGGTAATGCTCTTCGGTTGCCTGGTCCGAGCCAGAATCAATCTGAGCCAATTCTTTCGCGAGACGTCTGGCGGCAGCAAGCAAGAAATGGCCGCTACCACAGGCAGGGTCGCACACTGTAATAGTGAGCAGTGCGTCCCTCGGGCTTTGCGGGTTCGCCGCTAATCTGTCTTTGATGACTGGCTCCAGTGCGGACTTAATCAGCTCCTGTACCAGAGCATCCGGAGTGTAGTAGGAACCGGTCAGCTTTCGGCTGTGGCCAGAGGCGGCGGCCTCGTCTTCTGCATCACCGATAAAACTGAAACGCCATGGGCCTTCGGTATGGAGTTGGGGAATCAGCTCCAGCAGGGATTCGTAAACTGAGCCAAACTCCTCGGTGTCCATATCCCGATAATTGATTCTTGCGAGTATGCCCTTGTGCTCAAAGTAACAGAGGTTGAACAAGGCGCTGTACAAGTACCGGTTCTCAATCTGGCTATTCGACAAATCTTTGCACTGATCGTGAGCAAACAGCCCACCCAGTGCCGGTTGAGCGAGGAGGGGCTGGCCGTTCGCGTATCCGTCGAAGGTGACCCCGAGCAATTCCCAAGCATCCGTATGATGGTCGTAGTGCCTGCGCTGGCGGGCTTTATCCCGGAGTGTGGAAATGGAATAGCCGGTCTCATAAAGCGCTCTTGCAGATCGGTAATCGTGGCCCTCGTGTTTGGCGGGCAGCAATGCGATGCCCCGGTCTTCGGCGGTAAGCAGGAACAGAAAACGGTATACCAGACGCAACACCTGCTGAAAGTAGGCTTCGGTGCTCAATTCGTTGGCACTGAGTTTGTGTCGCAGGTCAGTATTAGCCGGATGCGCCAGAAAGCCAGTGCCCAGTTGGCGCAGGGCATCGGCTACGCCATAGCGCAGCTTATCTAGAGCGCGCTCGCCCTCGTCGTGCCCCTTTTCCCGCCACTGTTCAAGCCAGCAATGTTCCGGCAGATCTTCCTGAGGTGCGAGGCGGCTGGAATGAAGTAGCAGCCAGAGCGTGGCAAAGTCAGCGTAGTTGTCTTCTTCAAAAAGTCTCGCGAAGTCCACTTCCAAGTAGGCAGGGCGGGTCATCGCCGGGTTGTCGCGTAGTAGCCGCAACACTTGCCCGTTACTCACAATGGCCCACAGGCTATCATCCTGTGCGTTTAGGTATTCCTGTGCCAATCCCATCGGAGAGCGCTTACGACCTTCTTGTCCGAACAGAGGATCGCTTGTATCCAGGTCTATATCCGACCCACAGAGAACAATGGGAACGGCGCCGGAAAAAGACTCATGGCTGATCGGGAACTCCCTTTCACCAATCATTTTCTTCCGCTGACAGGGGCTTATCTCATAGCCGAGAACACGGGTGAGAAGAGGGACCAGCCAATCGTTAACGGTGACACTTTTCCTGGTGATATCCTCACGCTGACTCTTTTGTTGAAATTCCCGCCAGCGGCCACGGGCAATGATCCAGTAGCGGCCTATCTCATCGTTAAAGGTAAGACCTGGCTCTACGCCGTAAGCTTGACGGTCCTGACCAGGCAGGCTGAATTGCCGCAAATCATGCAGAATTTTGCTACCCAGCAGCCCACCTACAATACGAATAGACTCAAAGGCTTGTTGTGTTGCGCTTGCCATGGATCGTCTTCCTTACTTCTTTTCTTATGTGCCAAGTGAGTGCTGGGTTAAAGCAGGCCTGCGTCTGGTACCAATACGTATACGCCCATCACGTCTACCGGCAGCTGAGGTTGTACGCTGTAGCTACCTCGGGCATCGGCGGCTTCACGGGTGCGGCGGTGGTCGGCCAGAACGGCCTCAGCGCGTTGGTACGCAATGGCGTCGAATCGAGGTGTCAGATGCTGCAGGGCATCTACGGCTCGATTTAGCTCACGAGTACGGGCCTCATCCGCCATGTTTTTGCTCACAGGCAGTTGCATCAGCCGGAGCATATCTGCCTTTTCAAGCAGCTCCGGCTCACCCTGCCGGTTTACCATAACGGCTAGTGCTTCTTCGGCCAGCATTTCCTGGGCTCGTGTCATATCGTTCTGGGTGCGGCGAATGGTCAGACGACTGCGCAATCGCAACAAATATATGGTCGTTCGGGTTTCAACTTCCCTGGTGAAGATAGCTCCAGCACGGGCAACGATTTGGGTCTCTTCGCCAGCCATGGCAAGTTCTGACAAGTAATCTGCCAGGTGGCTGACCAAGGGGTGGGTGCGGTGAATAAACTCGGCGCGGCCCCGCGTGGGGTAAGTGAAGTCCATGGTGCGCAGATGCATCAACCCGGCGGTGTCGAGCCGTTCTTTCAGAGTGAGGGGCAGGTGCGCTAGGGGCGCCTGCCATGTTCCATTGGACTGAGGGTGCAGGGGGGCACCGAGTCGCTCCATACCATTACGAACGAAACGCTCCACATCTTCGTTAGTGCCCAGTACGGCAAAAGCTTTTTGCCATTCTGGCATCACGGATTCCGGTTTAAGCCGGTTTTGAGCAAAGATGGTGCGGTTGCGCCGAGCTTTCTCTCGGGCGGATTCCCATTCTGTTTCCAGTTGCTGAAGCTCTTCGTCATCGGCAAACAGGTCCCCGGTTGAAGGCATGCCTTGATTACGCAAAAGCACCGTATTGAGGATGGCTTGCATATAGCGTTGTTCGTTTTCAGGCGCCGGTACCGATACCCCCAGTGCTTTGCGGATGTTGTCCGCCTTACGGATGATGACTTGGAGAACTGCACCATCGATGGGATTGTCTTCCCCGTACAACATGAGGGTTTTGACCTTATCTGCCTGCTGCCCGAAGCGGTCTACTCGGCCTTCCCGCTGTTCGTGGCGGGTGGGATTCCAACTCAGGTCATAATGTACAACGGCAGTGAATTGCTCTTGCAGGTTGATCCCTTCGGAAAGGCAGTCAGTGGCAACCATTAGTGGAGGTTTGTCGCTATCCTTGAGAGCCTCAACTTTTTCCTGACGCTCGGCAGGTGTCAGGTTGCCGGTCACGTAGATGACGTTGCGGTCTTTGAAGGCGCTTTTCAGTTGGTCGGCAAGATATTCTGCTGTCGCAATGTATCGACAAAAAACGACCGGATTGTAGCCTTCTTCCAACATTGGTTTTAGTTGTTTGGTCAGTGCTTTAAGCTTCGGGTCGTTGTTCGATTTAAGAGACCGGGCCCGATCTACAAGTGCCTCCAGCCTAGCCAAGTCTTCGGTAACTGCGGCGCCGGGTTCTACGTCGTCAGCGCTGTCCAGATCCTCACCGCCATCCAGCACGGTGGAAGTGCCCTGGGTTTCCAGTACTTCGGCCTGCTGTAATTCGGTCATTTCTGTTTCGTTACCACCAAAGGCGTTATCAATCCGTGTGTTGAGAGCCCTAATGGCTGCCTGGGGTGAAGACGATATGCACCGAAGCAAAGCAAGAGCAGCCCACCAGTTCATGCGGGCCTTTAAGGTGCCTTCTTCCTCTCTCTCCACGAGTTCTCGGGCGTAATCCAATACCTCTTGGAATATATCTGCCCATTCACCTGAAAGCTTGTAGGTAATTTCTGCGGTGAAACGCTCAGGGAAGAGGCCGCCTTCTTGCCATTCTTTGATGTCCTCTCTTCGTCGCTGAACAAAGTGGTTGGCCAGTTTCTGGCGCAAAGGGTGTTGCGCGTTGGTGATGTCTTTGAGTTTGGCAAAATCTTTATTCAGCAATGAAAGCAGGTTGTAGAAAGCCTCTTCGTCGCCACTATGGGGTGTGGCTGTAAGCATTAGTAAGTGGCGTTCAGGATTATCCGCCAGATCACGCAGGAGCTCGTATCGTTGCTGGCGGCCCTGACCGGTGCGCGAGCACGTATGGGCCTCATCTACGATGATGAATTCAGGACACTGTTCTGCGAACGCATCCCGGCGGTTCTTACTTTTGATGTAATCCAGGGACACGATGGTGAAGGGGTATTCGGTAAAAATCGACGTACCTGCAGGTAGGCCACGCTCCAGTCGAGCAGCTGTGCTTGAGCGCACAATCTCTGCTTGAATATGGAACCGGTTGCTAAGCTCCTTTTGCCACTGCTCGCAAAGGTGAGGCGGACACAGAACCGCGAGTCGATGGATCTCACCGCGATCCATTAATTCGCGGGCTATCAGCCCCGCTTCGATGGTCTTACCAATCCCTACGTCATCGGCGATCAGCAGGCGAACAACCTGATGTTTGAGAGCTACCATAAGTGGCACGAGCTGATAGGCTCGTGGCTCGATGGCAATATTTCCAAAACTTCGGAAGGGACCGGCACCCGCCCGGAGCTTCAACATAAGGGCATCACGCAGGAGCAATCCGGCGGATTGTATGCCAGCGTGCGTTGGGTCCGGGTACGGGAAAGTTGCTGGCTCTACCGGCTGCCTTTCGAGTTCAGGCAGCAGGACTGTTGGTTTTTCTTCACCCCCACCAAGCGGCCGAAGATGCAGAATCTTCCCTTCACTCTGGGGTAGTACAACCCATTCACGTCCCCTGGCTCGAACGATAGAACCAGGATTGAAATTTAGATTACTCATGCTTGGGCGGCTCCAAAGATATCCGGGTATTTGGCAATAATGGCTGGCCAGCTCGTTTGCTCCTTACTGAATCGAATCACGGTCAGGCCGTTATCTTCCAGCTCGGCGGTGAGTGTCGCGTCGATTTTTTGCTGACCAGGATTTTCATGATGAGGACCATCAATGTAGACGACAGCGTTGTGGTCCCTGTAAACAAAATCCGGCCGGGTATTGAAGGTTTCGATTAGCTTCTGGGCTTCATCCGGTAAATGGTGCCGTTGTTTTTTCAAATGAGCTAGAAATGCTGTTTCCAGGGTGGAGCCGCTCAATTTCAGGAGCTCTTCATAGTGGTCCTCGTAGCTACGGCCGTCGGTTGAGGTAACAATGGTGGAATCGATTAGCGATTCCAAAAGCATTACCAACTCCGGGTTCTGACGGTCGATCTCTATGTGATCCATCTGGTTGTAGTAGCTGAGAAGGCAGCGGTAACAGCCGGCCTCACAGTCGTTATTGATGTTCTGGTACTGGCCGCTTTCGTTCTGTTCATAATGGCAAATGGACAAGGCGCGCCTGGCGACACGGGACAACGCCGTGCTGTCGCTCAGCAATCGGGTAAGAACCCCTGCACCGCCTTCGGCAGACTCATAGAAAAGCACAGCGCGCCTGTCTGCCCGATTTGGTAGTGGCTCTGCCATCAGTTCAGACTCTTCAATCTGAAACTCTTCTTCTATTCCGCGTTTGAGGGCGTACTGCAGGCTGGTAAGCAGACCGGTATCCATGAAGCCATCAGGGTGAACCATCAGGATGTTACGCCTGTCTTCGACGTAGGGTGTTATTCGTTCGATGTAACGCTCTTCTTTTGAGGCTTCATCGTTTTCGTCTTGTGGCGCTTGTTCGTCTTTACTCCACATGCCGGTGGTGGTGTCGATGTTGAAACCGTATATGGATTCTTCTTTCCGGCGTCTCCAACCCAGGTTGATTCGCCATATTGTAGCGGCAGGGGCATATTGGATGGCCAGCAGTTTATCGCCATGACTGTTTTGAACTTCGCCGTTTACAACGCGCGCTTTTCCTTCGCGAGTAGCGAATTGCATGGTGGTTTGCATTTCATAGCCTTGGCGCTGGCGTTCTTCTTCATCAGAGGTAATTCTCAGAACCCGCTGAGTACTAACGTTTTCGATCCGGTAGAGGTTGTCGATGCGTTTACCACCTTCAATGGGGGTGCCGCAGGCAACGCACAGTTCGTTATGCAGCTGTTGCTTAAAATGGCCATAGCCGCACGCCGGGCATAGCCTGGCTTCCTCTTTAACCAGACCGGGGCTATCCATATCCTGTCCATCCCGGACGCCGAGCATCACTTTCTTCACCCGGTATTGCGATCCTTCATGATAGATCAGGCTAAGAGGACCGAATTCGGATATGGCCAGGAAGCGGGGGCGCGCAAGGAAGCTGTCTCTGCCGACGCTGCCACGTCGGCCCTGTATATAAGCCAGCAATGGGAGGCGAGGGAAGTTATAACCAGGCAAGAACCCCTGGCTGGCCAGGTAGCGGTAGGTTGAGAAATCCGAGTTCTGGCCAGACTCAGCGTTTAACAGGAGACTGATTTGTGTACGAGCCTCGTTATAGCGACGTTCAGCAGCTTTTCGGTCCCTCTCACCAGCGGCCGGATTGGCGATAACCGCGTGAGCCTTGTTTAGCTGTTCTTGAGTGGATGCATAGAGTTCCCGCCAACGATTCAGCGCATTGTTAAAGCTGTAGAAGGAACCTTTGATCTGGTTGGTTAGCCACTCCGAGGAAGCAGTTTGAATGTTGGCTTCGCTGCTCAGCCACACCCCTTGTGCAGCGATGAGTTCAGTTTCCAGCATCTTCATGAGGTTGAGGCCACGTTGCGCTGCGGAGACCCGAACTTCATCTGTATCCATCTGCTGGCGGAACTCATCCAGCAACGGCATGGTTTCCGGCTGCGACATGTTCAGCATGTCATTCACCGTTTTGGGAAGGGCTTTTTTCGTTTCGTTCAGCCACACGGCGTGGAGATGGCTGGCCACCAGTTCTTCATTTGCCAGGTCCAGTGTTGGTGGACTGACATGGCCGTGAACCATACGAACCGGGTCGGTGAAGAAATATTGGTCGTGTGGACTAAGCGCTGCGCAATAGGTTAGGACCAGCGCGGGTTGTCCAGATCGGCCAGCTCGTCCCGAACGTTGAGCATAGTTTGCAGGCGTGGGGGGGACGTTACGCATGTAAACTGTGTTCAGGGTTGCGATGTCTACGCCGAGCTCCATGGTCGGGGAGCAGAATAGGGTGCGTAGCTCGGCCGACCGGAAAGCTTTCTCTCGCTCTTCTCGCTGTTCCGGGTTCACCTGGGCAGTATGTTCCCGTGCTTCGAGGTCGAACAGTGTTCGGTTACCGGTTTTCAAAAGCTCACAGAGCGTGGTGTACAGGCTACGAAAATAGGCGTTGTCAGCACGGTAAGGGTCTGTCGGGTCGAGCTTGATGTCTTTATCGTGGGCGCGCCATTGCAGAAACTCACCCAGTAGCTGGTAACCAGTTTGATCCTTGTCGTATTCTTCCTTTTCGACCAGCCCATAGGATTCCAGCACTTTCATCAGGCTTTCTATGAGGTCCGGATAAGATTTGTCGTTGATTTTGGGCAACAGGACCAGGTCGTCGCCCCAGACAGCCGACTTTTTGAGTAGCTGTGCAAGTGCTGATCGGCTGGAGCCACTGACAAAGTTGGGATTGGTCTTCAGGTTTTTAGGTTTTCCGCCCAGCAGCAGGTACCCGCTGGATTGGAGCATCTCCTCCTCGCTGAAGCCCCAAGGCTCTTTCAAGTAGGTGAAGCTTTGAGAGCGAATCTGCTCCTGTTGGATGCTGTCGAGGAATCGGCTCTTTACGCACAGTCCGCGGCGCATAGTGTCGAGGACAGCACGCAGAGCTGCTTTTCGGTTCTCTGGTTTGACCTGTGCCAGCTCGGTGCATGGCAACTCCTCCCACTCTTCTTGATCCTCTGCGAGTTCATCGAGGCCTTCGTAGTCGATATCTAATAGGCCGAGCTGTTCAAGATTCGGGTTGTTAAATCGCCATCCACGACGCAAATCGAAGTAGAGTCTGTACGAAAGCGCGTTGCGCATGGCCTCTTCGGCTTTCTTTCGGCCAGGGCCTTTGGCTAGAGGGTTTTCCAGATAATCAGAGCCATCCTTGTCGAAGCCGAGGGCATTGAAAACGGCTTGCGAGAGGTTGCTGTCAGTGAGATAGCCTTCCGGGGCTTGCTGCGTGGCGGCGAGCAGGCTAGCCCGGAGTAACAGGATTTGTACGAAATCGTTGTAGTGGCCAGCCTGAAGCGATGCGTCTTGCCGATTATCAGTGAATCCGAGTAGCTTTTTCGCTTCTTCAGAAAGCTGGGTATCCCGTTCGAGCATGTATCTCAGTGAGGATATGGCCAACACGGTAGTGGCTGAGGAACGCCCCTCACCGTTGAGCGAAGTCAGACGATTCGAGTCTTTGCCCTGCGCCTGGTGAGTGACACCACAGTTAAGGCAAAAGCGGAAGCTGCCCGGAATGAACCATCCGGGCGTTCCCTCGTGGTCCAACCTACCGCTGGGCAAAACATACAGTTCCCTTGGACAGAATTTTTTGTAGTTTCCCTTAAGCCTGAGCTCGCCCTTTTTTTCTTCAAACCAATTTTCGGGAAATCGTTCTGGATCTCCGTCATCCCAGCTACGCTGGGGATCAAACATAAAGAAGCCCCAGTTTTGGTTGTCACCTTCGTTGTCTTTTTCGTTAATCTGGCGAGGTGAGAGGTTGGGCTGGCCCTCGTCATCGTTGTGCCATACCGGGTGGTATTCTTGGCCACATTGACGACAAAAATGTAGCGAATAGAAGCGCTTTTCACGTTCATTCGGTTTGTAAATTTGTCCGCTTAAATCAAATTCTCGCTTGCCCTCTGGGGCCAAGGTGGAAAAAACATTGTTTGCACCGGAAATAAACTGGTGAAGCCTGAAGGCGAAAAGAGGCTTACCTTGATGATCAGTGACTTTGTAGGCCAGCAACAGGAAATCTCTTAAATAGCTCTCGCAAAGATCCGCGGGTTGGCCTGAATCCTTTGATAGCTGTTGCGCAGCCCATTTGAGGTTTTGTGGTTTGGCGCGTACCCATTTCCCTTCTTCTTTTTGCAGCCCTAGTGTTAGCTCTACCCAACCGGAAATCGGATGTTCCCGCAGTGCTTTAAAGTCCGGGTTTTTAGGAACGGGAGCCTTGAGTGCTTCTGACAGGAGTTGCTGTGATGGCTTCTGATCAAAGGGCGTGATGTGCTGCAGCGTTTCCGTGATGATGTTTTCTGGTTTTACCTCCGCACCGAATAACTTGCTTGCCACTCGCGCAACGGTTTCGTTACGGGCTGCGAGGGTGCCTTCACTCGCCATGGTTGCAGAAGTGCCAATGCACAAGACGTCAGCGTTGAGCGCCTCACGGACCCGGCGAACCAGCATGGCGACATCCGCCCCCTGTCGTCCGCGGTAGGTGTGCAGTTCGTCCAGAACCAGAAAATTAAGCCCTTTTGCTGCCTTCATGACTGACCGATCGAGATCATCCTGCCGGGTCATGAGAAGCTCCAACATCATAAAGTTGGTCAGGATGATGTCTGGCGGGCTCTGCGCCATTGCGCGGCGCTCTTCATCCTTCTCTTGGCCGGTGTAACGCCCATAAGTAACGGGCTTTTCTTTGCCAAGGTGTTGGAAGTACTTGTCCAATTCTTCAAGTTGAGAATTCACCAGGGCGTTCATCGGGTAAATGATGATCGCCTTTATGGAGCCGGAATCGCCTGGCTGCTTCTGTTTCAGAACGGCATCCACGACGGGGAGGATATAGGAAAGCGATTTACCAGAGCCCGTGCCAGTGGTCAGCACATAGCTCTGTTTTTTCTGAGCAATTGTGACGGCTTCTGCCTGATGTTTATGGAGCGGAGCACTAAAACCGGGGTTGCCTTTGCCATCACGGCCAAAACGAAAAATATCTTCGCATTGGGGGTGAAGTATGCCCTCGTTGCATAGCTGATCGACCGTATTGCCTTTAACAAACGAGGGGTTCAGCTGGATTAGTGGAGCAGGCCAGTACTGGCCGTCATCGTAGTTCGATTGAACGAACTGCTTAATGTCTGGAGCCTTGATCTTGGTGAAGCTTGTTGTGAAGGCTTTGTAGTCAGAAATGACGGCGTCGCGGTACTCGAAAACATCCATCGAGGCAGAATCCCTTGTCTGTCGTTTTTATTGCCATTGCACTGTGTTAGAGCATACCTGATTTGGAAAGCAAGGTAACAATTTCTGAGGTAAGCACAGGTGCTGTGCATCTGTTTGTAAACAATGCTAATTCTCGGGTTCGACCTCATTCAACGATATAGTAAAAGTGTATCTGAAGGTGGCGACAGTTTTTGTCACTGGTCTGTGCTTGAATGACCGGTGCGCCTTTTCGTTGCTAACCTATCTGATTGGATAGCCTTTGGAGTTGCTATGAGCAGTATTGGCTGGGTGGACTTCTCATCCACTGACAGGGAAAAAGTGTCACAGGTTCTGGCGATGTTGCAGGAACCGGGGACTCTGGATGAGTTGGGAATAGGGCAGATCCGCGATGCTTTTGCCGACCTCTTGTTTCCGGGGTTTTCAACTATCCAGACGCGCGCCAAATATTTCATCACAGTGCCCCGAATTATCCGCGACTACATGGAGTTAGACGCAAGGACGCAGCGCCGGAAATCACTCAGGGATTATCTGGAGTCGCAGGAGAACGAGGTCGCCAGGCTTTTGGTAGAGCGGCATGGTTCAGCTGAGAGCGGCATTATCGGTTCGGAAATGGTAGGGAGTGAACAGGGAGTTGCCCGAAAACCTTCATCAGTCTATTGGAACGGCCTTCGCCAGTTCGGGATTGTGAATACCGCAAAATCTCTTGCAGAGTTCTCCCGGGAGGTGGGGCAGGCCCAATCGGTTCCTCGTGCCACAGGGCATGAGGAAGATGACTCTGATGCCCTTTCGCATCGTTCTGTCGTGCACCTAGATGTTTGTAAATCAGGCTGGATGAATGATGTTTCGATTCACTTATCGGAGTCCGAAGCCCAATTTCTCATTGACAAGCTGACTCATACCACCGCCATCCGGAACAGTGTCGTATCCCAGTTTCTGATTCACGGTTTAGCCGAAGAGTTGGTAGGAGACAGTGGGGAGGCTCTGACATTTCCTGAGCTTGTTGCCTGGGTGAAAGGAAGGGCGGATGTCTCTGCACCTTGCCGGCACGCCCTTGAGCTGGCGGAAGAGTTCAGTGATGCGATTAACGGAGCGCATATCCGGTTCAATATTTTGATTGCTCGAAACTCCGGGAACGCGGCGTTGGAGGCTGAACGCGAGGAACTCTTTTCGGAATGGCTTAAGCAAGCCAGGGAGCGAAATCTGTTCTCAGCCTCCAGTGTGAATGACTGGTTGCAGGCCGCGACCGCCGGCGGAGCCCGAATCAACCTGAATGCCCGTGAGTTTCTGAGTCAGTGGCATGAGGCTATTTTTCAGAATCAGCCTGTCAGCAGTCTGGATCGATTGGTTGAAAGCCGAGCTCGAAAAAACAAAGGCCGTCGGTCAGTGCTCCTGAAGAATCTGGGTGAAGCACCGCATTGGCAGGGGATGGATTCATTGAGCTATCGTTGGCCGACAGCCAGGACCATTCTGAGAGATGTGGTACAGGGTGCTGAATGCTGAATCCGAAATCCGAACGAGTGGATTATGGTTGGGAGTTACGACCACCGGAGGGGTACGAGCTCGATTCAGCCATCGCAGCAACCTACACGCTCGACCTGGATGCACTTCTGTCCGTGCCGGTCGCTTTATGTTTCCACGACACCCTGGAAGGAGAAATCCAGGGTGAGCGCCTGGCACTGTTGGAAGCCGTTGGGCAGCTGAATGGTCGTCTGAAGGTGTTTTATCAGGCCGGAAAAATAAAGCTGCCTGGCTCTTATAATCGCCTGTTTGCCTTGCTAGAGCCCTGGCTTCAGCCGGTAATGCCAGGGCATGTGGCTTATTCCTCTTTCCATCCAAAGTTTTGGCTGCTCCGGTACACCGCCCCCAAACGTCCGGTTCGCTATCGCTTGATCGTGCTTTCCCGAAATCTCACATTTGATCGAAGTTGGGACCTAGCCTTGTCTTTGGATGGAGAAGTTTCTCGCGACTCAATTGACAGCGCCCACCAGGGGTGGGATGAGCTGGTGAGAGATCTGCTGCGGCAGGATCCTTCCTTTGAGCCTGGCAAGATCATCAGGAAGGAGCTTGGCCGGATCAACTGGCATCCACCTGAAAACTTCAGAGATCCCAGAATTCTTGCGGGTGGGCCCAGATATGGTCAACCACTGGATATGCTGAGTCCGAATGACTCGTTATTGGTTGTTTCCCCATTTCTGAAGGATTCTGTTGGTGGCGTAGGGGCTTTAGATGAGTTGGCTCAAAGAGCTCCGGAGGGTAATCGCTGGTTATTCAGTCGAGGTGAAGAGCTCGATGAGATAGGACCGGAGAAGCTTGAAGGTTGGTCCTGTTTTTCCATCAACACCGATGTCGTTGATGGTGAGGAGCGCTTGGAGATGGGTACTGCCAGACAGAATCTTCACGCAAAGTTGATTGTTGTGGAGCGAGGGCAAACCTGCCACTGGCATCTTGGGTCTGCCAATGCGACAGCTGCAGCCTTGGGTAGCGCAGACACGGATCCACGCAATACCGAATTGATGGTCCGGCTGACAGGGAAAAGCACTTTGATTGGACCGGTCGCTTTGTTAGAGCAGTGGATTGATGAAGATAATCCTGCAAATGGACTGTTTGTGGAGCACCAGTTTGAGGAGCGACCAGAGAGTGACGGCGAAAGTGAGAGCGATCTGTTTCGCGTTCTCTCGTTTGATCTAATCAAAGCGAATTGGACATTATCTGCCAGGGAAGCAGAGAGCGATCCCACGCTCTTTGAGTTAGCGCTTTCGATCGACGAAATGCCGAAACTGCCAGACGGGCTATCGGTGGAAGTGGGCCTTCTTCCGGTGAGAGGATCCCATCGGCCTCTGGGCAATCCCATCGGTTGGACCAATTTGAATATAAACCAGCTAAGCGCGTTCCTGGCAGTCAAAATCACCTCGCAGGCAAGCGCTGAAACCGAGCATTTGGTTATTCAGACCGACTTGAATCTACCGACAGGCACGGACCGCGAGCGGCGGATTATAGAGCAGCTGGTGGATACGGAAGATAAGTTTCTGAATTACATTCGTCTTCTCCTGCAACGACATCCGGATAAAAATGAGTGGTTTGGCTTTGATAGCGCCAATGGTCACGCCGGTGCCTTGGCCACCATGTTCGGTGACTCCCCGATTTTTGAACAGTTGATGCTCGCCGCTGCTCGGGACACTGAGGTGCTTGAGAGAATTCAAAAAATGATCGATCGGCTTGAGGGGACTTCTGTGCCAGTCCCAGAAAGGTTTGCTCAGTTGTGGCGGCACTTTTCACCCCAAAAGCGCTAAGGATAGTGTTGGTTTATGCATGAGGTTTTCGAGCAAATCGACAAAACACTGGCCGGTCTGAAGGATTTTCAGCGGGCCTCGGTGGAGCGGGTAATTGAAAATTTCTTTTCAAAGGGACACAGCGAGCGGATTCTTGTTGCTGATGAAGTTGGTTTGGGCAAAACCATTGTCGCTAAGGGCGTCATCGCACAAATGCTTCGCCGGCAGATCAATGAAGGCGTGGAACCCGCCGAGATCGAGCACCCTCGACCACCTTTTCGCGTCACCTACATTTGTTCCAACCTGGCCTTAGCAAACGAGAACCGTAAGAAGCTGGCGGTGTTCAGTGACGATCTTGCCAAGAAATATGTTCGTGAGCCCTCGTTCGGTCGTTTGGTGGAGTTGGCAGCCAGAGAGAAGCACGGTGCCAATGGCCAATTGCTTGAAGTGTGTTCACTGACGCCCTCCACGTCGTTTTCGCTCACGAATAGCGATGGCAACGTATGGGAACGGCATATCCTGTTCCAGTGTTTGATGAGGCACAACCTACTGAAGCCGTATCGACCGGTACTAGACCGGCTCATGCGCAGCGAAGTCAAACAGAGCACCTGGGATACGCGCGAGCGATGGTTTCAGGGTTGGTATGAGTTGAATGAGGATCTTGTCGACGAATTTTTAAGTGATCTTGAATCCGAGGTATCGCTTGCAGAGGACCTTGCGGATTGGCTTGAAGTTTCCGGTTGCTCGTATATCGATGCGCTGGAGGCAATTGGTCGTCGATTATGTGGATGCTTGCCGGACGACTCCGAAAAAAACTGGAATGAGCTTCTGGATAGCGTTGCCGGAGCAGCATCGGATGTCAGTTCAGCTTCCTTTTATCGACTGCGTTCGGAACTGCGGACCAGGCTGGCAAAAACCTGTGCTCGACACATTCGCGCAGATCTATTCATCCTGGATGAGTTTCAGCGTTTTGATTCGCTTCTGGATATGTCGACGGATTCTGAAAATGCCCTGATCGCACAGGAGGTGTTCAAGCGTGATAGCCCTGGAAAAATCCTGCTGTTATCGGCCACGCCTTTCAAGGCGCTGAGCCGCATAGAAGACGATGAAGTCGAAGCGTCTCACCAGGAAGAACTCCGCCATCTCCTGACGTTTCTGATGAATTCGGATCAGCAACGGCTGTCCGAGTATGAGGCCGCCAGGAAGGATCTTCTAGCGACAATACTCCGTCTGCGGGATGATTCGTTTTCGGTTGAGGATCTTTCGGATGCTGAAAAGCTAAGAGTAGAACGAGCCCTCTCGGATTTTATTGCCCGTACCGAGAGGGGACAGATTGGTGAAAACGTTGACTCGGTATTTAAATCAGAGCGCCTCGATTGCGCTAAGTACTTCAGTCAAAGCGATATTAAATCATTTGCAGCAATGACCGGGCTGGCGGACACCGTCGATAAGGTGTCCCAGGCGCGACAGGGTCATCAACTCATGGAGTTCTACAAGTCGGCTCCGTGGGCCCTGTCTTTTCTTGGTGGCTATTCGTTCAGAGATAGACTGGAGCGGAATCTAAGGAACTCCAAGGTCCGGTCCGCTCTCGGAAAGTCGGCTTCGAGTTGGTTGCCTCGGGAGCGTATTGCCAATTTTCGACTAAACCTCTTAGAAGAGGCACCGAACGCAAAAGTTCGTGGGCTCGTAAAACGGATCTTGGATGACAGGGTCGAGGAATTGCTGTGGATTCCCCCCAGCGCTCCTCATTACCCCTTGCAGGGCGCATTTGCGGCCAACCGCAATTTCACCAAAACCCTGCTGTTCTCAGCTTGGGCCATGGTCCCTCGGGCCCTTAGTGGTTTGTTGTCCTACGAAGTCGAGAGGCGTCTCCAGAAGAGAAAAGGCAGCCGCTCCAAATATTTTGTCGAGGATAAGAAGCGGAGTGTTCCGCTCATTCGCCTGGAAGGCAAGAACGCGCTAACAGGGTGGTCACTGATTTATCCTTCGCGGGTGTTGGCGTCGGAGTCTTTAGTTCGCAGTGATACCTCATTGGACGACCTTCTGGCCCTGCGGAGTGCGCAGTTTGGGGATAGGCTGAAACGCCTCCGTCAATATGAGAGTGACGGGCCTGAGGACCATAATTGGTATGCGTATGCTGGCATGTTGCTGGACCATGTCAGTGGTTACAGGGATGCACTGGTAGACTGGCAGAATTGGCTGCAGACCGAGCAGGCAACCTCAAAGGATGTAGGGCGGCGGAAACATCTAGATGAGATTGCGGACAGCCTGGAGCAGCTTCTAGGCGGGCAGAAGATGCTGGGCAAAATGCCCGACGACCTGGCTGATTATCTTGCTTTGCTTTCGGTCTCAGGGCCTGGAGTATGCGCGCTTCGCATGTTCTCACGGCTTTGGGATATAGGACCATCGGAGCAATTAAGGGCGGCCATTGGCGTTGCTTTCGGGGTGCTCACTCTCTTCAACAAGCCAGAGTCTATTGCCGTCCTCGAAAAGCAATCAGGAACACGACTAAAGAACGCCTCCCAGCTAAGCAGTATCTGGAAGTCTCGCAAAATCCTGCACTACTGTGCCCGCGGTGGCTTCCAGGCCATGATCGATGAATACGGGCACCTGTTGAAGGGCAGCGGTCTGTCCGCTGGCGAGGCAGCAGAACGGTTTGCAGGCGTCATGGGCTTTCAGACTTCATCCGTGACTTTTCAGTACTTGGGCCACGCCGATGGCCAGCGTCATTTAACCCCTCTGAACGCCTCGTTGCGATGCCATTTTGCTGTTCCGTTGGGCATACAGAGCGCTACTGATGACAAGCAGCAGGTTCGCGTTGAGCACATCCGAGACGGTTTTAATTCGCCATTCAAACCGTTCATGTTGAATTCTACCTCGATCGGCCAGGAAGGCCTGGATTTTCACTGGTATTGCAACCGAGTAGTTCATTGGAATTTACCATCGAATCCGATCGATATTGAGCAAAGGGAAGGGCGCGTAAACCGCTATAAGTCTCTAGTGGTTCGCCGCCGGGCGACGGAGTATGCGAATTCTCACGAATTGTACCTGGATCAGCCGGGTGACAGCGGAGATTATTGGGAAAACCTGTTTTCAAAAATTGACTGCGTCTCTGAGCGCCGGACCAGTGATTTGACGCCGTATTGGCATATTCCGTCGGGGACTGCGCAAATTGAACGACTGGTTCCGATGATGCCCATGAGCCGAGAAGAGGCTCGGTTAGAGGAGGCACTGAAGATTTTATCGCTGTACCGCCTGGCATTTGGTCAGCCCAGGCAGGAAGAGCTCTTGGATAATCTTGTTAGGAGGGAGTTTTCTGAGGATGACTGGACGAGAATTCGGAATGCTTTAGTGATTAATCTGGCGCCTCTCAAGCATCGGATGATGAAAGGAAATGAGGCGAGCGTATCCGAAAAGGGTGTTGGAAATGCTTAGGCTTAGGCTGGATTGCTGAGTGAGTCGTTTTACTTTAAAGCCAGGAAACTGGTACGCAATGGAACTAATCAGCCCAGAGTTTGGTCCTGATATTCGCCGCTACTCGCCCATCCGAGTTGATCGGGTGGCGTTAGCGGGAAATGGCTCCCGACGTTTCGATTTGTCGTTTTTTCATGCGGCTTATCCAGAGGGCGTCCAAGATAAGGTGTATTCCATTCAGACGATTCAGCGCAGTGACCATTTTTTGATTGGGCAGGTTGTTGATACCCAGCGGTTGGTGTTTTTTTTGACGCTTTCTGATACTTGGCTCAACCAGCATTTTGATGATTATTCTTTGAACTATCTGCGTGGGCTCCAAAAAACGTCCGGGCCAGATCCGCAAGATCGTTACATCGCTTGCCTTTTTGGCGGAGCCATCGGTGATGCGCTTGGCGCTTCGGTGGAGTTTATGTCCCGGGACGAAATCATAGATCGATTCGGCCCGGCGGGCATCAGGGACTACGCCGAAGCCTACGGTGGCAAAGGAAAAATCACCGACGATACCCAGATGACCTTATTCACCGCCGAAGGTTTGTTGCGGGGGCAGATGCGGGGTGTGAGTAAGGGTGTAACGGACTTTGGTCACACGGTTGCTAATGCCTATTTGCGCTGGCTGGCTACGCAAGGCTATGACAGCGGCGCAGTAAAAACTGATAGAGATGGTTGGCTGTTCCAGCAGCGGGGGCTGCACAACAAGCGCGCCCCGGGTATGACCTGCCTGAGTGCCTTGAGAGATTATTCTGGCCTCCCGGGCATTGCCGGTAACGACAGTAAAGGTTGTGGAGGGGTAATGCGCGTTGCCCCTGTGGGACTGTTCTGGTGGTCCTTCAAGCGGAATGTTGACGTCCATAGAGTGTTCGAAGACGGGTGTATGTGTGCCGGGCTTACCCATGGCCATCCAAGTGGCTATCTAACCGGTGGTGCGCTGTCGGTTGTGATTTTCGAATTATTGAATGGACAGACATTGCCAGAGGCTCTCGATACCGCGAAGGCGCTTTTAGTAACACAGTTGGGCCATGAGGAAGCGTTGACTGCCTTGGACAAAGCGATTGAGCTTAGCCAGTCTGAGATTCCGCACGACATCGCAATTCGTGAGCTGGGGGAGGGCTGGGCTGCTGAAGAAGCGCTCGCCATCTCTGTCTATTGTGCGTTGGTCTCGGAAACTTTTGAACAAGGTATTGTGCTGGCGGTAAATCACGATGGTGATTCGGATTCCACGGGCACGATTGCTGGCAACATTCTGGGGGTGATGCTCGGAACTGGCGCAATTCCAAAGCGATGGCTGGAGCCTCTAGAGCTTCGTGAGGTTATTGAAGCCGTGGCATCGGATCTGTGGACTTGCCAGAAGTGGGACTCCTTTATGGATGATGACCGGCTTTGGGATCGTTACCCAGGATGCTGAGGGATTGTTGCACGCCCCCGAGCGGAGGTCACTCGTGACGTGCTGCCAGTGTTTTTTATTCGGCACCGCTGGCTGACCATTGCTTGCTCATGTCGAAAGCATACATGAATTGTCGAAAGCACCAAGAATTCTGCTTTCTGTGAGCTAACCAAATGATCGTTACGATTCAGAATTGGACTTCGTCCGTTGGCGCTCCCTTTCTATTAGAAGTACTGACACCCGCCAAGTAATCCTTCCGATAGCCACGAGGACTCTTCCATTCATTCAGTCTGATTTTCTTTAAGGCCACATTCCTTTTGTGAGAAATGCTCTGGAAGCCTTCGCTGCGGCTGAATTGACCTTCGAAGACGCTCCAGGTCACCTCCTTAGCCAGGGATTCCAATTTCTCTTGTGTAGCGTCGACAGCGCCGGTCTCAACCAAATTGCTTAGACGATCGATGATGTCGAAGAAGAACTGGATTGGATCAGATTCTGACGCTGTGCCATCCTGCTCGATTTTCTCCAAAAACTCAGACAAGCTCCAAATTTCGCCCGCCTCGTGGTGAATAAAGGGTTGTCGGACCGGCATTTTGTGAATTTCTTCCAGCAAAGCATCCGGAATCGCTGGTCGAGTCGTGGAAGAGATTCTCATTTTAGTACCCTGTCCTGTTGGTAGGGACCGTCCATGACGGGTGATCAAACCGGCGTTTACCAACTGGGAATTCGCACGATTTATCGTTGACGGAGTTGAATTCAAGTCAGAAGCCAATGCGTTGATCGACAAGTTGGTTTGGTAGTCATTGTTCCGCCAGAGAAAGTGGTAGTAAATGTACAGCTGGAGGGCAGTGGTGGAGATCTCCGACCTGATCTTGTTCAGGTAGAGGATGATCACTAGTGGAATGTTGACGTAAAGTCCGGTTTCGACGCTAAAATCCATAATACGTTGGTCTGAGTTCATTTGTTTTCCCCAAGAGATTGAATGTATTCGGGGCTAAGATTACTCACGATGCAGAAGTCAGTGTTCTGTGTAATTTCGGGATTTCAGTGATTAGAGGAGTTTTGACAGGCCAAGTACTTGCTTCGATGTTGGGCGCCCTATTAGTTCCTCCTGGCGGGGAATGGTTGATCATGAGTACTTCTCAAATGGAGAGTTTTTATTCCTATATTACCTTGGCACTGAGCTTTTCCTAAGTTCGGACAGGGTTATAGCAAGGTCGCGATGGGCCAGAGGGGCACCTATCGAAGTTGGGGATGCGTTCCCGCTGGACTGCAGCAACGAGGTGTACACCACCGAGCAGCAAAACCGCACTCGAAGCTCAGGCTCAAGTGTGGCGAGGCTTGAAAGGAAAAGCGATGACATTCATACGGGAGTCTCTCAAGCGGGCCTTCAGCAAACCTTACAGAGAACAACAGCGAATGGACCGGGAGGTTCAGGCGTTCCTTGAGACCCTGCCGCTCTGCCACCAGTTCCTGCTTGTGGCATCTCCAGAACTCGGTGAAGGCGAGTATTCATGTGGCGTTGTTTTGCCTGCCTATGGGCTATTGGCGTGGTATCGCAAAGAGGCAGAACAGACCACCATTTATTCTTGGGACGCCAAGGTGAGACACCGGGCCATGCCACTATGGCTTGAGCAAGCCAGAATCAACGATGGGAAGGTAACAGACCTACCACGGAGTGTCTTCTGCGATGTTCGAGGCTCCATCGCTGATTGGGTCGAGGCAGGCCAAGCCCATGTATGGTGTTATCACTGTGAAAGCTGGGTTGATGACGTCGCAATGTCTAAGACCGATGAGAGTCACTTGGGCAGACTCAGCTCTTCCTGGACAGACGTTTGGTTCTGCCCCCAGGGTCACAAGATGCATGAGGAGAGACAGGAAATCCGTTGGATTTACGGTAAAAGGCGGAGCGTTTCTTGAGGATAAATCGGACACTTCAGTCTCCAAAACCTACACGACTGAAGTGCTCACGCTTTAAACCTGCGAACCTTTGACCCATCTGCGATATCGGTGCCATATGGTACCGAATCCCTCTTCATGAATCGTCCCGGTTGCCATTCCACCGCCAGTGCTCAGCCGGGCACGGAAATAGTTGAACTCAAGAGTTTCCTCGGATGGGTCAAAGTACTCGATGGCTGCATCCAACAGCAGATCCCAGAAAATCACGATGTTCCCACAACGGTCTATCAATTCAGGGTTCATGTCGGTCGTGAGCGCAAGTACGATTGGGTGGTCGCTTTTTTCCGGAGGCTGAAATTCCGGATGGGCACGCCTGTAATCCTCTATCAGAGCTTCCAGTGTCTCTCGCCCCATTGAATCACTCATTATTTTCTCCACGTCGGACCTTTTATCTTGTCCCATAGACTGCCGAAAACCAAGTCATCGTCCGAGTTTCACGCGGCTGCATATTAATCTCGCACCCCGATTCGGTTGCTATGGCGCTTCAACCTGCGCCGGGAGACCATTGCATAGAGCGCGTACTCTGAAATCTGCTCAAGGGTGGTGGGTGATTGGCATTCCCGTCCATGCCATTGGCTCCCCTCTATCAACGACACATAAAGACACTCCGGCGGCCAACAGCTCAAGACTTGGTGAGGTCTGGATGTTTTTGGGCTTATTTGTGTCGATATCGCTCTAATTGAGATTTTCGTACGGTTTGACGTAATTACGAAGGGGCTGAAGTGAGTACCCTGAGTGTAAATCAACACAACAGGGAGGAGCTTATGAAATTTATAGATCACATCCATTGGCTTGACTTGCCACCCTTCGAGGGTGAAAAGGAGTACAACGGACGCCCCACTTGTTACCGATCCAATCCAGAGCAGATCAAAGCAACGGCAATTATTCTCACTGCACTCATGGAACATGGACGCTGTTCTGTCTCTGTAATGTCGATGCTTAGGACTCACCACAAAAAGATGGTAGGCCAACTTAAAAGCATGAATTGCCTTTCAGGGGCAGGATCATTGATGGATGTGAATTTCTTCTACGCCGGAGGGACTTACCAAAGCGCAGACACGTTAATAGTCTTGCCCGTAGTGGCAACTGGAACGCGGTATAAAAAGCTTATTGATGAGATTCGTTACCGGTCAGCGAATTTGTTTGATGCGGTGGAACAACAGGAATATAAGCGAGTAATAGTCGTGGGCGAGAAGCTTGCGTGGTTGTCCATCGGAGGTCTTTTCTCCGAGAGGCTAGTCGAGGTCCCGTCCACCGATTATCCGGTTAGCGATCGGTATTTTAGACATGACATAAGCGACGCCGTTGATGCAATGTTCGGTGACGGACGCTGACCCAGCCACTATTTCTGCGGGCCGGCAAAGTGAGAAAGATCGCTTTAAGAGGGCTCACTTTCCAAGGGTCGGAGGCAAGGGCGGTTTTCCCGCCCGGCCCATGAGTGTCCACAACTTGCAAACGGCATAGTAATAGTCGCGTGCAGTGGTCGGCGCAAAATTCTGAGCCTGGAAAAATTCATGAACCTGCCGGCGACCGATTTGCTCGGCCGGACGATGGCACCACTCGACGAACAGCTCAATTCGCTCGACCTGCCGTCGCCGTGATTTTTTGCCCCCTCTACGCGCGTAGAGGTGGAGTTGATGTCGAAGTTCCCGACGAATAAAGGCCATCATCGCTGCCCTCCGAGATACGCATTGGTGATATCGATTCGACTGTGGCCGAGTTCGGCTGAAATCTTCTGTCGGGCCTCCCGATCCAGGTCGCGGGGCGCGTTGCCGCCTAATACCGGCGCACGAAAACCGGTGAGCTGTTCGTATCGATCACACGCATAAGCACTTCGCAGCTCATGAATGCCGCGGATGCCGAATGCTTGCAGGGTCTCCCGGATATCACGTAGCCCCGTCTCTCGCCAGGATTTCCAATCCTCTTTTCCGGGCATCACGGCGCGTGCCATTCCTTGAACTTCGGCAGCCCGGCGTAAAGCTGTGAGTTGTCGGTCTGAACTAATACTGAATCTTCGTGATCGCCCGCCTTTGGTACCGGACTCAATAGTGACCGCTCCGGTTTTAACTGCCTCATTCAATACAGACACAGCATCAAGCAAACTAGCTTCTTTGCTGCGCAGACCTAATTCACGGGCAAGGCATGCAATCGCATACCCTCGGGCGTCCAATCTCGACAGTGTCCGTTGCAGATGGTCGTGATTGAGACCGGTTGGTGGGACTATTCGAACGTGAGTACGTTTAGTGATACCGCATTCTGTAGAGGAGGTCGGGCTAATCGGAACCCACTGGCCCTGTGTTGCCAACGTCAGGACTGTGTTCACCGCACTGATCCGGTTCTGCGCGGTTGACGCATTTATCGGTGGCAGCTCTGTACCTGAGCAAATATCTGCCGTTGAGTTGTTGAGATTATCCCGTACCCGTGCGGCCAGTTGGTTGCCGTATTCGACAACGAGCGCGCCATCAACGTACTCCATTTGCCGAACTTCATGCTCCCTTGCAAACTCGCAGAATTGTCCCCACCGCTGGCCCAGATCCGCCGCGGTCTGAAACGAGATAGCGCCAACCATCTCTGCATGTTTCAAGGCGAACATGCCGGCCTTTTTCATACTCCTGCTGCCTAAGCCAAAGTTTTTACTCATGGTTCTCCCCGAACTGATTCCTGTGACGGTAAATTTTTCGCAAGACTTAAGTTGTTGAGGGGCGCTCGCCGACCCATAGGGAAGCGGTTGTTTGATGTAGTTGAAGAACATCCGGCAGGCCGCGCTGCCATGGGCATTTGTGAGTTATCGCTCGTGAAACATTGGTGCTATGGCGAGAGTTAGTCGCATGCCGTCAAGCAACGTTTTACAAAGTGCTTGAAAGCTCCGGCTTAACGGGGTGTCCCCGTCACCGCTGCCCTTTGCGGTGCCCTTCACAAGAGATCATTGATTGCCCTGTTGGGCATTGGTGGATATGCGACGATCGGGTGAATCCGGTTTTCGTCGTATTTCGTCCCATTTCTGCCTGCCTAAAACAGGCTGCAGGTGGCTCAACCACGCCTTCTTTGAGACATTTCATACAAAACGTCTCTGTGGAGGCTGCCTGGAAGAAACCAATTTTTTTAACCGCGGTTACACCGCGTTGGGGGAGGGCTTTCGATACTCAGCCTCGATCAATGGGTGACGTGAGGCAGACAAAAGCTATTTTCGATCTCATAGAAATCGCGAACGCATAGGCGTTGCAGATGCAGATTGGCCCGCTGGGCCTTTGGTTAGGATGATTCCAGAAAGGAAGTGTGCGTAGGGTTTGCCCTACCGGGCATTTTGGTTTGACCGATAAGCGATCAATCTTGGAAAAGCTGTTTGGTTTTACGGTGCCAGCTACACGCGGAGGCTGATGCCTCAATTCTGTTTTTAACTTTGCCTGCCGAGATACTGATTGTCCAGCAGAGTTAACGCAATTTTTACGTGTTTTCAGGGCGTTGGCCTTGAGCGTGAAGCTTTGAGGAGCGGACTCGCCGATCGAGTGTCCTCCAAGTGGACTCCAAGTGGACTCCAAATGTGCGTTAAGTTCTTCGTCTGATTACTGACAAAACCATGTAGACTCGAAAGTACATTTGGAGTCCACTACGGTGATACTTCTGTTCATAGTGGTTGTCGTGACCCTCTTTGCCGCAAGTTCTCAGTTTTTTTCAAACCGGGCCTAATTACTGTTTTTCGCGGTGATGTGTTAGTGGTGGGCCACTCCGACCAAAGGCAGTCCGTCTCCAAGTTTAATAATAAGGACCCGGCGACTTGGGCTCCGGGCTATCGAGGACAATATCTGATACAGCGATCAACGGGGCTATGCAATCCGCTTTGATCCGTGCCCAGCTCAACCATTCTGTGAGTTCTTCGTTGAGCTGGCCGTCTTGCGCCGCAGAGTGTTCAACGGCCTCGATATATTGCCGCAACCTTTGGGCCTCCTGCCATTGGGAAGCTTTGAGCTTCAATCTTTCGAGCTGACCCTGTTCGTGCTTTCTTAGCGCCATTCGGCGGTCGTACCGATCTTTAGCTTCTTGCCAGGCCATTCGTCTGCATTTTCGTTTTTCCGCCTGGATGCGATATTCCTCAATCAGATCCAATGCTCCGGCAACAACCTGATGCAGACGCTTTTCCAATGATGTCTTGGACGTGTCTCCCCAGTTTCTGGATGGGTAAGCCCCGATCGATATCGTCAGCTTGCCAGTAGGGTGGTAATCGTAATCGGGTGGGCTAGGATAGCCACCGCCAAGGCCCCAGCGATGCGGAGAACGGCGCCAGCGATCAATGGCTTTTTGCTCAGCCGCAGTGACCTCGTGTTTTGTTCGGGCAACATGCTCGCTGATTGTTAATGCGAGAGCGGTTTCGCCCAAGCCAATGAGGGTGAGATTTTTTTCAGCGTCGATCCAAACCTTTATGCCTTGGCACTCAAAGGCTTTTATCAAGGCGTCGCCGATCAACAGGGCCCGATCAAGGGCTCCGCGAGTCACCTCGAAATGAAAAACCTCTCCGGGGGCCGAACGTAGGCCCTTGTAGTTATCCCAACCCGTTTTGAGCCTGAGTCTCTTTAAGGCAGCCCGAATCAATGGATGCGGTGATTGAAGTTCCTCAGCTACATCGATGAAGCCGACCCGTTCTTGGGCTGTAAGGGTTTTTTTCCGGGTTTGGTCTGAGCTATGGGGATCATGGGTGGGGGATCGGCTGAGAGGCAATGAGCATTTATCAAACTTCTTCGAAGCTGGAAGAGGGGGCTTTTTCGGAGAATGTCCGGCATTTACTTTGGCCCAGTATCCTCGTGGCGGGAGCGGTATTTTGTATTTTCGGCAAACCTTCCCGAGTGCGACTCCTGAGATTCCGTAGCGAGGCGCGATCCGGGAAACGGGCTCGGCCCAAACTTCTTCGTAAAGCGATTGCCGGGTGATTTTGTCGATGTGCTCCACGGACCCCCCTGGTATCAAAAGGCGATGTTTTTCTTATATAGCCCAATGAGTATTAGGAATGCCAACCACCGCAAAACGCTTACCTCCAGTGCAACTAAAACAAGATGAATTGGAAAGCTATCTATACGGAAAAAATTACGTCAAAAATACGATAAAAGCGTAATGTTGGTCTGATAGTGTCGTTCGTGATGATTAACCAACGACCGGAGATACAGAATGATTGAGAACGTGAACCTGTCCGCCTCAGAAACTGAGCAATTGCTGAGACACGCGCTTGCATCGCCCAAGCGAATTAATAGTCAGCGTTTAGCGCTAGAGCTCGATGTACCTGCCTCTCGAATTTCCGAAGGATTGAAAGGGAAGTGGCACTTAAAGCCACATCAAAAAGAACATCTGATTGAGAAGTACGGTCAGCCGCGAGGCGTTTCGGGGCAGTATGTTTTTGCAGAGGTTGCAGACTCAATATCCGACTTTCTTGATGACGAAGAGGCCCTATCTCGGAAAAGGCATGTTGATCAAATCCTGAATACGTTGAGCGATCCAGCCTTTCTGCATCAGCTTGCAAGATCAATAACTCCGCTGCCGACTGGTGTCTATGAGTTACCGACCTTGAAGCCCACAGAGGTCCGCAAGACGCTGTCCCGTTTCGAAGAGTTTTTATTGAGTGCAGAAGTTTCTGGATGGCTTGGGGCCGTCAAGCGACGGTATCGCGGCTTCAACAGCGAGAGATCGGCTCCAGATGATATTGAAAGCTTCTTTTGGGCCTCTACCTACTATGACCTTGAATTAATCGAAGACCTTCCTGTCCCGGTGGGAAGTCCAAATTTACCCATTAGCAAAGGGTTGGAGAAGGTAGCTACAGAGTACGGACTGGCTTTAGGTTCGCTAAATCTAAGTGCTCTTGATCTCGCCGCAGTGGGCGCGGCTTTTATATCGCTGCAGGAGGAACAGTATTACCGAAAAGCTGGCCTTAAAAAGCCGCTTTCCCTGAGTAACCCATCCAAGAGGCAGGACCTCGTCGAGAGAGTTGAGTTTGTCCTTACCGGCGACCTGATCCGGGAAGAGCAAAGTGAGTTTATTAGCGCAAAGCTAGGCCTGCCGTTTTCAGAAGAGAGCATTTTCAAAGTGCCGGGGGATCGTCCTCGGGAAGTAATTTCTCCTACGTTTGAGCGCCCGGGGCGCTTGGAATTCCCGAGCTTTGGTACACGCGCAAACTGGGACTTGGACTATTGGACCACCTACCGGGTTCGTCTGTTCCTAAACCGTGACTGTAACTATAGCCTGGTGATTGAACTTGGTAACGATCAGCTCTCAATGGTGCCCGCCGGCTTTCATCATCCTTTGCGTAGCATCGTTATTCCAAAAATTTCCGGTAGGCACGTGCTCGACCATTTGAATGCGCTCAGAGAGTGGCTGGGCCTAGATGCTCTGCCAGAGCAAACCATTAAGGAAGAAATCGCTGAAGCTGGCGGTTATGTTCCGGGCGCAAGAATTCTCTGAGGTGAACTAATGCTTGCAATGAAGTTTGTAGGAGCGATTCAGGGGGTGACCCGTTCTTGTAGTAGGTTTTGGCATACGGAGTCAGGCACCCAGTTTGCGGTCGACTGTGGGATTCATCAGGGGCCTCACCATATTGAGTGGTTAAACCGCAATGTCTTTTCATTTAGCCCCTCAGAGATACAATACGTATTACTCACCCATGCTCATATTGATCACTGTGGTTTGATACCCAAACTTGTTTCAGAGGGGTTCAGGGGCTGGGTCCACTGCACTCAGGCAACGAAGGAGGTTGCGATCGAGCTGCTGACTGGTGCGGCCAATATAAAGTTCGCAGAGCGAACGTTCAGAATCAAGCCAAGTCTGGGGAAATCTAATTACGCATTCGCCGGGGCTAAGGGATGGTTACACACCACGACGATGATTCTGGTCACCACAGTGTTCCCTTCGAACAATTTAACTTCATACCCGCTGGCTGAAAGGACTCTCGCCAATGGCTAAACGTATTCCAGAGCCGACCATCACATTCACCACGCCCACGTATGAGATATCGGACCATACCGCGATGACGAAGGCTCGAAGACTCATGAAGGAGCTAAAGGAATACGCTGGGGTCAAAACTTTTGAACAGAACTTTATAGCGGTGGGCTTTAGGCCGGATGTATCCCCCACGAAGCGCTGGCAGGCCATTCTAAAAATGCCAGAGATCCGAGACGACCTTTTCGGCGCGTGGTATGACAAGAAGGGTCAGATCATGGCCAGGCCGGACCCGAAGAAAACTGCCACGGTTCAGTTGTGGTATCTGGCATCAAATACTCCTCTGATTGGGGCCACAGATGATAGTTGGACCTCACTCTCCCTCACTATGGTCGCACTAGGGCGGCGGGAGATACTGAACCCTCAAACTGCGGTGAATCAGCTCGGAACGGTAATACCCTTGGTCAGAGTCACGCTGCATGCGCTGCAACGAATGATTCAGCGGGGTTTTGTTCTGACAGAAAATGAGGAGATTAGCTTCAGCCAACTGCTGGAATGTTTAGTGCGGGTGTGGGCCCGTGCTGATCACCATTATTACGAAGAGGGTGTTTTACCAGCTGAGTACAAGATCGAATACGAGGGTGCAATCTTTGTAATAAAGGCGCATGAAGACTATCGGGGCGACGTGGCAATGGCGCTTGTTACGATGTTGCCGCCGAAAAAGTAAACTGAGCACGCTGTGAGTGCAGTGCAAAATTGGATTATCCGGCCAGTCGGGCTCAGTCTGTAACACTGGACATATTGGAACCTGATTGGAGTGAGCAGTAATCAGGCCGCTAAGCGCAAATGACCTGCCTGTTCATAGAGAGGCAACTCCGGTTCGACCTGTTCAAACAAATCGAGCTGGTTGTTTTAGTCCGCAGATGGCCCGGTCCGAAGTGAATATGCTTGCCCATGGGAATGCGGGGGTTGTGAATATTAGATCCGTTTCACCAGCTGCGAAGGGGGATCGCCCGAGGTAGCTTGTATTTATAGATAGTTCGCAAAGCGGCCATTCAGAGTGGGTAATCTAAGTCCCGCACAGGGAAAAAATGGCGTTCACTGTAGTGGTCAACTACTCCCGGACAGTATTTTAAGGTTTTCCTCAACCGCAACGGGCGAAATGCCGTCGTTGAATGCGTGAGGGCGGGGCCTTGGTCGCATACCAGATAATAAGCACAGGCGATCAAAACCCGATGTTCAGCGGCGCCCAGCCCTTCCTCTCCATGGTGGGGTCCGATAATCTAGTATTTTCTGAGCATTTTTGGGAACCTAGCCGCCGATGACTACTCAAAACGGTGCAGTACAGTTCGCCTACTCTCTAAACGAGGAGGGCATTTTAACGCACATCAGCGAGGCTCAGCGCTCTCAGGCTTATACCTGTCCAGGCTGTAAAAAACCGTTGACCCCTGTGTTAGGCCAGCGAAAGGCTAATCACTTCCGACACTATGAAGAGTGTTGCGCCTTTGAATCGTACCTGCATAAGTGTGCGAAACGAGCATTCTTGGCCCGATACGATCAGGCACTAAGCAATGGGGCGCCCATTGAGTTGACTCTCAAGCGGTCCGTGCATTGTTCCGGCCCTCGCTTGGAACTGCTAGCAAACGAGGAGGCCGTGTGTAGGAAGTCAGTGCCTGCACGTTATAACCTCATAGACCTCTTCGACCAGGCCGAGCTGGAAAAGCCTGATCGTGTTTCAGGCCTGAAACCGGATGTTATGCTCAGCGACTCAGTGAATCGCAGGCGATGTTTCGTAGAAATTTGCGTTACGCACGCGTGTAGCCAAGAAAAGATCGAGTCCGGCATTCCCATCTTGGAGTTTAAGGTTTCATCCGAGAGTGATATTGAGCTGTTGCTTAGCGGTTCTTATTCGGTTGAGGATCCTCGCCTCTGTGCCTACAACTGGCGCCCACCAATGCAAAGAGTGAGTTTCTGCAGCAATTTTTGTGCTTTTGATGATATCGAAATGTCTGTCTGGAATTTGAGCGAATCTGGGCGGTTAAACGAGCGATCGATGCGGCTCAGTGATATAGACCTGGCCCAAAATTCGCGAATGAATGTATGGCCCAGATCAACAGGCACTGCCGATGAGTCGGAACATCTACGCACGTTCCTCCGTCATGCGGATCCGCACACACAATTTCCGAATTGCCTTCGGTGTAAGCATGGCGGCCTATGGGAACGGGGGTATATTGCCTGTCACTTTAAGGGAAAAACCGTTCCTTACACAGAGGCTCGTCACTGCGCGAGTTATAGGGATGGCGCATGAAGAAAAGTCTGACGTGGGAACAGAGGAATATTGTTTTCCATGAGCTAGGTCATGCACTAGTAAAGGCGGTGCCCGGTAGTGGCAAGACAGCCACCTTGGTAAAGCGCGTTGAGCGACTGAGCAGGTCTGGGGTGGATCACCGCTCAATTTTGATCCTAATGTACAACAAGTCGGCCCAGCAAAGCTTTCAGCGAAAGCTGAAGAAGGTCCTGAACTCGAAAGTGGTACCCGAAGTCCGAACATTCCACAGCCTGGCATTGAAGATTGTCAGCCATGGGGAACGAGAAGGCATCATCAAGGAAAGAGATCTCCTCACACCCGAGGACGATCGTTACGTTCAATTGGTGAGAGAGGCTTATCGCCACGGGTTCAATTCCGACGAGAACTACATTGACTCTAGTGACATCGAAGAGTTGGAACTGTTTATCACACGATGCCGGGCTGCGGCGGTTTCTCCGGCGGATGCGGAAACTGATCCCACCTTTAGCGAAGTAAAACCAGAGTTTGTCAGGGCCTACAGCCGTTATTGTGACCTGCTAGAAGAAAACAACTTACGTACCTTCGATGACTACTTGATCGAAGCTTGTTCACTGTTGCGCAAAAACCCTGCTTTGTGCACCTACTTCAAGCACATTATTGTCGACGAATACCAGGACGTTAACCTGATCCAGCACGATTTAATTCGTGCTCTTGCCACGCCAACGACATCAGTGATGGCTGTGGGCGATATCAACCAATGTATTTACGAATGGCGCGGTGCTCGGCCTGATTTTATAGGTGGTCTATTCGAGCAGCATTTTAAGAACACGAAAGTATTTCATCTTTCATGCACCTTCCGCTTTGGGCATGAGCTCTCTCTGATGGCTAACTCGGTGATTCGCCGGAACTCTCCCAAGTTGGACAAATTATGTGTAAGTCATCCAAGCACTCCAAATACGAATGTGAAAGTGCAGTTCGATGACTGCTTGTCCAAAGTGTTGCCCCAGTTGCCGGTAGACAGCGGAACAAAGGCCATTTTATCTCGAACAAAGGCGAATCTAGCGGAGGCAGAAATCGCCTTGCGACTTTGTGGTTTGCCTTATTCTTATCTCAATGGTGGCTCGTCCCTACACAGTCGCGCCGAGGTCGCGACTCTAGTCGTGGGAATGTCATTGTGCGTCCATGGCGACCTTAGATCGCTGGACGACCATTCGGCGAAGAGAGCGCTGCTGTATGGATTTCTTCGCAGTGGGGGCTTCAAGTGGAACCGGGGTCAACTGAAAACTGCGATGGAGAAGATGTTAGCAGCAAAGACTGATTTACTATCGGTCCTGGGGACTGTTCTGGAAAGTCATGGACACCAGAAGAATCGGTTTGAAGAACTCCTCGCGATCCGACATATAAACAATGAAACTACGCCGGCCTACGTTGTTTTCCAGAGACTGAGACAGTCAGGATTTCTTGAAGGGATTGGCACAGAGGGAGTTTCGCGTACGAGTTCGAACGATCAGCAGTGTGGTGTAGTGAGGATCGAGGAGTTGCTGGAATCGAGCCAGATCGATGCCCGAATGTTCCTTAAGCTTATCTTGTACCCAGTCCAATCGTCTGCGGAGCATGAGCCTTTTGTTCTTTCGACGCTTCACGGGTCCAAGGGGTTAGAGTGGGACAACGTAGTGATAATCGGACTGTATGACACAGATTTCCCCGGTGGCGACTCGGAGAACGGCTCAAAGCTGATATCTCAAGCCGCAGTTGAGGAATCAATTGCCAAAGAGGATTTAGAGGAACAACGCCGGCTGTTCTATGTAGGAATCACACGAGCTAGAAAGCAACTGAATCTATTGGTGCCATCCGACAAAAGGCTGGCCAAATGGATCGATAATGCCTGGGACTCCACCCCCAAGGGAACAGCGACTGCGACACGGTTTGTTTATGAGGCGGGCTGGACAGCTTGTGCTCGAACTAGCAAAGCCATTTACAACAATCTGGTGGAAAAGCAGAAGTCCGATTTTAGCAATTTCCACCACTGGTATCTTAGAGATCTTCAGCGTTTAAAAGTCTAAAAGACAGAAAATATTAATCGACATATTGATCTGATCCACTCTGGTTAACCGTCTTCAGATCAGCAACCTTAAATTAACTGACATTACCAAACCGTGAGCGGTTTAGTGAGTGCGGGAAGGTCAATTCCTAAAAAGAGGCTGAATTTCTTCAAGGGAAGTGTTGGTCTATCCGCCTGAACGTCCGCTTTGCGACCAGGTCACCCTCTGAGCTCAGCTAAACAAAAGCGAACATTCGAGTCAGGGCTTTCATCCAGAGCCACAGGGCTAATAACAGCCATTTCATCCAGTGTGATTGGCGGGGCAAATTGAAAACGCTCGCCGATGATGTGGCAGAGATGGCGATGCTCCGCTAGGGTATTGTTTTATGGGTTAATGTATAGCGCGATTGATGGTTTAAACTCAGTAATAATGACGCGGTCAAATTTCTGCAATGATAAAGCATGCTGGCTAATTAGCTGTTAGCGAAAAATAAGAATATTGGAGAAGTCGCATGGATGATGAGATTGAATTCAGGCTCATTGGGCAGGGTATAAAACCGGGATTGGTGCGTTCTCATGAACTTGCCGAGATTCTGGAGGCCGTTGAATCATTTGCTTGTTCTGAAGCGCTGGAGTCAAATCCAGACCTCACCAAAGATGATGTGGTGGTAGGTCTCTACCACATAGCTGATGAGAGTATCGGTCTCAGGTTTAAAACGACCATGGCTGCTGCGGTTTTGCCTGCTTTCATTGCTGCAAGCCAAGCCGTCGCTAATTCTGATTACGAAGCTCTCGCCCCGCAATCTTTAAAGTCCCTACAAACAGTTGCTGCGTTTGCCAAGAGGCATAATTGTAGAGCCGATATTCAATTGCCGGGCTCCGAGCGTCCATTAGCATCCATCACTCCTGAAACCGTGGTGCCCCTACCAGGCCGAATCAGTGGCTCTACCGAGCTGATGGGTAAAGTATTGCGTGTTGGTGGAAAGGTACCACGTGCGATGATCGAAATGCTTGATGGGTCCGTCATCTATTGTGATGTCGCTCTAGATGTTGCTAAAGAGCTCGGGCGTAGGCTGTACGCACTTGTGGTTCTGCAGGGTTTGGCGACTTGGGATACTCGTACCGTTCAGCTTCAAGAATTCTCAATAACCGGTTTTCAGGAATTTAGGCAGGAAGACGCTCTTGTCGTTCTAAACCAACTGAAGAACAAAATCGGGCATGAATTTGCCGGCGTCAAAGATGTTCCTAGATTTGCTACCGCACTTCGCCAAGGTGAGGTACTCCAATGAAACAAGCAATCCTGGACAGCCATATCCTCATCTGGGGCATCAAAGAGCAGGCAGAAGACGGCCAAGAGGAAATGATAGAGAGAACGCAGCAGTTCTTTGAGGAGTGCAAGAAAAACAAGACACAGCTACTAGTTCCTTCGGTTGTTGTTGGAGAGCTATTAACCGCTGTGGATGTTAAGTACCACCCAATGACTCTCAACTTGCTACAAGGGGCGTTCCTCATACCGTCATATGACGCTGCCTCTTCGGCAATCTTTGCTCGACTTTGGCGCGAGAAAAAGGAATCGGGCGCTGTAGATCAAATTCGAGAAGAGTTACAAGCTACTCGCCAAGAACTGAAAGCGGACTGCATGATTGTGGCAACTGCAATTGCGCAAAAAGCAGATGCCATTTTTAGCCATGATGCGAAACTCAAAGCCTTTGCAAGCGGCCAGATCAAAGTACTTGAGGTGCCTGGACTTCAAGCACAGCAAAAGCTGAGTTTGGAGGAAACATGAAGCTGTCTGCGCCGTTCGCTAGCAAGGGACGCCAGCCGACCAATTTCCCGCTGCCTTTCCGAGGCGGCTGAGCCCAAGCGGTAGCCATCTGAATTCGAAGACCTTAACGAGACGGAGGGGACCAATGAAAAATGTCGAGCGTCACCATCAGGTTCACCGGGCATTTGCGGCGCTGAATCTTGGCGCGGCGTTCGCTGGACTTGCTTTCCGTGATACCCCAATTGAACTGAATATCATCCTTCTCGCAGTTCTGTTCTTGATGATCCGTGTAAAATTTTGGTTCGACGATGAGGCGTACCTTGAGGACGTTGGCCAAGGTGCACTTCCCGGCGGCTTACCTTTTGGATTCGGTATGCTTCTTGCTGTGATTTCATGGATTCTATGGACTTTTGCAGGTTTCTACATCAAGGACGTCGAGCTATTTTCGCTATTGATGGTTGGGGTTTTTGCCGCCTCTACGTTTTGGATAGTCGCCGCAATGGTTAAACGAGGCGCATATGCCGAACAGGTACCATGGCTATTCTTCAACTGTTTGTACGTGCTGGGGTTTGCCTTGATCTACTCGCGGTCGCAGCCTTGGAACCCATTTCAAGATCAGCCGGGCGGATTCACAACATCGGTAATAGTGTTACTGTTCCTGCTCTTTTTGGCCGATCTCAGCGTTACTCGAATTCTTGAACAGAAGCGTCGTCGGGAAAATTAACTGGCCACACTGTATTGCTGACCAATCGTTGCGCCGGACAACGTTCGGTAGCCAGTTAATATTCGTTATCGCACCATCTGAACATCCTCTGTGCGACCAACGTTACTCTCGGGCCATAGGTAAACAAGAGCGGACATTCAAGTCGGGCCCTGTCTCCGGCGAACTTGGGGCAATTGCTGATGCTTCAGGCACAGTCATCAAGCGTTTGGCTTGCTCATCCCGTCGGGTCATCGCTTCGATCTCTCGGTCGTACGCCAGAATCTCTTCATCCAGCTGAGGGATACGCTTATGAATGTTGTGCAGTAATCGTCGGGCCAGCATTGGCAAGCCGTTTTCGCCATCCGCCAATATCCCCTTCAGATGGTGTCCGGCAGAGTAGCGACCCTTGGGCATCACCAATCCGAACTCGGCGAGTAACCCACGAATCTGGTTAATTTTTGCAGTTTGCTCCTTGGTTAGCCCGCTGTGAATTCGAAACAGGCACAGCAGCGCTCGTTGCTCAGCGAATTTGACCGGGAAGAAGCGTATCGAGGGGCGACTGGTGGCCTCAAAGATGGCTTCGGCATCGTTGTTTCGTTCTTGAAACTCTTGTGTAGGGGGCGACAAAGCGAGGGGCAATGATCCGGGCGTCGTGACCCAGCGTGGTGAATTCCCGGGCGCAGTAGTGGGCGCCAGCGCAGGCCTTCATGCCGATCACGCAAGACGGCAACTGAGCAATGAGCGGTATGAGCTTAGAGCTATTCAGTCGTTTGCGAACCTCGATCTTGCCGTGTAAATCGACGCTATGAGTACTGAACACATTCTTGGCAAGATCAATGCCGATAGTTGTAAAATTCGTGATGAAGCTCTCCGTTTTAATCGGAGACTTATGACGCCTCCAATCTGGCACATTGATGCCGTAGGAGCAGGGGGATTCCGCATCATTCGTTCGGCAAAAAGAAACCAGTTATGGAATATGACAAGAAAAGAGTTGAGCTACCCCTTCCATGGAAAAAGGCTCAGGCTATCAGTGCCATGGTCGCGGCTTTGTTAATTCCAGTGGTTTTGGCATTTTTCGGGCAGTTGGTAAATACCACCATAAAAGAGAGCGAGCTGAGGTTGCGGTATGTTGAGCTAGCCGCGAGTATTCTGAAAGAAAAGCCGACCAAAGAAACAACGGAGCTAAGGCAGTGGGCAATAGATGTTTTAAACGACAACTCAAGCATAAAGTTCTCAAAAGAGGTTGAGATCGAGCTTAAAAAGCAAACGCTGAGTGCAGTTGATACCGGAAAATCTCTCGGAAACCTATTAAAGTGGGAACTTATAGAAAACGAGAATGGCAATTATCTTTTGAGAGCGGAATGGTTGGGGCGTGACCCATTAACTATTTTGGGTGTGGATGTGGTGAACGCAATGCTAGCCTCGCCAGAGCTGGCATCGGGAGATGCGATTGAAGTACGTACTTTTGCGCTACTCATAAGAAAAAGTGAACAAAATAAGAGTGCCTCTATTAGTTTAAAAACAGACTATGGACTTGTTTACGTTGAAATTCGGTGAGGTCCACCGTTTTGCACTGGCGCCTAAAACGGCGGCTTTTTCTGGCGTTAGCTGGTAATGCCTTGAGGCCTTTCGGGTTTTTCGTTGCGAATTGGCCTTGACCGAAACTGGCAGCAGATCTGAGATTTTCAGGGTTGTGCCGAGGCCCTCAGAGCTCGGAGTCATACTGGCAGCTCAATCTTCATTTCGCGTTGGTATTAAAGTTGGGTGTTCGGGTCGTGAGGATGTCCGCCGAAAACTCCGTCCGGATCTGCTACTCTTAAGTTTAGGTTCGCTCACCGCTTCGTTTACGGTGGACTTAGTTACGAGGTATCGGCAAGTGCCGATGCCAGGGCTATGGTGCAGGTCGTCATATTGGTTGCCAGGGAATGGTCTTCAGAGTTGCCCCCCCCTCAGCTAACCAGTCATTTAAGTACGTTCTGCACTTCGGCCTCTACTGGACACCTTGTAACGGCGTCACTTAGAGTTGCGTTATGCAGTAAAGGCAGCACCAAACAACCAAGGAGAAGGATATGTTTAATTCACCTGGTGGCTTAGCAGAATTCAATGCCATAAGCTTGCAAGTCTGGAACGATATGATAAACCGGGAAATATCGAGACAAACTGCAAGTCAATATTTCAAAGCAAACTCTGATGATATTCAAAATGGTCAAGAGGTAGCTTCTGTTAGATGGAGTGGTGCGCCAGCAGAGGCTAGGTTTTGTTTGAATAGAGATTGGGCGGAGCGATTGTCCGACTGGGGTGTTAGAGGGCGTCATAACACGCACAATGAATACTGTGAATATAGGGTGGTTACCGCTGTCGATGGACAGGGAAATGTAAGACCTAAGCGTGTCGAATTTACATCAGAACTTCGAGAATATTGGGTGGTGCTTGCTATGCATGACCCTCAGGCACTTAAGAACGCTGTTAAAGATGTTATTGGCAGAGTTCCGACATGGTCAGAGCTTTATGATCATAATGACCCAATGTCATTGGGTGAGCAAGAGCGAAGGATTCGTTTCAGCAAAATGGTAGCCGGCAATGGAAACCATCGGGACTTAATTAACGCAGGCGTCCCATCTCAGCCAGACGGTTCACTAAATAGGGATAACATTTTATTTTTAACCCACCCGATAAATGGTTTGGATGATCTGATATATGTCGTGATGTTTGGCGCAACGCCTTATCGAGTCAATGAAAATGGCTTAGAAAGAAAAGCGCTTCTGCAAGAGATTTTTCGTGCGTTCGATGTAGAGCACTTGGCATGCCGTAATGCTGATCCCGCTGCCGCAGCCGGACCTTTTGATGTAGTTTCAGAAGGACGAGATGTCGCATTCTCTAAGAACCTGGGCATGTATTTACGCCCATTGAATCCTTCGTTGTTCGAGTATGATGGCGCCGATATTCCCGAGGATTGGATTGCATATTCCCGAGGAAATGAAGGAATGTATCAACGCCTAGAGTTTGGGCCTAGCGACGACCAAGATGTTTTTCTTGATGAAATCTTGATAAAAAAAGGTGCTGCAAAAGAACCCTTAATTGGCGGCTTTCAAATAGCTGAGGTCTTAGAGGTTGGTCCATTGGTAGTTGTGGGAGATCCAAGCAACATCGACCCTGCAGAGGTTAAATTTGTGCCATCGAATCCTTCTGCAATCAATTGTAGCCAAGCCGGTGTATGCGCACGCATGAAAGCTTTGAAGGCGGAGTACGAGGCCTCCAACACAATAGTGGCTAAGGGAGTGCGAGGAGGAATCCGAAAATAGGGGCATGAAGAATGTTAGGTAATATTCAAGAAGGGATACATTGGTACGCTGGCGCAAAACCTAGCAGCCATTACAAGCTGTTAATTCTTCGTCCCGCGGATGATGTCGGCACTAGACAGCTACGCCAAATTATCCGAGGAATGTGGAGGATAATCGATTCTTTAAGAGGTGGCATTGTACCCTCCTTAGGTCCGAATTATCCCGTAGATCCAAAAAATCTTGAGGTGCTAATAGGATACGGCCATAAGTTCTTTGAAAGAGATGACCTGGAGCGCCCCACACCAGAGGGTATGATTCAGGGTAATCGTTTTCCACAGCCTCAAGATAATCGAGACCGCAGTGTACTACCAGGTTCAGGCATTGTTTATGACGATGATGTTGCAGAAAATGTTGCAGATGCAGAACTCGTGCTTCAAGTTACTGCGAACTCAGAGCTTGGCGTTAACAGGGTTCATTTTGAGGTTTCAAAATATTTAAATGATATTGGGCTTAGCGCAAATGGGGATAGTTTGATTTCCATCGATGAAAGTTTTAGCGGCTTTGGAAGAGAGGACAGGCGTAGCTGGATAGACTTTCATGATGGTATATCTAATCTCCGAAAAGGCGAGGAAAGAAGACAGGTAGTTGCAATTAAACCCGACAATTCTGGTGGGCAGGAGTGGACGCTCAACGGAACATACATGGTGTTTATGCATCTTCCTGTAAACATTCAGGCGTGGAACGCTATACCTGAACAACGTCAAGAAGCGCTCGTTGGAAGAACAAAAAGATCTGGTTGTCCAATTCTCAGGCTTGATAACCGTGGCGCGCCAGTTGCCGATCCCAGATGTCCCATTTCTGGCACTAGAGAAATAACCGATGCCGGAAATGAGAAATTCCGAGAGCCCTCCTCGGTAGTGAGTGATGAAATCAAGTTAAGTCATGTACAACGAGCTAATCATCATAGATCACCAGTATTCAAACCCGATTCAAGGAGAATTTATAGGCAGGGGTTCGAGTTTTTGGAGAAATCTGATGAAAGTGGGAAAATCAGGGTCGGTCTTAATTTTGTCAGCTTCCAGGACGATCCCGACAGGGTTCTGTTTATTCTGACTCATTCGGATTGGCTGGGTAACTTGTCTTTCGGCGGTCATCAGAACGATCAACAAGGAGGGCTTGAGCGTTTGATTACGACCCGGGCCGCGGGTACTTATTACATTCCTCCCGTACAAATTAACTCAAGCTTCCCAGGTGAGGATATGTTTCCGCAGTAAGAATGCATAACACTGCTATAAATTCGGACACCAAAAAAAATACGCTTCGCTTCGTTTTTCGGCGTCGGTTATGGCCAGCGTTAATCACCTAAGCTGAATGTCCGCCTTGCGACCATTCCGGCCTCCATCGGATGACCTGTTTCCTTCCAACTTAACCGTTTACAGATTACTAATGTTCAATCAACCGACATTACCAACCAGTCAGCGGTTAAGTAATTGGGGGCAGATCAGTGGGGCAAAATTGGGACAAAATCGTGTCCTTTTCTTTCCTTGGAGGTCCGAGGGAGAAAATTTATCTAACTGATATTACTGGGTATTCCGCTTCCGGCCTTCTCGCTGATAGGGTTCGAATCCCTCCCTCTCCGCCAATTTGATATGAGTCTGGGCACCCCTTCGTAGGGGTGGCCGGACTCAAATTGGGAAATTCCTGCTACCATCCGTAATTTCCCCCCGCGTATAATCACCTTGTGGCGAGAGACCGTAATTTCGCTAACGAATGCTTTTAAGTACGCCTTCGTTGCCTCGTTGTTCTCCTCAAGTAAAATCTTTCTGGACGCTGTTACGAAGGCCTCAATTTTTCGAATCCCGAATTTCTTGATTGGGATCGACAATTTTTGGCTGAGTTCAGAAATTTCGGTTTTTAAAGTTAGACGCTGACTCTTAAGGTTTTTTAAGTGGTCTTGAAGAGTTTCGTCTAAGTCGAGTATTTCCTCGCTTACTTTCCGATAGAGAAGGTCGATTTTAGACGAAGTTGTGGAGTGACGTTTTTGAAGGTTGAGTAGATTTTGACGGTCATCTGAAAACGAGTGTTTTATTTCGTATGAAAGCTCTTGAGTGACTTTCAGTAGCCTCTCTTTTATTAAAAGGTTATCCGAAATTGCTTGGATAACTAGTTTTTCTAATTCGATTTTTGAGATTTTAGGGCACTCACAAATATCTACTTGAGATCTAACTTGCTTGCTGCATTTGTAATAAACATATTTTCCCGATTTACCTGTCACTAAAACCAAGTTACAGCCGCACTGAGCACATTTAAGAAATCCTGTTAGTATTGATGGGGAGTAATCAGCCTTAGATTGGGTGTTTTTAAGCGCTCGTGATTTGAGGTTATTGTTTATGGTTTCGAATAAATCCCTTTCTATTATTTTCGGAGATTTTACTATAACCGGCGAATGCCCAAGGTCTTTGCGTTTTCTTTTTTTTCCGTAAATTCTCTCACCATAGTAAGTGGTATCTGTAAGAACTCGGTGGATACTATTTTGAGACCAGAGACTTCCTCTTCTAAGAATACCTTGCCTTTTTAATTTACTAGCTATTCTTTTTACTCCGTACCCGATTCCAGATTCTCCCTTATAAGCATACTCAAAAATTCTCTTTACTATTTCAGCTTCTTCAGCATTGATTACCAATAATTTCTTTCGTGTGCTATTTTCGGTTCCAGGAGCAACCATAGTCTCGTAGCCAAATGGAGGATGGGAGCCTGTAAAGAAGCCCTTCACAGCAGCCTGTTGCATGCGATCTGATACAACCTGTGAGTTCCGAAGGCTTTGAGCCTCATCCATTGTGCTGTAGATATTCCCCATGATGAAACCAGAGCATGGATCTTCGGGAATGCTCTCTGTGCAGGAATATAGAGAGACTCCGACGCCCTTAAGAGCTTCTTGGGCATTTAGTTTTTCTTTCAAGTTCCGAGTAAATCTTGAAAGGCTGTAAACTACGACGCCATCTACCCTTACTCTTTTGGTTACCAGATCCTCGATCATTTTTTTAAAGACAGGCCGCTTGTCATAAAAAGCAGATGAGCCCGGTTCTGTGTAGACGTTAATTAAGTTATGATCCTTGTTTCTACACCATTCCTCGATTTTTGAAATTTGTCCCGAGAGGGAATCGTTATGTTTCGCTTGAGTTTCAGTCGAAACTCTTATGTACCCGACAACGTCCATGCTTTTCCTCCTTCATGCATTCCGATGTAGAACTATATTTCTTTAATATTCTGTTGTACTCTTTGAGTATAGAGTTTAAGTTTTTAATAAAAACATCAAGTTCTTTTCGGCGCTGATCATCATCTATAAAAACTTGCCAAATTACGTAAGGATTATTCTCAGTTTTTCCCTTATTTGGAATTTTGATCATGTTAGGTAGCCTTACGTATTTTTGTTAAGTAACGGTCCCATTCGTAATATTTTCAACTAGAATCCTAATATTTGGCAGGCTAACAAGTACCGGTTTATTCAACTTTTTACTTTTTGGGATAATTGGCAGTTTGGTCAAGCATATTTAATGTTAATTAGAAGCGTATGACGGATTTTTTTCTAATTAATTTGCGGTTTGAAAAGAATTGCCATACAAATTATTATGGCGCTTAAGGAAATTTTTTGTATTTAAATAAGCGGATGATAAAAATTGACAATTTAGACGATGGCGTTTTATTAAATGGCTTTCATTTTCATGACAATTGGTATTTTTCAGAGAGTGCATGCGCGCGCGTTCAATAGCAGTCCTGGTTTTCAGCAACTAATTTTTATTAGAAAGAATTCTAATTGATTTTTGCGCTGGTCCCCTCTAATTGAGTCTTTCTCGGTAGTCGAGGTTTCAGTTTTTACTCCAGAAGACCGAACCCGAGTGGGGACTGAATTTGGCAAGCCGGACTCTAAGTGCGCTGTTTAGGTTTCTTTGGAGGTGGATTGAGGAATAGTTATGGAGCTTTTCTATTGATGATCCCCTCTAACGCGACCAATGTTGTCGTTTTACCCAAGGGATTGGGCGAATTAGAGGGAAAGGCCCAGAGCTTGCGAAGGCTTTCAAATGAACGGGACTTGAGTGGAGAATTCACACGCATTCTGCATCAAGATGTTTCCTGACTTGAGCTAGGTTCCCGTCGAGCATAACTTGAAGGGCAGTTTTACCGTCGTATGCCCGATTGGTTTTTTTAACCCAAGCGTCTGCGCGTTCTCTGGTGGGATAAAGTGTTCTAAGCGCTTTGTAGATCCCAATCACATAGGATATCCGCTCAATTACTTCTGCTGGTAGTTCAAGGTTGTCACCCCGCTGCCATGCTAGGTAAGTCGCAGGATCAGGATTACCTAAAAGGATGACCTTCTCTCCTTCTGTAAGGCTCCAGCCCTCAGAAATGTTGAAGAAAACGTTCAGGGCAATGGAGTTGCGCTCTTCTGCGGTGTAACTCTCGGCAGCACGATCCGTCGAGTTGCCTTGCAGCGACTCAGGTGTCGTTGCGGCGCTTTGCGGTGTCTTGTCATCGTTCATGTTCGAACCCAACCTGGTAGTGACATACCCTGAGTATAATCCTTTCTGCCTGACCGTACGCACTCATGAATCTGAGCACGAGGCGGAATGGTCGCTGAACAAAATGCGGGTGCAATTCAGCTTCTAGCATTGTGGGTCGCCTCAAATTGAGTCAGGTCGAAAACTTGATGGTCTGTTAGGTAATAAAACCCCTTGATGATGTGTTGAAAAATCGATTCACGCACTATATATTGGAATTGTGCTCATCGCAGCTGTGTATTCTTCGCTGCTTGAGTTGGAAAGAACGCTTTGGCGGACTGGCGCAAGTGATGATGATCACCGATGCGCAGGCGCTTGGTCGCTCAATCACGATTTCTGTGAGGCTGTGACTCAGGGCAGTGCGTCAATACATTGGCTTCTTATCCCCAGATTTACCCTGGAGGCCGATGAGGTTCTTTTTCAGCAAGAGCGAAAGCGAGGAGGCGGTTCGGTGAAAGCGCGTGAATCCAAGGCAAGAGCATTGGATCGATGGGCAACGGTGTTATCGGCGGTTTCTGCCTTTTTGTTGCTCATCTCCATGGGTTTTGGGGCGGATTCGGAAGAAAACCCAAAAGCCAGCAGTCCTGAAATCGAAGCGATAATCATTCGCATTGAGCGGACTGCGCTGCTTGAGTTGGAAAGAACGCTTTGGCACACTGGCGCAAGTGATGATGATCACCGATGCGCAGGCGCTTGGTCGCTCAATCACGATTTCTGTGAGGCTGTGACTCAGGGCAGTGAACTTCAATTTCGGTTTGTGGGGATTTTTAGGGTCAAGCCGATAAGAGGTGCTTTTCTTTAGCGTTTCCTACCTGGTAAAAAGGCCTCGATAATGGGTCGAACCGCACTCCACAGCGTTGCAGACAAAGCTCGCTTGCTGAAATCTTGGAAAAGAATAAACTCTCGGGCAACTGGTCCGAAACGTTTAGTGAGCGGGGTCGATAAAGTTTCCGTTGAAGCCTTTAAGTCGGAAAGCGATAAAAGGCTCGAACAAATTAAACGAGACCTTCGAAGAAATCACTACCACTTTTCGAATCTATCCGCATTCACCATTCCGAAAGATAACGGCGACTACCGAATTATTAACGTTCCAACCGTCGAAGATCGAATAGTTCAATCTGCCATTTTAGATTTTCTATCAGAAAAACCAATTTTTAAATCGAAATCAAACTATGGGTTTTTAAAGGGTAGGACTGTAAAAAAAGCCCTTCAAAAATTTGTAGAGTTGAGATCGATCTCGCCTTACGTTGTAAAATTCGACGTTGAAGCATTCTTCGACACTATTCCTAGAACTGAATTAATGCAGCGAGTTCGAAAAAAAGTTCGTTTTTCATCGATACGCGAACTCATTCTCAGTGTAATCCAGTGTGAATCTGAGTTCCGATCTGAAAGTGACCTCAAAAAGGCCAAGGCGAAGGGGTTGAAGGTGGGCAAGGGGATACGTCAGGGAATGCCTCTAAGCCCATTTCTTGCCAATTTGTACCTTGACCAACTGGATACCTTCATAGAAAGGAAAGGCTATTCATTAGTTCGGTATGCTGATGATTTTGTTGTCCTTTGTTGCAGTGCTCATGAAGCAGAGAAGGCTAAAGAAGAGGTGATTCTGTGCTTGGATCGCCTCGGATTGTCGGTGAGTGAAACAAAAACAAAAATATTTCACCCTGAAGATAGCGTAGAGTTTCTGGGAATTGATTGCTCCTTAGAGAGTGTCGGCAGTTACGCTCTAAAACTGTCGAGTAAGAAAATCAGGAAATTGAATTCAAATATTTCTGATTATCGCGACATCAATTTTTGCCTAAAAAATGACGTACATCTTTTTAATATCGAAAAGCAACTGGATTCAATGATACTTGGATATCTTCAAGCTTACGATCTGTGCAAAAATTACCAGAGTATTAGCGACCGTCTTAAATCAACAAAAAGCAAGACAATCCGTTCACTGATAGAAAAAGGTATTGGAATAAAAATAAATAATCTTGATGTGAGTCAGCGGAAATTTTTAGGTATGGCTGATCATTAAGGTAACGAAAGGTAGATAGTTTATTATTTGTAAAAGTTTCTCTGAGTAGAAAAAGTGACCGAAATTAAGTGGTCACGTTTTAAAAATCACAAACTGCTTGTAAGTAAGTGATCCATGATCAATATTTTCACTTTCAGATTAAAACCGGGAAAATAAGAAGAAGTCGATTAAAAGAAGACAAGTTTAAGATTGTAGCGATTGCGAAAATTGGTGAGAAAGGTATCGATATTTACAAGCTTTCAGATGATCGACAGTTGGCTAGCAAGTCTTGGCATCCATGATGTGTCGTTTAAGTTTTTACGTCACCGTATATCCTGTCATTTACAAAAGAATAGTAAAGATTTTTCAGACGTTTTCGGAAGGTTGTGGAAGTAGTAAATGCGAGCGCTTGCAAGGTGCCGCCACTGTCCAATTAAGCTTGTAGAGAATCAACCAAATGAGAAGGAGTTCGTTTTGGCAAGTTCCGTCAAAGATCTAGGTAGTCAGTTGACGAGTGAAATGGAACGCCTACTGGCAGATTCTGGCATTCGCCATATTTACTCTTACGGTTGGCAATCCGAAGACGAAATCGACCCAAGTTTTTTCGGTCATGCAGTGTGGCAGACCGAGCCTCCAATAAATCATGCATTCGAGCTTGATTCTGACACGCTTCCTTCTGGTGGCTTCAGCGAGCGTAAGAAGGAATTGATGGTTCTTGGTATAGACTTTGAAGGAACTATGATAGCAGGGCGGTCAGCTGTTGGTGATATTCTTTTTTACAGTGAGAGTTCAGCAGAGATGTTACCCACTATGGATCTGAATATCGAACGTTCCCTATTGCATGCACTTATGGACCTTAATATAGCATCAGACCGGATTAAAGATTTTTTTATCTGGGCTTTTTGGGAAATGTCACCGAAAGATTTCTGTAAGAAGAAAGATATAGCAAATGCGAGTTGGTATACAGCGCCTTTCAGGGAAGCTTCTAAGACTTTGCTTCATGAGTTAGACCAGAGAAGTATTGATTTGATTAAGAATCTAGAATCGACTTCGAATGTAATATATGAGTTACGTCGAGAAAGAAATATCGTCGTTCATGAACTTACTTCTTCGATAGCGCAGCACGAAAAGCGCTTTCTTGAAGGAAAATTAAAAAATATACATAACTCAAATGATTCTGAACTTACTTTTGAAGAAATTCGGCGAAATCAAAAGTTGGTTACGGATACAGCGCATCGTTTACATCATTCTCGCGTAGAACTGGTTCGTGGCTTCTACAGAACGCTGATAAGAATGAGTTCTGATATATTTGAGCTTGAGTATCATCTTAGATAGGTAGGTCAGCGGACAGCTGTTTTTTATATTTGACTCACGAGGGTGTTACAAAGTTTTATCACAGGTCTGCTCAAATGGCCAGGGTAGAAATGAACAAAGTGTCTCCCATGTTTCCGATTCGATTCGGTTGGGGTTTTCAATATAGGTTTTTACTTGGACGGCTTAGCCGCGCCCGTATTATTGGAGTGTTATTAGCATGGGGATAAACGCAGGTTCATTGGTATTTATAGTCGCTTTTAACTTAGCAGTAGCTTCAGTTTCTTTCGCAGACCAATCATCAAGCCAGTATGGAGCATATGTTGCTCCAACGAAATATTCTGAATCTTGTGAAGATCGCGTGGTAAGGGGAAAAGACGTCAGTTATGTGTGGCGGTTTGGTGTTTGCATACCGAAATTTCTATTAAAGACGCCAGAAAAATTTTCAGTGATCCATAAGATTATTGAAGAAATTAGTCCAGCAGGAAATAAAGAGATTATTCACGATTTTAAATTCTTATATCCTCCCTCTGAAGATTATGTACATCCCAAGTTTATGAAAGATGCTTTCACAACTGAGGTCGTTGATATATTCGGAAAAAAGATTAAATTGCGTGATGGCAGTACATTTGAAGTGGAAGCTGGATATCAGTATGGGTCAACTTTGAGTGGAAATGAGGTTCTAGCGTTCGAAACGCTGGATGGCTGGTACTTGTGTTTCAAAGGGGAGCGTCATGAAGCCAAAGTCGTTGGTAGACTCTCGTCATCAAATTTATTTCGAGACGAAATAAGGTATCCGTCGTGGTCTAAATTGGTTTCCAGGCCAATTTGTGGTGGCTAATGGGTTTTAGTCTAAAACCCGGCAGGATTTTTACATTTCTTGGTGGACCTAACACGGGGTCAGGGTCAGTCTAGCGAGGTCAATCCTGAGAGACCCGATGCGGAGATTTTAGGTTTTGGTAACAGGAGGACTCTAGATATACGTGCATCGATTTTAGGGGATGGTTACAGAATGAGCAGAACGAATTTGAGGAGCTAAACTTTTATTGCCTCAAAGTTCGTTTAAAACCAAATCCGCTCTTGATAAATTCTCGTCCAGCCATTCCACCACATCATACTCTTCTTTACTGATCAAAATCTCGCGCGCTTGGGATAACATGTCGCGAAGCCTTCGTATTCCAAGTGGGTGCGTTTGTTTTTCCTCAGCTTCAATAGAGGCTCCGCCTAGCGCAGCAATTAAGTTCATGATTGGTGCTCCAACAAGCACATTGAAATTTGATCGAAAACCAATTTCAATTGCCCATGCGTCCGCAGCTGCCTCTTCATCACGTTGGTATTCTAAGTTCGGAGGAGCATGTTCTACGTGGTTCAGCACATGGTGTCCTAGTTCATGGAGGTATAAAAACATCAGGCTCGCTTCCATTAGCCTGGCAAAATGTTCGCCAAAGTTAGATTCGACAATGTCCTGATTCCTAAATCCTCGACAGTCTCCTTGATATTCTCTTGCGTACGAATCTAGAGTCAGAGCAGCATGTGGTCTTTTTCGGTTATCCACGCGCTTCGTATTGTTCGCAATAGCGGTTGCGAGATAACCAGTATACTCCTCATCGCAACCTTGGTGCCCAAGCTGATAGTCTGCGATATTGCTTAATGCTAATTGCTCTAAAACCCATGCCATACCCGACGAGATAACGATGTTTTTTGGGTAGGCTTGTGCTATTACTGCCCACTCGGCTGGCACATGCACAGTTATACTACGCAAAGTTTTTCGTTCCGCATTGTTTAAGTAAGGGCGGACGTGTGCTTCGGCGTTATCTAGTACAGTTTCGGTGAACCTTTGGTAATAACTAAGTGCTCTATTATCGCTTTGGGCTGGTGTTGAAGACAGAGTCACCAATATCAGTAAGAAATATAGGAGGTGATAGGAAATTGTTCGCATTATCCGTTCCTCGTTGGTAGGGAGTGCCGCAAAAATTTCTCCACGTTTCTAATAATTGTTCTTTCGTCTGGAGAATATTGCTGAATCAATACTGGCGAAGCTGAGTCTAGGTTTCGCTGAGATTTTTCGTAAAGCTCGTATGAGCCAGTACCAAGGTGGATATCGACGATATCTCTAACTACGTTCCGAGATACCACTGCTGCTGCTTGATAATACTGTCGATCTTCCTTACTCAAGTACTGTTGATTCTCTAAATAAAAATCAGTTAGTAACTTAATTGATGCAGCTTTTCTTGCAAGATCAGAGTCGTCGTCACCAGCAATTGAAAATGAGTGCCTTAGTTTTTCAGTTGCTTCGCCGTTGGTATTAGGGAAGGAGTGAATTATCTGGGATTGCATCGAGATAGCTAGGACCAGTGATCCAAAACCAGCAAAGAAAATACCCGGAGCGAGATTTTTTATCTTTATGTACAGACCTTCACCACTCTTCGCTTCTACATCGCCACTGAAATAATTTTTTTCTATTCCATAGAAAAGTCTATACCCGAGGAAAAGTGACATTCCTCCGAAAAGAATGATAAATATTCGCTCAATTACTCGGCCTGTTAAGACAATGTCAAGATCCAAACCTTCCCCACCATAGCGTTGCGTTTGTATAAACCATGTTTAAATGGCCAGCAATGCTTGTTCCGGGAAAAACATTTTCTAAAACGGACAATAAGTTGGGAGTTTAAGCAACAAAGAAATCGAAGAAGCCGTAAAAAAAATTGACACCCATTATCAATGTATTGCGGTAAGTCTATTCCAAATGGGTATAACTCTGTTGCTGCTTGAAATACGCACCTATATGAGGATGAAGCCCTGAGAACGTCCACAGAACCGGGATGGGTAGATAGCTATCCTGCGCAATGCTTGTGTAAGAGCCATAATCTTTGAATGCTTGAGGATAACGTTGGCCGATCATGACAGTTCCTCCTATGCTCTAATCATAGGCCAAGAGTGTATATTGGACCGGGGTAAGTCCAAATCATAGGCTCGGAGTGTCCACTGCACAGGGGTAAGTCCAGGAGGACTTCATGCGAGTACGCAACTTCCCAATAGGCGTTTTGCTATCACTGGCCGTCTTGCTAATCCTGTATGCTTCAAGTGTGTTAGCTCAGAGCACTCGCATTGAAAGGAGTGAATTCGTCGGTGCAGTGACGAGCTTCGTGGAAGACGCGGGAATGCCCATTACGTTGACCGACATAGAAGTTGAAGAAGAAGCGGTTACCTCAGAGAATCAATTCGATAAGGCCGTCGAGGTGGCACAGGGTCTAGTCTTTCTAGACAGGGTGGGTTCCAAAGACCGTTGGACACTGAGCGAACCGTCGCCGAACGAGCCTGAAGCGAACTTTGAGGGTTTTGCAGAGGAACTCCTCGATGCTGGCTTCGTCATGCCCGGATACCGTCTGTTTCGCGTAAGTTGGGCCTCGCGGGACGCGGAAGAAGAGGTTGTTGCCACATCCATAGGCACGCTGGACAAAGATGACCGAATAGTGTTCGAACCCGTGCTCTACCTTCATGGCATTGGATCAATTTATCCGAAGAATGCTGGTTCTGGATCTGTGAATTCAGGCCGTTGGCAGCTAGATGTAAAGAACGGATTCGGTATCTCTTGTGTTACTCAAGAATGGCAAGTCAGCGCCAGAACGAACGCCTGTGAGATTGTAGACCCTGCGCCACACATCGAAGTGACGAATGCTCAGGCTAGGTGTTTTACTTGGAAACAGGAGATTAGCAAAGGAGAAACCCCTTGGAGAAACAGGCATAGCGAATGTTCTGCCAGCAGCAGAGATGCCGAATCAACTGAGAGCTGTATAAAATGGATAGTCGTTACCTATTGGGCATCGGGATTCTCCGACATCTTAGTCAATACCTCTGCAAACGCGACGGTTCGCGGAATAGGCTTGGACGCTAAAGTAGAGTTCTCCGCTGGTCGATGGGGCTCAGAAGTCAAGAACGAAACCCTAAGAAACTTGTGCGCAATGTCTGGTCCACTAGAATCAGACTGAGTTGGGATCAGAAGCCAGGAGAGAGGAAATATAAGGATGTTAGATCACCATCATCACCATAGGTTTTCAGAGGAGTTAGATCGAGCCACTAATTTCGCAGGAGCGCGGACTCTTGAGTTCGATGACACCCAGCCTACTGAAGAATACGGCTACATTTGCGTTAGAAAAGATGAGTCCGAACTTTCAGACGAGGAGAAATATAGGTTCAAGAAAGCGCTCCAGCTTCTAATTGATCGAGGTGATTTCGAAGCAATAGTGACCGAGCATACGCACATGACAGAATATCGTATGCATGGATGGAACGATGATAGGCTTGGATTAAACAGGTTTTTGTCTTGGCACAGGAAGTACCTTACCGAGTTCGAGAAACTTCTTGGAAAGGCTGATATTGAGTTAACTGGAACCGAAAACCCTATTGGGTTGCCTTATTGGCGTTGGTCAAAGAACCGAACCTTTCCGGGATGGCTAGTCGATGTAATCCCTCTATTTGGCTCGGGAGGCCCAGGAACCGAACCTGAAACTCGCGCGAACGGTCACGATGTGGGAAGTAGCGCACAGGAATTGCCGGAGAAAGACCATGTATTGCAGTTATTGGAGAACTTTTTTGATCTCGTGCCTGACATGGAAGAGGGACTAAACACTTATGAAAGGTTTACATACTGTCTAGAAGGTTACGCCCCCAATTTGCCAGCGCACAATCACGTACATGTATGGGTAGGAGGAGTCATGAACTCTCAATGGTCTCCTGCCGATCCTATCTTTTGGTTGCACCATTGTGAAATCGATAGGTTGTGGAGTATTTGGCAATCGTCTTACCCGGACTCGCACCCACGGTATTCCAAGAGAGCTCTACAGCTTTTGCCATGGTCAGATACCAATTACTACTCGGTACTTGATACCGAGGCAGTCGGCTATATTTACGACACTTTGGAAGTAGATTTTCAAGAAATATAAAACGATTTGTTATAGCAATTCCGTACAGATTACATAGTCGAGGACTTATCCATTCTGCTGATGGCAGCGATGAGTGTATTGCTGCCAACAGCTGAATGGCGCTATGACTCGGTCACCAGCAGGCATTTTTTATATTCTTCGGACGAATTGAGGAATTAGACAAATGAGAGCAGGCCGGAGACATAGATTTGCTATACTTCATAGCGCATTCTGGGATGCTTATTAATGACAAATCCGTTTTGCCCTTTTATCGATTCTAGGAGGCCGCTCCTTGAGGGGCGGAGGATTCAGCCCCTCACGTACAAGCGACGAATCAGTTATCCTGATGAATTCAAAGGTAAAGTGACTGATACTTCCCAGTGCCCAGATTCGTCCCAACTGGCCCGCCAATACAAAACCCCAGCAGAGATGCTGGGGTTTTTTATTGCATGTCACTTAAGCCACCCCTGCCGTCCGCAACACAAACACCCCTGCCGTAACCGTTACACTGGCCATTAACGTGGTCAAAGCCACGATATTGGCTGCCAGGCGGTCGTTGCCGCCCAGCGCCTTGACCATGACAAAACTGGCGGCGGCTGTCGGGCTGGCGAAGAACAGGAACATCAGCCCAAGTTCGCGCCCTTCAAACCCGGCCAGCCAGGCAGCGAACGTACACAATACCGGTAACGTCACCATCTTCATCACACTGGCACTGATCGCCAGCTTGCGATCGGTACGCATGGCGCTCAAGGAGAGCGTGCCGCCAATGCACATCAGCGCCAGGGGCAAGGTAAGTGAGGCGAAATAGTCACCGCTGGTCATCAGCCAGTTTGGCAGTTGAAAACCGGACCAGGCGAAGGGAACGGCGATGACCACCGCCAGAATGAGCGGGTTGCGCCCGATGTCACCGAGAATGCGCCCCCAGCTGGCCGTCTGACCCGGCTGGTAGGCTGTCAGGACAACCACAGAGAGCGCATTGTAGGAAATAATGACCACGCCCAGGAGAAGGCCCCCGGCGGAAAGCCCAAAGTCGCCATAGAGGCTTGCCGCCAGGGCGAGGCCCACAATACCGCAGTTGCCCCTGAAAGCGCCCTGCACATACACACCCCGGTCAATCGCTGGTGCGGCACGTATGGCCCAAAGCCAGCAGAAGAGGAAGCTGGCGAGGGTGGCGGCTACGAAGAATCCAAGCAGTGCGGGGTTGAGGGTGGTATCCAGGTCCGCGCGCACAATACTGAGGAATACCAGGGTTGGCAGAGTCGCGCGGAAGACCAGTGCCGACGCCGTGTTGATAAAGTTGGTATCGATCCAGCCGAGCCGCCTGAGACCAAGGCCGATAAACACCATGGCGAATACCGGCAGCGTGGTCTCAAGGGTGTGAAGAAATGTTCCGAGTAGTGTCATCCAGCCGGTGGTTACCGAACTCCAAAGTTAGTGAACTCACCGGTTGCAGAGTCTTCGGTGGTGTTGATTTTATCGACGATTGCCGAGGGAGGGCCGTCCCGGCACCACTGTCTGAGCGAAACCAGTGACGCCGGTGAGCCCTCTGCAACAATTTCTACGCGGCCATCCGGCAGGTTTCTGGCGTAGCCGGTAACACCCAGGCTGTTGGCCATGTCGGCCGCGGAGGCGCGATAGCAGACGCCCTGGACCTTGCCGCTGATCAGCATTGTGAGTCTCTGGTGGCTCATTGCGTGATCCCTCCTGACATAGAGTGGCTGTTTACAGTTTGCGCCATACCAGCAGTCGATTGTTGGCAGGCATTTCGAAATCGCTTTCAAGCCCGAACCGAACTCGGCCCGCCAGTTCCAGCATGTCATCCATGTTCCTGATGCCCATGTGCGGGGCCTGACTCCGCAGGTGGTGATCGAACTGGCGATTGCTGTCGCTGGTAAACTGCCCCTCATAGTTAAACGGCCCATAGAGGCAGAACAGGCCGCCGGCAATGAGGCGTTTAGCCAACCCGGCGAACATTGCCTCTACCTCTTCCCACGACATGATGTGAGCCGTGTTGGCGGAATAGGCACCATCAATGGTGTCTACCGGCCAGCTTCCCAGGGAAACGTCCAGTTCTAGAGGTGGGCGAATATTGGCAAGGTCAGCCTCCTGGATCCAGCCGAGGGAATGATCGGCGCCTCCAGGCCGATCACTGGGCTGCCACGTCAGGTGGGGGAGCTCCGCTGCAAAATAAACAGCGTGTTGCCCCGTTCCCGTTCCAATTTCCAATATGGTGGCCGGCTCGGTGAACACCGTTTTGATGCATTCCAGTATTGGTTGCCTGTTATTTACACAGGCCTGTGAGAAAGGCTTGCTGTGGACCATCGTTTACGCCTGTTCGGAATCAGTGCCAACCTAAAGAATATCGCGCTGGGCGCAATGGGTAAAAGAATGAGCGTAGGGGATTTCCCGCGTATTCGACATTCGATGATGGTCTATCGGAGGCTTCCCGACTGGAAAATGGCGCCATTCGCGACATAAAAGTGTCACAAAACAGGCATAAGCTCCATTGGACGATACCCCCAGTGGAGATACCATGCTCAGAACTGTCCGCAGCCGTATTCTGTTCTTTTCCTTTCTATCGGTGTTTGCTTTGGCCGCATTGGCGGCCCTGTCATCGAGCATTATGACCCGTGCTGAGTCCGCTTCAGAGGCATTGGTTCGGGAAAGTCTTATGGAGTCGTGGCTGCTGGAAGACCTTGAGCAGGACCATCGCCGCCTGCAGGATCTCGCCTACAAGATCAAGGCGCAGCTGATGCTCTGGGATGAAATCGATGCGGAATTCCAGGTATTGACCGATGTGCTGCCGGAGCACTGGCGTGCTATCGAGGACAATGCCGGGCTGAGCGAGTGGGCGACGGATAATCGAGCCTTGTTCGAGAGCGTGTTGGCGCTCATCGAATCCATGAGACCGGGTATCGAAGGGCGGAGCTACTATCGAGTAGGGCAAGTGGTGGATTTTGACTTGTTCCCGGCCCTCGGCCCGATGCTCACGGCGATCAACAACCGTAAGGAAGCCAGCCGCAACATCATTGAAGTTCGTAGTCAGGACCTGCTGGCCTTTCTGGATACCCAGAAAATCTGGCTGTTGGCCGGCTCTGCTGTATTCCTGATGTCTGTGGTCTTGATGACGCTCTGGCTTCGGCGCTCAGTGATTGGCCGCCTGCAGTTGCTGGAGTCCGGCCTCCGGGAAATGGACGAGACCTCAGATCTTTCCCGGCGCCCGGTTATTACCGGACACGATGAAGTGGCTGGTGTGACGCGCGCGCTGGTAGGGTTGGTTAGCCGGTTTGAGCTCTTTATCGGAGAAGTGAGAACGGCTGCCCACAGCATCAATGACCGGTCCACATCGTTGGACTCTCAGGCAGAGGACGTCCAGGCGTCCACTGATACTACCCGCCGGCAGATTCATGATGTCAGCCAGTCAATGGCGGCCATTGCGAACCAGGCATCGGCCATTGATTTAGCCACTGAGAACTCAGCCACTACGGTTCGAGATGCCGTGGCGGCCAATGCGGTGGTTCAGGAAGGGCTCAGAAACAGTGAACAGGCTGCTGAACACACGGTGGAGGTGATTGGGAGGGTGTCCCTATCTATCCAGGCATTGAGTGAATCCTCGGGCAAAATCGAGAGCGTGATCGGCGTCATTGCTGATATCGCGGAGCAGACCAATTTGCTGGCATTGAATGCAGCGATTGAAGCGGCCCGTGCCGGCGAACACGGTCGGGGATTTGCCGTGGTGGCAGACGAAGTGCGCACCTTGTCGAAGCGTACGTCGGACTCCACCAGGGAAATTCGCCAATGGGTGACGGACCTGGTAACCGGGGTTTCCGGCGTTGAGGGCCTGCTGGACGAAATGCGCGACGCCGGTGGTATGAACCGGCGGAACCTTGATGCCCTGAAAGACCACCTGGAGCGTCTTGCGAGTCAGTTCACGGAGCTGGAGCTTCGCAGTGCAGAAATTGGGGATGCGGTTTCGGTTCAGAGGGAAGAAATTGACCGTGTCGGTCGGCGGTCAAGGGCGCTTGATGACAGTTCGGGTTCCCTGATCACCAGTGTTGATAACACCCGCCAGATCAGTGAATACCTGAGACAGGAATCGGTCACCATGCGTCAGCTGATTTCCCGGTTTAAGGCAGCCTGACCGACCGGTCAACGCTAAGTAGTGAAAAAAGCCTGATAATCGGTCTTCTACAGCCTCGCCAAACCCATTACCATGGCTGCTTTGAGGTGGAGTTGAAAATGACCGACGAAGCAGGCCACGAGCCCCAGCCGGACCCACGTGAAGAGAAATTCGTAGTGGATGTGGGGCTGCTTTCAGAGGATCAGCTTGACGGGCTGGTTGACGAATACTGCACTCGGTACCACGGCCTGAACGACACTGAGAACCCCATGGCAGAGCGGGAGCAGGTAAAATCGGCGGCTTGGCGGGGGGATCTGGTGGTCTGGTTCGATCCGGTAGAGAATACCGCAAGCCTGGGCGTGCCCCGCTGATGTTTGTGTCCTGAGCAGTGGGTCCCGGTATTGATGGATGCATCTACCGTCGGGAACCCTTAACCGGTACAATTCGTAAATTCCCATAAAAGCCGCGTGCGAGGTGAGTTTTGATCAGGGTATTGGTTGTTGACGACCATGAACTGGTCAGGTCCGGTATTACCCGGATGCTGGCGGACAACCCCGATATTGAAGTCATCGGCGAAGCATCTTCAGGCGAGGATGCTATTGATTCTGTGCGTAAAGACAGCCCGGATATCGTGTTGATGGACATCCGCATGCCTGGTATCGGGGGGCTGGAAGCGACACGGCGAATCCTGCGCATTGACGACGCTGTGCGGGTGATCGTGGTGACTGCCTGTGCTGATGACCCCTATCCAACGAGGGTGATGCAGGCCGGCGCATCGGCTTATATCACCAAGGGCGCCGACATCAAGGAAATGGTGCGTGCCATCCGCATGGCGCATTCCGGGCAGCGTTACATCAGCCCGGAAATTGCCCAGAAAATGGCGCTCAAGCAGCTTGGAGGCGGCGATGCGAGGGACGAAGACGGCGAGCTATCCCTGTTTGACCGTTTGTCCGAGCGCGAAATGCAGATTGCCATGATGGTGGTGGACTGCCAGAAAGTGCAGGACATTTCCGACAAGCTTTGCCTCAGCCCAAAAACTGTAAACAGTTACCGCTACCGCATTTTCGAGAAGCTGGAAATTTCCAGTGACGTTGAGTTGGCGCTGATGGCGGTCAGGCTCGGGTTGCTCGATGCCGACAAGGTCTGACGCACCGGCTGATACTGCCGAGGCAGGGAACAACAGGGAGTTCGATACCAAAAGCTTCCTGAAACAGTTGACCGAACGGCCGGGTGTGTACCGAATGTACGACGCCGCAGGCAATGTGCTGTATGTGGGTAAGGCCCGGAACCTCAAGAAACGGGTGACCAGCTACTTCCGCAAATCCGGTCTGGCGCCCAAGACCGAAGCCCTGGTCTCCCGAATTGACTCCATCGAAGTCACCATCACCAGCAGTGAAACCGAAGCACTCCTGCTTGAACAGAACCTGATCAAATCCCTGCGGCCGCCATACAATATCCTGCTGCGGGATGATAAATCCTACCCTTATATATATCTGTCCTCGCACGATGACTATCCCTCCCTGACGTTTCGCAGGGGGCGCACGAAGAAAGGTGGCGGTACCTGGTATGGACCGTTTCCGAGTTCCGGGGCGGTCAAGGAAAGTCTTAATATTCTACAAAAGATTTTCCGTATAAGATCCTGTAGTGAAAGCTATTTCCGAAACCGCACACGCCCTTGTCTTCAGTATCAGATCAACCGTTGCACGGCACCCTGTGTCGGTTATATTTCCCCCGAGGATTATCAGGAGGACATGCGCCACGCCACCATGTTCCTCGAAGGCAAGAACCCCGCGATCCTGCAGGATCTGATGGCGGCCATGGAAACCGCGGCGAAGAATCTGGAATTTGAGAAAGCCGGTGTCTACCGCGACCAGATAAATCACCTGCGGCACGTTCAGGAGCAGCAAAGCGTGGACGGCGAAGGGGGTGATGCCGACGTGGTGGCGATTGCCCAGGATGCTGGAGTGGTGTGCATCGTGGTGATCATCGTGCGCGGTGGGCGCGTGCTCGGTACCAAGGACTATTTTCCGCGATACAGTATTGAGCAGTCAGAAGCTGAGTTGTTAAGTGCTTTTCTGGGGCAGTATTATTTCGGCGGTAGCACCCGCCGGGAAATTCCACCGGACATCCTGGTGCCGGTGGACGTCGACGGCCAGGAACTGCTGTCCCAGGCGCTGACAGAATCCGCCGGTCGTGACACCCGGGTACGCAAGAATGTGCGCGGGGAGCGCCGGCGCTGGCTGGATCTGGCCATGACGAATGCCAGGCAGACATTGCTGACCCACCTGGCCAGCAAGGAAACGGTCTATCGCCGCCTGCTGGCCCTGCGCGACCTGCTGGATCTCGCTGAAACGCCGTCACGTATGGAGTGCTTTGACATCAGTCATAGCCATGGTGAAAACACGGTCGCATCCTGCGTGGTTTTCGACGAGAATGGGCCGCTGAAAAGCGACTACCGGCTTTACAATATCGAGGGTGTTACCGGCGGTGATGACTATGGAGCCATGCGCCAGGTTCTGACGCGCCGATATAAACGCATGGTGGCAGGTGAGGGCAAACGCCCGGACCTAGTGTTCATCGACGGTGGTAAGGGCCAGTTGAACATTGCCCGGGAAGTGTTTGATGAACTTGGTGTTACGGACATTCCGCTGATTGGTGTTGCCAAGGGTGTCACCCGGCGCGCGGGTATGGAACAGTTGATTGATGCCATGACCGGCGACCTCTATCGGGTCCCCGCTGACTCGCCGGCACTGCACCTGATCCAGCATATCCGAGACGAGTCGCACCGTTTCGCCATTACTGGCCATCGGGCCCGGCGTGACAAGAAACGCCGGCAATCCACCCTTGAGGGAATCGAAGGTGTAGGGCCCAAACGCCGCCGCGATCTGATACGTTATTTTGGCGGTATCCAGGAGCTACGCAAGGCGAGTATCGACGAAATGTCCAAGGTTCAGGGAATCAGCAGGAACCTGGCAGAAACCATCTACGCAGTACTGCATGACGAGTAGGGATAGCATGAATTTACCGAACATTCTCACCCTTTCCCGGATTCTGATGATCCCGGTTTTCGTGATTATCTACTACCTGCCGGCGCAATGGAGCTACCTCGTCAGTGCCGGCCTGTTTGCGCTGGCGGCGGCGACGGACTGGTTGGATGGTTACCTGGCCCGGAAACTGAACCAGAGCACACCTTTTGGTGCCTTCCTGGACCCCGTTGCGGACAAACTCATGGTGGCGGTAGCACTGACCGTACTGATTGAAGCCCACGCCAGTTTCATTCTGACGATTCCCGCCACGGTGATTATCGGTCGTGAGATCGTGATTTCAGCATTGCGGGAGTGGATGGCGGAAATCGGCAGCCGTGCGAGTGTGGCGGTTTCCTACATTGGCAAGATCAAGACAACAGCGCAGATGGTGGCCATTATCATGCTGCTGGCATTTCCTCCTGGTGTCGTCTGGGCCCAGGCCGGTACGGCCCTGTTGTACGTGGCAGCGGTACTGACGTTCTGGTCGATGATTCTCTATCTCAAGGCCGCCTGGCCGGACCTTTTTCCGGAAAAACACCAGGGTTAACGGGTTAGGGGCGCTGTTCGACCGTCCAGCGAATCACCTCGCGGGCCAGTGCGCTACTGGCCTCACCAAATGCCTCCACGACTGCTTCAACTTGTTCCCCTTTCGCCGGATGCTGGTACTCAAAGCGTTTGGTGGCAAGGGTATTGCGGGTGCGTTCGTCGATGAGATGCAGGTCCAGCCTGATCAGCGCTACCGGCATGCCGTCCTGATACTCGCTCTGGAACGCGCTTAGTTCTCCTGCCATGGTCAGATCACTGCGGGCCGGACTGGTTCCGGTAATAATGCCAGCGAAGCGGCCATCCCGGCGAAAGGCATCGATCAGTTGGTCCCGAACCAGGATGGGGGACTTGTTGCTCCAGCGCGCGCCCTGATAGGCCTTTATTTCGTTGCCCTCCGGTTTCACCAGAATACGCGAGCTATCAACAGGGCCTTCGGCCAGGGGCGTTACGAACCGAAGGGTTGTGCTGAATGGTTTGCTATCAGTGATGGATTCCTCAACTGTGGAAGCCGGTAACTGGAATATTCGATTGGCCGGTCGATCCGGGAACAGAGTACAAGCAGATAACGTGGCGGCAACGACCATGCAGAGCAGTGCCCGTGATGCAGTCAGTGTCATGGATTAAACTCCTGTATCGGCTCGCGGCCCAGCAGAAGGCCGGCCGGGTCGTCCTCCAGGCGGTGGATAAGACTGTCCATGTTTTGCAGCGTTGATCTCAGCTCCCGCATGGCGGGCGCCAGTTCACCGATGCCCTGCATTCCCTGGTCCAGGGAGCCCTCGTTGCGGGCGGTGAGTGCTTCAAGCCGCGCGGTAGCGGTTTCCAGTGAATCCATGGCGCTCTGGGCAGTGGCCATCAACTGACGGCCTTCCTTGTCGAGCAAAGTGTTCGCTGTGCTGCCAAATTGACGGAAGGTTTTCAGTGTGGCCTCGGTTTGTACACTGAGTTGATCGAAACTCGTAACCAGATTGCTCAGTTCGCTGCGTTGATCCATCAACCCAGACGACACGGCCTCGATGTTCTTGAGGCTGCGGGTGAGGTTGCGGGAGTTTTCCTTGGACACCATGGCATTTGCGTTGGTGAGAAATTTATCAAGCTTGGCAAACAGTTCCTCACTGGAAGCCATCAGGGTGGTAAAGGCCGAGGGTTCGGCCTGGATGGTCGGTGGGGTTTCACGGCTTCCTGTCAGCTTCTGGCTTCCGGGGGTGCCGCCCTTCAGTTCGATGTTCATGCTGCCGGTAATGTTGGTTAACGCCAGGCCAGCCCGGGTGTCTTCCTTAATGGGCACATCGTCGTATACCCGAATGAGCACCCTGACGTTGCGCGGGTCATTTGGGTCGAGGCTCAGTTCGGCCACGTCGCCCACCTCAATGCCGCTGTATTTGACCGGGCTGCCCTCCGATAGCCCGCTGACGCCCCGATCAAAAATGATTTCGTACCAGGCATAATCGCGGTCGTTGCCCGCCTGGCCCAGCCACAAGGCGAACGCGAGTGCACTGGCAAGCGCAACCAATGTGAACAGCCCAATCAGGACGTGATGTGCTCTGGGTTCCATAACAGCGTGCCTCTCCCGACTTCCTTGCTACTTTCCGGTTGTTTATGTTTATTGCCCCGTGGCCGGCCGGATGCGATTGACGGCGCGGCCTCTGGGCCCATGGAAGTAATCGCGAATCCAGGGGTCGTCAGTGGCTTCAACCACCGCCAGCCGGTCCGCCACCAGCACGCTCCGTGAGGCTAACACGGCCACCCGGTCACAGGTGGTGTAAAGGGTGTCCAGATCATGGGTCACCAGAAACACGCTGAAGCCAAGGGCGTCCCGAAGCGTAACAATCAGTCGGTCAAAGGCAGCGGCGCCAATCGGATCGAGCCCGGCCGTGGGCTCGTCCAGAAACAACACCTCCGGGTCCAGCGCCAGGGCCCTTGCGAGCGAGGCTCTTTTGACCATGCCACCTGACAGCTGGGCGGGGTACTTTCCGGCCGCGTTGGCTGGCAGGCCGACCAGTGCGAGCTTCACCCGGGCCAAGTGTTCCGCGTCAGTACGGGACAGTTTGGCATGCTCAATCAGCGGCAGGGCAACGTTTTCCTGGAGAGTCAGGGAGCTGAACAGGGCACCGCTCTGAAACAGCACGCCAAAGCGCCGTTCTACACGGGAGCGTTGTTGTTGAGAAAGAGCCTGCAACTGCTCACCAAAGACCTCTATGGTCCCGGAATCCGCAGCGTGAAGCCCGACAATGCTTCTCATCAATACTGATTTTCCGGTTCCCGAGCCGCCAACCACCCCCAGTATTTCCCGGTGATAAAGGTCAAGATTGAGATCCGTATGTACCTCATGACTACCGAAGCGGTTACAAAGGCCCTTCACGCTGATAACCACATCCTGGTGCGCGGCCTCTTTTCTCACCAGCCCATCTCCATGAAGAATATCGCTGCTATGGAATCCAGCAGAATCACCATAAAGATCGACTGTACCACGGCGGAGGTGGTGTGCTCACCGACGGACTGGGCACTTCCACTAGCCTTGAAGCCCTCCAGGCAACCAATAACGGCAATCACAAACGCAAAGACCGGGGCTTTTCCGAGCCCAACCAGAAGGTGGACGACCTTTACCTTGGTTTCGAGGATATTCAGGATTTGCGGAACCGAGATATCCAGCGCCACGACGCACACCAGCGAACCACCAATAATGCCACTGATCATGCCGACGAAGGTCAATATCGGAAGCGAAACCACCATCGCCAGCACCCGGGGGATAACCAACAGTTCCACGGGGCTCAGGCCGAACGTGCGTAGAGCGTCAATCTCCTCATTGGCTTTCATGGAGCCCAGTTGCGCGGTAAAGGCGCTGGCCGTGCGGCCAGCCAGCAGGATAGCGGCCAGCAGAACGCCGAATTCCCGCAGGAACGAGAAGGCCACCAGGTTCACGGTGTAAATGGTGGCGCCGAAATCATCGAGAATGGTGGCGCCCAGAAATGCAACCACCGCGCCCACCAGAAACGTCAGCAGCGCCACGATGGGAAGGGCATTGAGCCCGGTCTGATGGACATGGGCCACCAGCGATGTGATACGCCATCGCCAGGGTGTTGCAAGAATGCTCGCCAATGTCGCCAGTATCTGGCCGGTAAACCCAATCAACAGCCGTTGTTGATGCCAGAAGTCTTCGATTTTTTCGCCAACACCCGCCAGGAACTCAGTGATCGGGTTGGATCGGAGGGATTTTTCTCCTTCAGGGCTGGCCATCGCGTTGGCAACCAGGCGCAGCAGTTCCTGACGTTCGCTGGAAAGCCCGGGGGTTAACTCGGTAAGCTCATGGAGTTGACTGGCACCCAGAAGGTCCACCAACAGGGATGCGCCGGCGGTATCCAGCGCATTGATTGTTGCCAGATTGACCGAATGCCCGTTAGGTAACTCCATTGCGGTGGCTTTTTGGACATCCCGCTTCAAGCGGCCGTAGTTCGGAAGCGTCCAGTCGCCCGAGACGGTCAATTGGCCGTTCTGGAATTCAAGCTTGCCAGGGGAGGGCATCTGGAAATCCCGTCTCCTTTGTTGAGGATTGGCGATGGGTGTTCCTTGATACTAGCTCAAATTCGCGTGTTGGGGGTTGCTGCGTTCGAGTGCAATCGATCAGAATCTGAACTAAAACAGAAAGTTGAAAAAAGTGGTTGACGCAAACGGCCTAATCCGTAGAATACGCCCTCGTTGATCAAGCGGGAATAGCTCAGTTGGTAGAGCACAACCTTGCCAAGGTTGGGGTCGCGAGTTCGAATCTCGTTTCCCGCTCCAATTAACACAGTCTCTCAATGCCCACCTGAGAGCATAAAAGTATCGAATCCCCTTCGAACTTTTCCCGGCGCGGTGGCAGAGTGGTTATGCAGCGGACTGCAACTCCGTGTACGCCGGTTCGATTCCGACCCGCGCCTCCAATTTTTCTACCTTAGATTCAACTACCCCAGAATTCTCCGCTGGACAGAGTGCGGCATAAACCGCGTGACAAACGCAGCAATGTAAGTCTGAGGCGTAACCAGATACCTTGGCTTGGGACGTCCCACTTCCGCAGCCTGGTAAATTTTTTCGGCAACATCCAACGCACTGGCTGTAAACGGCTTGATTCTGGCGCCAGGTGCGAGCGCTGCTTCCATTGCTTTGTACTTTTCCCGATGCACCGCACTTGCCCGGTCAATCACGGGCTGCAGAGCGGCCAGGGCATGTTCTCTGAACCGGGTCGCCACGGGCCCGGGAAGCACAAGCGAGACACTTTCCAGGCTTTTGCTGTCCTGCTCATCAAACCAGAAGCTGTCGTGAGCCGCGTTCATCGCGGATTTGGCGGCACAGTAGGCGCCTTTCATTTTCTGGGGCGCTATGGATAAGACGGAGCTCACCGCGATGACCCGTAAGGGTACTTCATGTTGCTCGCAGAGCCTCAGACAGACGGCGGCCAGCTTGATGGGGCCGAATACGTGGGTGCAGAACTGCTTTTGCCACATGGATTCGGACAGATCGCGAAGCGCGCCGAATTGCCCGTAACCGGAGTTGTTGACCAGAATAACCCGCTCGGCTGCTGCAATTTCGGTTTCCAGCTCGCCCGCAAGCCCCTCGATTTTCTCAAAGGACTCAAGATCCAGCGTCATCTCCAGATCTGCGAATTCAATGCCACTGGGCTGTCGGGACAGGGCGATAACCCTATAACCTTCCCGGGCAAAGAGAGCGCAGGCCTCGCGGCCAATTCCGGCGCTGGCACCGGTTACCAGGGCGAGTTTCGTCACAATGGATGTCCTTTGGTTTGATGCCAGACCTCCCATAAAGGGAGGGTGGCAGTGACGCCTATAGTACATTGTCGCCTGAATCTACCGGCGTTGTTGATTCAGTTTTTTCACACCAGAAGCAAGATGGTCTCAGTCAGAGCCTTGTCTTTGTGACGCACTTCCGCCTCCAGTTTATTAACAATTTAATTTAAGGGTTGAATAAAACGAGCGCTCGTTCTATTTTTGTTGGCGGAGGTCGCGATATGAACAATTCCAATCAAACGAATTCAGGCAACGCAAATGGGTCAATGCGGCTAGACGGCAAGACTGCTCTGGTAACGGGTGCTGCTGGTGGCTTGGGTCAGAGCTTTACTCGTTGTCTCGTTGAAGCCGGCGCCAGCGTCATTGTCAGTGGCCGTCGCCGAGAGGCACTTGAGTCCCTCAAGGCCGAATTTCCGGAACATGCTGATCGTATCCACGTAGTCACTATGGATGTCACCAACGAGTCCAGTGTCTCTGAAGCCTTCAATACCATGGCTGATGAGGTCGCCATCCCGGACGTTGTCGTTTCCAATGCCGGTGTGGCAACGAGCAAGAAGGCTCTGGATCTTAATGGTCAGGATTGGGACCGGGTGATCGACACAAACCTCAAGGGATGCTGGCTGGTTGGCAACGAAGCCGCCCGTCGTCTCTCGGCAATCAATCGGGGCGGGAGCATCATCATGATTTCTTCCATCCTTGGTCATCGCGTGGCCGGCAACGTGGCGCCTTATGCCGCCGCCAAAGCTGGTGTCGAGCAACTGACCCGTGCCCTTGCGCTGGAATGGGCCCGTTACGGAATTCGCGTTAACGCACTGGCGCCGGGATACATAGAAACCGATCTGAACCGCGATTTCTTTGCCAGTGAACCCGGCCAGAAAATGATCCGCCGTATTCCTCAGCGTCGATTGGGGCAGGCTGATGACTTGAGTGGTCCGTTGTTGCTGCTGGCTTCCGGACTTTCCGACTATATGACCGGCAGCACCCTTGTGGTGGATGGCGGCCATCTTCAATCCTCGTTGTAAGGAGTGGGCTGTGGATTTCAATTTGGACCCCAGGAACGAGTCGTACCGAAAACGCATCCGGGATTTCGTCGAACAGGAGCTATTGCCGCTGGAGCAGAACCCGGAAGCCTACGATGAGCACGAGAACATTGCGACAGACTATCTTGAGAAGATGCGTGCAAAGGCAAAGCAGCAAGGCCTGTGGTGCTTGCAGATTCCCGAGCGCCTGGGCGGTCAGGGGCTCGATATCTCGGGTATGGCTGCCTGTTACGAGGAAATGAACCGTTCGATTTTCGGGCCGGTGGTGTTCAATTCCGCGGCACCGGACGACGGCAACATGACCGTGCTTGCGAAAGTCGGGACAGAGGCCCAACAGGAGCGTTGGCTCAAACCCATCGTTGAGGGCAGGGTGCGTTCGTCTTTCGTCATGACCGAGCCACCTCCCGGTTGTGGCTCGGACCCCGGCATGATGCAGACTACCGCGACGCGCAAGGGCGATCGTTGGGTGATTCATGGCCACAAGCACTTCATCACCGGAGCAGCAGAAGCCTCCCATTTCATTCTGATTGCGCGCACGTCTGAAGATACTCGCAAAGGTCTGAGTGCTTTCCTGTTTCACAAAGACGATCCGGGCTGGGAGATCATCCGGCGTATTCCAATCATGGGGCCGGAAGAACACGGCGGCCACTGCGAGCTGCGCTTTGATGGCCTGGAAATCCCGGACGAGAATCGGCTGATGGAGGTGGGTGACGGTCTCAAAGTGACCCAGATTCGACTGGGCACGGCCCGTCTTACCCACTGCATGCGATGGCTGGGCCTGGCGAGACGCTCCCTGGAGATTGCCACCGACTATGTGGATAACCGGGAATCCTTTGGTCAGCCCCTGGCACAACGCGAAGGGGTGCAGTGGCTGCTGGGAGAGGCGGCAATGGAGATTCAGATCGGCCGATTACTGACCATGCACGCTGCCTGGAAACTGGACCAGGGTGATTTTGCCCGAAAAGAGGTTTCCATGGCCAAAGTGTCGGTGGCCGATACCTTGCACAAGGCGGTAGACACGGCAATCCAGCTCTGCGGCGCCAGGGGGTACTCCAAGGATACCCCGTTGGAGTGGATCTATCGCTATGCCCGCCAGGCAAGGCTGGTGGATGGCGCATCGGAAGTGCACAAAATGGTGTTCTCGAGAACACTCCTGGCTGAGCGTACAGACTTCTGGCACTGGGGAGTCGAAGCCTGATGTCTGCACTTGAGGATACCTTTGCCACTTTTATCGTGCGGCAGACTGGAGCCTCCGACGCAACGGTCGTCTCTTTCGACAAGCTTTCCGGAGGGGCGATCCAGGATAACTTCGGGCTAACGCTGGATTTGGAGGGCGGTAACAGGCCCGGGCGGCACGAATTTGTGGTGAGGCAGGACGCACCGTCCGGGGTGGCCGAGAGCTTGACCAGGCCGCAGGAATTTCGGGTGTTGCAGGCCGCTTTCGGTGCCGGGGTAACGGCGCCTGAACCTCTCTGGCTGTGCGAGGATACTGCGGTCACCGGGCAGGTGTTCTATGTCATGGCTCGGGCTGCCGGGAGTGCGTCACCACGCAAGCTGGTCAAGTCGGAGTTTACTGACGAGCAGCGCCGCGCTCTTGTTCGAACGTTTGGCGCAGAGCTTGCGAGACTTCACAGCGTCAGGCCGCCGGACGATTCGCTGGACTTTCTGGCGATGCCCAACCCGGATAATCCGGCCCTTAGCCGGGTCGCCCTTTACCGCCGCTATCTGGAAGAGATTGGTGAGCCACACCCGGTGCTGGAGTGGGCACTGAACTGGCTTGAGGATAACGCCCCGGAACCAGATCTCACTGTTCTATGCCACTGCGATTTCCGAACCGGCAATTACATGATAAGCGGCGACAGACTGACTGCCATTCTGGATTGGGAATTCGCCGCCTGGAGCGACCCTTGCGAAGACCTGGGGTGGCTCTGCAGTCGCAGTTGGCGTTTCGGCGCTGATGAACGGGAAGTGGGCGGAATTGGAGATAAACAGGATCTTCTGGACGGCTACCGGGAGGTAACCGGAGCCTGCATTAGTCCGGCAAGGGTCAACTACTGGGAGGTCATGGCGCTGGTGCGCTGGGCCGCGATCGCCCTGCAACAGGCGCGTCGTCACATGTCGGGTGAGCAGCGCTCGCTCGAGCTGGCGCTAACCGGCCGCATGGTCGCTCAGATGGAATATGACCTGTTGAATCAGATTCAGGAACTGGAGGATGGCAATGATCAATCGACCTGAGACCCGTGACCTGCTTGCCGAGGCTCGCCAGGTGTTGCTCGATTCGCTGGTCCCCGAACTTGGCGGGGAGCGCAAATACGAGGCATTAATGATCGCCAATGCCATGGGCATGGCCATCCGCGAACAGGAACAGCAAGAGGCGGGAGAGCCTGAATCAACCGACGTCATGCTCTCCCGTTTTCTGGCCGGTCACGCGTTGCCGGAGGAGTCGGAGCAGGGTGAACAGACCCTGGCCAGGGCGCTTCGTGAACGCGTTGTCGACGGCAGCGACCGTGAGTTGCGGGCGGTCCTTCGCGCAATGACGGAGACACGGCTGAAAGTAAACAATCCGGGCTACCTGAAATAACCCGAACAATCCCGGATGGTGTGATTTGGGTGTGATTTGGGTGTGATTTGGATGTGACATAGGTGCGACATGAACAAGTACAAGAACCTGAACAAGACCACCGCAAACTATTCGCCACTCACCCCGCTCACGCTGCTGCAGCGGTCCGCTCGGGTGTACCCGGACAAGCTGGCGGTGATTGATGATGACATGAACCTGTCCTACCGGGAGCTTTACGCTCGCTGCCGTCAGATGGCCAGTGCCCTGAGTCGACGCGGTATCGAGACAGGCGACACGGTAGCAATCCTGTGTCCAAACTCCCACGAAATGCTTGAGGCCCATTACTCCGTGCCTATGTCGGGTGCGGTACTGAACGCCATCAACATCCGTCTGGATGCCGGGGCCCTGTCATTTATCCTGGCCCATGGTGAGGCCCGGGTTCTGTTCTACGACACCCAGTGGGAAGAGCAGGTCCGGGCCGCGGTAGCCGAGCTTGAGGTCAACCCCTTGTTGGTGGCCATCGATAGCAAGGCAGGGAAGAGCCTGGGTCTGGCGGATCTTGATTACGAAGCCTTGTTGCAGGAAGGCGACGCGGACGCAGGCTGGCAGCATGCCACAGACGAGTGGGATGCCATTTCCCTGAACTACACCTCTGGAACGACAGGCAATCCCAAAGGCGTGGTTTACCACCATCGCGGCGCCTACCTGGCGGCCATGACCAACGCCATGGCTTTCGACATGACGGCCGAGACCGTCTACCTGTGGACCCTGCCGATGTTCCACTGCAATGGCTGGGCTTATACCTGGGCAATCACCGCCGTTGGCGGTACCCATGTGTGTCTACGGGAGGTGGACAGTCAGGAGATCTACCGGCGGATCGAAGACTACGGTGTGACCCACATGTGTGGGGCGCCCGTGGTGATGAACCTGCTGATACAGGAGCTGGGGCGCGCGAGCCTGACACTTTCCCGGCCAGCCCAGTTTGCTCTGGGCGGCGCAGCGCCGCCGAGTAGCGTGATTCGCAAGGCAGAGGAAATCGGCTTCCAGATCACCCACCTGTATGGCCTGACCGAAACGTTCGGCCCGTCGACACTCTGTGTGCCTCAGCCGGAATGGCAGCAATTGCCGCTGGAAGAACGGGCGTTAAAAATGTCCCGCCAGGGCGTTTCCACGCACGGCCTGGATGAAGTTGCGGTGCTGGATATGGTCAGCGGGGAGGCGGTACCTGCAGACGGAAAAGCCATGGGCGAGATCTGTATTCGTGGCAACACGGTGATGAAGGGCTACCTGAAAAATGAGGAAGCCACCGAAAAGGCCTTCAGCGACGGCTGGTTCCACACCGGTGACCTGGCCGTCATGCACCCGGATCATTATGTCGAAATCCGTGACCGCGCCAAGGATGTGATCATCTCCGGCGGCGAAAACATCTCCAGCCTGGAAGTGGAGGAAGTGCTATACCGCCACCCGAAAGTGTCTGAGGCGGCAGTGGTGGCCATGGCCGACGAAAAATGGGGGGAGGTTCCCTGCGCCTTTATCAATCCGATCGATGATGGCGAAGAACCCACGCCCGAGGAAATTATCGCCTTTTGTCGGGAGCAAATGGCGCACTTCAAGGCGCCGCGGAAGGTGGTGTTGGGTGAGTTGCCCAAGACCGCCACTGGCAAGATCCGTAAAAACATTCTAAGGGACACGTTGTCCTGATGACTGCGCTGGCCATGGTCAGCAGGAGGTTGCGATAACGCGAACGACGAACATATGACAATGAAATCGTGGCTTGATTTAACAGGCCTGAAAGTTCCAGTGACAAAAAAGACAAGAACACAGGAGCATTACCATGAAAACATCAAGCATCAAGAAACTGCTGGTTGCGATGACCGCAACCGCTACGCTTGGTACCGCAGGTATCAGTTATGCTGAGGAGCCCATCCGGCTCGGGGGCCTCTACATCCTCTCTGGCAGTGCTGCCACCTATGGTGAGTTTGCCCAGAAGGGCATCAACCTGGCAGTGGATGAAATCAACAGCTCCGGCGGCATTCTGGGTCGTCAGGTCGAAATGGTCTATGAGGACACCCAGGGGAAGGCTTCAGTAGCCATCCAGGCCGCTCGCAAACTGGTCTACTCGGAGGGTGTGGACGCCCTCGTGGGCCTGGACAGCTCTGGCGTGGCACAGGGTATGGTTCCAACCATGCCGGAGTTACAGAAACCCCTGATCATTACCCACGCTGCCACGCCGGATGTCACCGGCAAGTTGTGTAATTCGTTCACCTACCGTATCAGTGTCAACGTGGCCCAGAATATGAAGGCCGCCGCGCTGGTGGCTGCAGAAACCGATGCCACCAACTGGACCACCATCGGTCCGGACTATGCCTTCGGCCATCAGTCCTGGGAATTTTTTGGAAACTACCTCAAAGAGATCAATCCGGACGTCAACCTGATGTCAGAGACCAACTTCCCGCGCTTCGGCGCCGAGGATTTCACCCCGTTCATTGACAGGGTCATGGACTCTGACGCCGAGGGCGTTCTGATCTCTGTCTGGGGTGGTGACCTGGTCAATTTTGTCCGCCAGGCAAACACCCGCGGGTTCTTCGAAGAGGACCTGGAGGTCATGTTTACCGTGGGCGCAGCGACTGAAGTACTGACCGCACTGGGCGAGGAAATGCCTGAGGGAGTGCACCTGTCTACACGTTACTGGTACGAGGCCTACGACAACGACATTAACGACCGCTTCGTGAAAGCCTACCTTGACGCCTATGGCAACCCTCCCAGCTATAACGCTGAGGGTGCGTACGCTGCCATCTACGCCTATAAGCAGGCGATGGAAGCGGCCGGCAGCACCGAGGGGCCGGCTGTTGCCAAGGCGCTCAGCGGCATGAGCATGGACGCCCCGAACGGCACGGTGACGTTCCGCAAAGGCGATAACCAGGCCATGGTCAGCCCGAACTGGGGTGTTTCCGGCTCCATGCATCCAGAGCATGGCATCCGCACGCTGAACAACCTGCAGATATTTGACGGCGAGAAAGTAGCCCGCACC